>JACQVS010000160.1 GCA_016209605.1 Planctomycetota bacterium
CTCGTCCTGGCTGAAATCCGGGATGATGACCCGGCTCGACGGCCTGCGCACGCCCTTCGGGCCGCTGGCGGTGACGCTGCGAGTCTCTGAGGACGGCATGACAGCGGCTCTGCATATCGCTTCCTTGAGCGATCCGTCTTGTCGGAAGATCGTAGTGCACCTGGAGGGATGGGCGGCGAGCGGAAGCGCGGCCGTTCAGGAACTCGCGCCGGACCAAGCCCATGAAGTCACCTTGACCTTGCAGCGCCACCAATGAAGCGGGATCTCGACAGCTCATGGGCAAAGCTGGGAATCATGGTCCGCTTTTGAACAAGAGCAGCTCGGAAGCCGAGAGCGTCTCCAGGTGAACGGGAATCCCCTCGCGCATGAGGCTCGAGCCCTCGCTTCGAAACTTTTCGCCCGTGGAATCCAGACGGACGGAGTAGGATTTGCCGCGGTCCAAGCCTTTGGGTTTGAAGAGGTAAACGTCCGTGTCAGCCGGGCCGATCCGGACCAGCGTGGCCCAGCCGATGGATTTGTCGGGGCTGGCAAATTCGGCGACGAAATACCCACTGGAATCGACCCCTCCACGGGCGTTGACCGGCTGGTGGTGATACATCCGGCATGTGGGCAGGGCCGGACGGATGAATTCCTTGTAGAGGGAGGCGTAATGGCGGTATTTTTCCAGGCGTAGGGGGCTGAGGTGCTCCAAGCTCGGCGCTACGGTTCCAGCGAAGATCCATGGGGTACTGAGAGTGTAAGCGACGCGGAGATTGGTTTCAAAATTCTCGGCGTTCCCCGTGCCGCCGCCGCCATCGGCGCCGTGAGCGATGATGAAGATCTCCGGAGGAAGGGCCAAAGTCTGCCCCGCGTAGTTCTGAAGCTCGTAAGGCAGGCGGAGGCCATCGGTGAGGTACTGTTCGTGAAAGCGGCCCACCGTGGCCAGGTCGTTGCGCCCTCCACCGCAGGCGGCTTGCTGGAGGATCAGGTCCGGGTATTTCCGGTGGATTTGTTCAAAGGTCCGGTAGAAGCCTTCGTAATAGCGCCAGAAGTTGTTTTCCATGATGCCGTGTCTCGTGAACGGCGCTCCCTCTTTCGGCTCGGCGGAAGGCACGTTATAGTCCAGACGGAAGAGGTCCAGCGGGCAACGCTCGATCAACCTTTCCAATTCAGAGAGCATGTACGCGGCGACCAGCGGATCTGCCAGGTTGAGAACAGGATACGGTTCATACCAGCCGGTCCAGTCGGGGTGCATCTTGGCAATTCGACTGGCTGGACTGGCCTTTTCGATTTCGGCGTAAAGCCCGAAGAGCAGGCCCTTCTGGCCGGCGTAAGTGACCAGCGGTTCCAACCCGTTCGGAAAGCGCGAGGTCGACGGGAACCAGTCCCCTTGGTTGTCCCACCAGCCGGCGTCCATGATGAACAGCTCGGCGCCAATGGCTGCGGCGAGATCGATGTTCTTCCTGACCGCGTCCTCCGTGTATCCACCGGCATCGCCGAAATTTCGGGACAGGTAACCTTGATCCCCCGGCAGGGCATATTGAATCAAGTAGGATCTCTCGGGCCGGCGGTCCGGCAATACGGAGCGCCGAATGTGCTCGTGCATGGCATGGACGGCCTGGTCCAGATCCCCGGCCATCAGACCGAGATGCACCGCGGGGGTTTCGATGTTCTCTCCGGGCGCTATGATCCGCAACGGCTTGGAGGCCAAAGGCCCGATCCGAAAGCGAAGCGCGTCAGCGCCAGCATGACCGTAATCCAGTTGCATCTGCCAGTTGGCCGGCCAGGCCAGGTGCCCGATGAGGTACTGTCCTGTGCCTTCGTTGCGGACGATGAAAAAGGGATCATCGAAGCACTGGCCCTTGCGGCAGCCGATCTCGATGACTTCCGGTTTGCTGATGGACCGCCATCGGAACCAGCCTTCCCAACAATGATCGGACTCGCTGAAATGGCCCAAGGTAAAAGGATGGGAAGAGCGACCGGGCGGGTCAGGCTTTCCCCAGAATACGCGGTTCGCCACCAGCGAGCTGGTCCACGGATAGACGGCGGTCAAGGCGACCGGACGATCGGAGGTGTTGGCGATCTGGAGCCAGCGGCGCAGGACGGCGGTGCCGTCCAGGGCGGTGTGGACCTGGACCCGGATCGGTTTGCTGCGGTGGGCCAGCTCGACGAGACAACGGCGGGTATCCGAGTCGGACGGCGGCGATTCCGGGGCCGCGATCAGCCGCCATTCTGGAGCAAGGGGCGCGCCGTCCAACTCGATCTGGAAGGCGTCCTCGGCGAAGCCTTCATAAGCGATCTTGAGCGTGCCGTCGGCGGCCCAATACCGCCCGAGCCAGCGCCCGCCAATCAAGGCCTCGGTGTAAACTGTCTTCTCGGAGACATAGTGAACTTCCTGGGAATACGGGGCTGTCCCGTTGCTCTTGCACAGGCTGATGTGGGGCGCCAGCTTGGCGCTGACCCAGGCGGGCTGGTTTGGCCCGAATTGGCCCCGACCGTCGGGGTTGAACTCCGGGACCGCTTTATCAAGGAGAATCAACTCGGGTTGCCCCTGGTTGTTCAGGCTGACCTGGCCATAGGACCAGGGACCGCTGGGATTCTCCCTATTGGAGAAATCGGCGGCTAGGTCCCACGTGTGGCCTCGGCTTTTGATGGCGAGATCGAGGCCGGTGTAATCGTTGCCGCCGAGCTCTACGATGATCCGATCCCCTTTTTGAAGTTTAAGTTCTTGCAGGCGTAGAACGGTGGAACCGCTGTTTTTCGCCATCTCGGCGAAAGGATGGGGGATCTGCGAATTGCAGGTGCTCCCGTTAGGGGGCACCGGTACGGTGTCAACGAGTTTTTCCGCGTTGAGCCAGAGCGTGACCGAGGCGTCGGCGCTGTTTCTCAGTTTCCAGACGGCGCCGGTAACCGCCACGGTGATTTCATCCGGGGCGGTCCAGCTGACTCCGGTGGGAGCGTGTCCGCCGCAGCGGCCCCTGGGGAAATCCAGTTCGAAATGAGGCTGGCCGACGAAAAATTTGGTGTGAGCGGCCGCTGGCTGAGGACTTCCCGAGAGGAAGCCGAAAGTTATCCCTAGCGCTGACAGGATCCGATAAAAGTTTGACCTCATGAGAAAATTATACTGCCCCCCGGCCATCGTGTCCCTCCCCAACTTTTTCCCTCCGGCGGCGATCCCCGGGAACGCGTCGAGATAAATTTTTAGGTTCTTTCAGGATCACCGCCGGCTCAGGCGCTTCCCCAGCTCCTCCCGGACCTCGTAGATCCGGGCGGGATTCTCCTCCCAGTCGGTCCAGCTCCGGGCCAGGCGCGCCGCCGCCTGGCCCGCGAAGGCTTTCTCGCCGCGAGCGGCGAGGAGGGCCAGATACTCGTAGTCCTCAAGGCCCTCCCGGATCTGCTTGAGCCGCATCGAGGCGACGGGGCCGGCGAGGCCGGCGGGCGCGCCGGGGTAGAAGAGGGAGCCTTCGCCGTTGAATTCCCCGTAAGTGCGCGGCCGGGTCCAGGCGTCTCCCACCTTCTCCCTGTAGACGGTCGACCAGTAGAGCAGGCCGGTCATGCCGCAGCGCCAGCTCATCCAGGCGGGGATGCGGTAGTTGAGAAGCGGGAAGTCGATCTCCCAGAACGGCGTATCCCTCCCTTTCTCCCCCTGGCAGAGCGCCGTGTAGGACCAGAGTTCCTCGCCCGCGGCCAGCCGTTCCCTTCCGGCCTTCTCATCGAAGAGCGGCCAGAGGGGGACCCAGATGTCCACGCTCCCCGCCAGGGTGCCCCAGTCGGGATCCTGGGGAACCGGCTGCTCCGTGCACAGCACCTTGATGCCGGGCTGGGCCTCGTGGATGAGGCGGGCCCGTCGCCGCACCTCTTCATAAGCATTCGCGTCGTTCGGCTCATCCAGCACGTAGATATAGGCGAGCTTCTCCCACCCGTTCGCTTTCAAGTAGGCGTGGATCGACCGCAGGTAGGTCCGGTTGCGCTCCCGGTCCTTGCCGAGCGGATCGCTCCCCAGGAGATCGATCGGGAAACCGGTGACCTGGAGGCTTTCCATCCATTCCTTGAGCGCGGGATGCGTCCCGGCGGGATCGATGCTCCCATCGGCACGAACCTTGGGAAGCAGGTAGGCGGGGATCGGCGGCGAGAGGCGGTGCGCCGCCAGCGCCTCGGCGTAGCGCCGCTCGAGGGGGCGGAACTCCGGGGCGCTCGGCTCGATGCCGTGCTCCCGCGCCACGCGCCCGCCGAAGCCTCCGAAGTTGGAGCGCAGGGAAGGCCGGTCCGGCAGGATGAAATTCCAAACGGTGAGCTGGACCGGAACCGTTATCGCCGCCTGGCCCCGCGCCGCGACCGTCACCGCGCCCGTATAATCTCCCGGCGCGGCATCCTTCTCGACGCGGACGTCCACCCACACCGCCTGGTTCCCGCCCGGCGCCACATCGAACGGCACCGCGTTGAATCGAGCGCCCGCTGGCGGCTGGACGCTCTTGGAATCCAGGAACGGGATCAGCGCATCGGGATACCAGCCCTTGCCTTCCTTCGACTTGGGGCTGGGCTCCGCCACCTCCACAAAATGCTCCCGGAAGAGCGCCAGGCAACGCCGAGGGATGAGGCGGCCCCCATCGCCGCGGAAGTCGCTGAGTTCGACGCTCACCTCCTTCAGCCCCTTGGATCCGGCGCGCACCACGATCTGAAAAGGCTCGTACTCGTTGCACGCGGCCTTGATGCCGCCGAACGGGGGCAAGGTCGGCCCGCCCTCGGGGCGTACCCGTATCAAACCGCTGGCGAGCTGGACCGACATCGCCGGAGGCGCGGCGGCGGCCCGCGAAACGCAGGCGGCTGCGCCTGCCAGAGTCCCAAGCACAAGCAATCCGTTCATCCGCATGAATCCTCCTCCGGCCGATGGCCTGGGCTGAATAGACCAGCTCAACGGCCCGCCGGGGCCGGATCGAGCCGGCCTATGAGGACGGACGCGACCCCCTCGCGATCGATCTCGGCGCTGAGGATGGCGTCGCGGCCGGCCTGGAGGAACCTCTCCAGCCGCCAGGACCGCACCTGCTGATGGGGGGCCTGGAGGTTCAGGTCCTGGACGGTCTCGGCCAGGCGGGCGCTTCCTGCATGGGCATGAGACTGCCCGCGCTGTAGCCGGGTCCCCCCTTCTTCGAGGACCTGCTGCGTCGGCACGGTCGCTTTCAGGTCGCGCATCTCCTTGAGGGCCGCATCGGCCCCCAGAAGCCTCCAGCGGACCAGGTCCTGGCCGCCGCTCCGATCCCAGGCCTGGCGGAAGTCCAGGCCCTCCCCGCAAGTAGTGGCCACGGCGTCGGGGATCTCCACCACCGCGAAGCCGGTGCCGCCCGCGACCAGCTCGAAATGCGCGATGAAGCCCTGCAGCTTGACCTGCCGGAGGCCGAGAAACTCCCCCGGCACCCCGGCGACCGAGCAGCGCCAGAGCATTTGATCTCCAGCCGGTTTGATCCCCTCGCTCCAGCCCGGCTTCAGCCAGCCGCCCGCCTCCTCGAGGGCGCGGAGCTTCAGGTACTGGTCGCGCGGCAGCTTCAACCCGGTGAGCGCGGCCATGGCCATGGGGAAGGAACGGCTCATTTCATCCTGCAGGAACTTCTTGACGGTTCGATGCGCCTCTTCCGATCCGTAGACCGCCAGGCACCGCCCGCGCGCCCACAGGCGGTTCTCCTTCTTCCCCCACACCTCCGGAGCCCGGGCGCGGAACCTCTCCTCGAAATCATCGGCGTTCCAGGGGAAGGCGCGCTCATCGGAAAACAGCTTCCGGCTTCCGGGGCCCGGCCAGATCTTGCCCCCCGGCCTCGAAAAGAGGAGCGACAGATCATAAAAGCGCAGCCCCGCTGGTTTTTTCTCCTCGGAACGGCTTTCTCCGGCTGGAGAAGCCTTCACCTGAAGCAAAATCGCCGCCGGTTCACCGTTCGAAGCCCGGGAGATCTCCCCCAGAAGGATGGCCTGGCCCGCCGGGGCCGAAACGACCGTGGAAAGGAGCAGTTCATCGACCACGGGCAGCTCCACGGTCCCCAGATCGCACCCCAGGTACCAGGACTCCGCCTTGACCCGGTAGCTCCCCAGGGCGATATCGAGCCAGACCGGTCCATCGCGGTCCGGCCAGACCGGCAGCGCTTCCAGCCGCTCTCCCGCGGGGAACGAGCTGAGCACGGGGTTGATGACCGGGATCACGCCGGCCTGGCTGACCTCGTAATCGTTCAGGAAGGAAAACACCTCCTCCGAGCCGGCTTCCAGGCGCTGGCCGCTCCGGCCGCTGGCCCGCAGGAGGCGCGAGCGCGGGTCGGAGAGCAGCTTTTCGAAGACCTCCGCTTCGAAGTATATTCCTTGATCCCGCCAGCCAGGCCTCGCGGCCTCCAGGGCCTCCGGGGAAGCGAGCAGGCACTCGACCTGCAGGGAGGTCTCGGCCTCCTCCACCGCCGGCTGGAGGACGGACCTCACCCACCGGACCTCCTCCGCCGTTCCCTCGGCCCGGATCCGCCCTCCTTGCACGGACAGCTCCGGCCCCGCCGGTTTTTCAGCCTGCGAATCGGCCCTGCGGCCATTCCGGAGGTCCGTCAGGATCTGGAAGAGGTTTTCGAGCCCGACGAGCGCTCCGGGATCGGATCTTTCACAGGTCTCGGCGCCCCCACTATCTCGGTCGGGGCCGAATGCGAAACCACGAGGTTTCCCGATGTCGTCACCGCTCCAGAAGATCAGCGGGCCGTAAGGCTCGAGGACAAAGGACGCTTGCGGCGGGGGGCTGACCAGCCCGCTCACGTCGATGAGCAGGCTCTCCTTCTTCTCGGGCTCTTCCCCGAGCACCGGGGGCGGCCGGAGCGGGGAAGTCGGCAGCAGAAAAAACCACGGGACCGCGATGGCAATGGCGATGCGGATAGTCTGGGGAATTTTTCGGGCGAGCGGCATGAGGCCTCCTTTTTCTCTGCGGGGCGCTTCTCTATATTGCGGGCTCCGCCCGCAACCGAGCTATCCGCAACTTCTCCGCATTTTGCGGAGAAGTTGCGGAGGAAGAATCTATTGAAGGTCAATTTCCAAATCCATGTTCCTTATAAAACTCTATTGGAGTCGGCCCCCAAATCCACTAAAATCTGGGGTACGCTTGGAGTCAAAGTTTCACCTTTTCGGAGTGCGCCTCTATGCATGGGTTCTTGCGATCTTCGGGCCGCTGGTGGGCCGCGATGACGCTTTTCACCGTATCCGCCGCCGCTGCGGAGCCCGCCAAGGCCATCCGCTTCAATCGCGACATCCGCCCCATCTTTTCCGAGAACTGCTACGCCTGCCACGGGCCGGACAAGGCGAAGCGCAAGTCGAAGCTCCGCCTCGACACCCGGGACGGCATCTTCGGCGACCTCGGGGGGCATTTTGCCGTGTCGCCGGGGAAGCTGGAAGAGAGCGAGCTCTGGAAGCGCACCACTTCGAAAACCGATGACGAGCGCATGCCGCCGCCGGAGAGCAAGAGGAGCCTCGATCCCCGGCAAATCGAGCGCCTCCGGCGCTGGATCGAGGAGGGGGCCAACTGGGAGGGCCACTGGGCCTACAGCCGGCTTGAAAAACCGCCCGTTCCGGAGGTCGCCGGCCCGGAACCCGCCGGCAATCCCATCGACCGCTTCATCCGGTCGAAGCTGGGCGAGCTGGGCCTCACGCCCGCCCCCGAGGCCGACCGCATCGCCTTGATCCGCCGCCTCTCCTTCGACCTCCTCGGCCTGCCGCCCGAGCCGGAAGCGGTCGAGGCCTTCCTCGCCGACCGGCGGCCGGAGGCCTACGAGTGGCTGGTCGACGCTCTCCTCGCCTCGCCGCACTACGGCGAGCGCATGGCCATGTACTGGCTCGACCTGGTGCGCTACGCCGACACCACCGGCATCCACGGCGACAACCACCGCGACGTGGCCCCCTACCGCGACTACGTCATCAAGGCTTTCAACGAGGACAAGCCCTTCGACCGGTTCACCATCGAGCAATTGGCCGGCGACCTCCTCCCCAACCCCACCCTCGAAGAGAAGGTGGCCTCCGGCTACAACCGCATGAACATGACCACCGCCGAGGGCGGCGCCCAGGCGAAGGAGTACATCGCCAAGTACGCCGCCGACCGGGTGCGCAACGCTTCGGCCGTGTGGCTGGGCTCGACCCTGGGCTGCTGCGAGTGCCACAACCATAAGTACGACCCCTTCACCATGAAGGACTTCTACTCGCTGGCCGCATTCTTCGCCGACATCCAGGAGCAGGCGGTGGCGCTGCCCGGCCCGCCGTTCCCGGTCCCCACCCCCGAGCAAGAGGCGCGGCTCCAGAAGCTCGAGGGGGAGCTGGCGGCGCAGCGGAAAGTTCTCGACGCCTCGACGCCGGAGCTCGAGGCCGCCCAGGCCGAGTGGGAGGCGTCGCTCGCCGGCAAGGTGGCCGGCGCTCCCAAGCTCGAGCCCTGGCAGGCCATCGGCCCCTTCGCCGCCTCGAGCTTCGATGAAGCCTTCGATGCCGCATTCGAGCCCGAGAAGGAAATCGATCTCTCGAAGACTTATCGCGACGGCAAGCTCGCCTGGCGGGCGCGGCCCGATCTCGCCGACGGCCAGGTCCAGCGCCTCGAGGGAGCGAACTCCGCCACCTACCTTTTCCGTGCTCTCCGCGCCGAGAAGGACGAGGCCGCGATCCTTTCCCTGGGGAGCGACGACGCCCTCAAGGTCTGGCTGAACGGCAAGGAGCTCCTCTCGAAAAAAGTGCAGCGCGCCGCGGCGCCGGACCAGGAGCAAGCGAAGCTCGAGCTCAAGGCCGGCGAGAACCGCCTCCTCCTCAAGATCGTCAACGCCGGCGGCGACGGCGCCTTTTACTTCAAGATGAGCGGCTCGGACTTCCCTCCCAAGATCGCCGCCATCTTGGAAAAGCCGGCCGGCCAGCGCGGCGAGGCCGAGAAGAAGGAGCTTTCCGCCCACTACCGCGGCCTCGCCCCGAGCTTGCGCCCGGCGCGCGAGCGCCTGGCGGCGCTCTTGAAAGAGAAGGAGCAGCTTGAAAACCAGGTCCCCAGGACGCTCATCTCCATGGCCGGCGAGCCGAGGCCGGTGCGCCTCCTGCCGCGCGGCAACTGGCTCGAAGAATCGGGCGAGGTCGTCTTGCCGGCGGTGCCGTCGTCCTTGAATCCCCTCGTGGTCAAGGACCGCCGCGCCAACCGCCTCGACCTGGCCCGCTGGCTGGTCTCGCGCGACAACCCGCTCGCGGCGCGCGTCTTCATCAACCGGCTATGGAAGATGTTCTTCGGAAGAGGCCTCGCGATGCCGCTCAACGACTTCGGCTCGCAAGGCTCCTGGCCGACCCATCCGGAGCTGCTCGACTGGCTCGCGGCCGAGTTCATGGATCGCAGCTGGGACGTGAAGGCGATGGTCAAGTGGATCTTGATGTCGGAAACCTACCGGCAGTCTTCTCATGCCGATCCGGAGCTGCGCCAGCGCGATCCCTACAACCTATACCTCGCGCGCCAGGGGCGCTTCCGCCTCGAGGCGGAGATGGTGCGCGACGGCGCTCTCTCCGTGAGCGGCCTCCTGGTGAAGGAGATCGGCGGCCCCAGCGTCAAGCCGTACCAGCCGGCGGGCTACTGGGATCACTTGAACTTCCCGACGCGCACCTACCAGCACGATCACGGCGAGAGCCTTTACCGCCGCGGCCTCTACTCCTACTGGTGCCGAACCTTCCTGAATCCCAGCCTCGCCGCCTTCGATGCGCCGAGCCGCGAGGAGTGCACCGCCGAGCGGAGCAAATCGAACACGCCCCTCCAGGCGCTGGTGCTCCTCAACGATCCGACTTACGTCGAGGCGGCGCGCGTCTTCGCCGAGCGCGTTCTCAAAGAGGGGGGCGGCGAGGTCGAGAGCCGCCTGCGGTGGGCCCTGCGGCGGGCCGTGTCGCGCCCGGCCGAGGCGGCGGAGATCGAAACGCTCGCGGAGCTTTACCGCCGGCACCTCGAGGAGTACAAGCAAGACCCCGAGGCGGCGAAGCAGGCGGCCAGCGCCGGCGAGCGGCCGGCGGCGAAGGATCTGGAAGCGGCGGAGCTGGCCGCCTGGACCTCCGTCTGCCGGACCCTCTTGAACCTTCATGAAGTCGTGACCCGATATTGAAGAACGGATGAGGTGGAGCATGACCATCGACGATTCCCTCAAACTGCAACTTTCCCGCCGCGCCTTCCTGGGGCGCTCGGCGGGCGGACTGGGAGCCATCGCGCTCGCATCTCTGGCGAATCCGGCGCTCTTGCGCCCTGATCAAAAAACGGCCGCCGGCTCCGGCGCGGCGGAGAAGTGGCGCGGCGCGATGAGCCCGCTTCACCTGGCCCCGCGCGCTAGGCGCATCATCTACCTCTACATGGCGGGCGGCATGTCGCACCTCGAGACCTTCGATTACAAGCCGCGGCTCGCCGCCCTGCACGGAAAGCCCATGCCCGAGTCCATCACCAAGGGGCAGCCCATCGCCCAATTGCAGGGAGCCAAGCTGAACTGCTTCGCTCCGCAGCATCCCTTCATCGCCTGCGGCCAGTCCGGGCAGCAGATCTCCTCGATCTTCCCGCACCTCGCGAAGATGGCCGATGACCTCTGCATCATCCGCTCGATGCACACCGAAGCCATCAACCACGACCCGGCCCACACCTTCATGAACACGGGGACGACCATCCCCGGCCGACCGGCCATGGGCTCCTGGGTGCTTTACGGCCTGGGGAGCGACAGCGACGACCTGCCGGGCTTCGTGGTGCTGACCTCCCTCGGCCGCTTCGGCCAGGCTCAGCCCATCGCCGCGCGCATGTGGCACAGCGGTTTCCTGCCCGGGCAGTTCCAGGGGGTCGAGTTCCGCTCCCATGGCGATCCGGTGCTTTACCTCGGCAACCCTGGCGGCGTCACCCGCAAGCGACAGGGGGACGTGGTCGAGAGCGCCGCCCGGCTCAACCGCTTGCGCAACGGGGCTCTCGACGATCCGGAGATCGCCGTGCGCATCAGCCAGTACGAGATGGCCTTCCGCATGCAGGCGAGCGTCCCCGGGCTCATGGACCTCTCCGGCGAGCCGGCCAGCGTCTTCGAACTCTACGGCACCAAGGGGGGGGACGGCTCCTTCGCCGCCAACTGCCTGCTGGCGCGGCGCATGGCCGAGCGCGGCGTGCGCTTCATCCAGCTTTACCATCGCGACTGGGACCACCACGGCGCCATCAAGGAACACGCCCGCGGCACCGCCGCCGAGGTCGACCGCGGCGCAGCGGCCCTCATCACCGACTTGAAGCGGCGCGGCATGCTCCAGGACACGCTGGTCATCTTCGGGAGCGAGTTCGGCCGAACGCCCATGGCGCAGGGAGACGGCCGCGACCATCACATGAAGGGCTTCTCCATCTGGATGGCGGGCGGCGGTATCAAGGGAGGGATCAGCCACGGCAACACCGACGAGTTCGGCTACTTCGCCTGCGAGGATCCGGTGCACGTCAACGACCTCCACGCCACCATCCTCCACCTCCTGGGCATCGACCACCTCCGGCTGACCTACCGCTTCCAGGGCCGGGACTTCCGGCTGACCGATGTCGGCGGGAAGGTGGTCGAGAGGATCCTGGCGTGAGAGGAACCGGCTCGACGCTCCGATCTGTTGATCACCCACCTTGACCACGGTAAAAACCCCAGCGCCCTCTCGGGTGTCAACTGGCGTCAAACCCGGTTCGCGTAGCCGAATTTCCTCTTTGAACTTGTAGGGGAGGACGAAGGGATCTGCAACGGGGCAGGAGGAGAGTGCACTCGGTCAAGACCCGGATCCCGCCCGCGAGGCGAGACAGGCTCTCGGCTAGAGCGGCACGGTCCGCAGCAGGTCCAGCATCGCCAGGGCTCCGGCACGCACTGAGGCCTTCTCGAGCTTGACGGCCTTCACGCTGAAGTGCTTGCAGAGACAGTCTAGAATGACAATGCCCCCAATGTAGATCCTCCTCCTGTGTCCTGGCAAGTCCAGAGGCGCCGCCTCGACCAGGCCCTTGAAGTCATCCAGCGTCGCCTCCGGCTTGAGGCTCCCATCTCTCGTGAACAGCAAGGAGGCCAGGCGGCGGACCTCCGCGTCGATCTCGAAATCCCTGATCGGTTCGTGGGTCTCCTTCTTCAGCCCGCTGAAGCTTCGCACCGCCCCTCCAGTCCCGAGCCAAACCCCTGGAGAGAGCGCCTTCAAGGTTTGGCACTTCCCGCGGAACTCGCCGAGGATCCACTCCTTTACCTCCTCGAGCGGATGTCCGTCCATGATCCAGGCCGTGACGCGCCCCGCACCGAGCTGGAGTGATGTGAAGTGGGTGGAGGCCTTCTCCAGGCAGACGATCTCGAGTGAGCCGCCGCCGAGGTCGAAGAGCATCCTCGTCCGGCCATCGTCACGAGGTCTCCTATAGCCGTTAATGAGCATTTGTGCCTCGATGAAGCCGTCGAGCACATGCATCCTTGCACCGAACGCCGTCTGGACTGCCTTCTCGAGTTCCGGGAAGATCTCCATGTCCCGGAACGCGGCCGTCGCCACCACGAGCACCTCATCGGCAGGGTGGGCGTCCTTGGAGAGGGCCCAATAGCGGACCTCCTCGAACCAGCCGCGCGCCCTCGCGACGATCTCCACGCTCAGGGTTCTCTGCCGGTAGACCTCTAGGCCCAGCAGGTTCTTGAGCTTCTTCTCCTCGAGCTCGCTCTCCCGGAGGATCCGGTTCCCCGGGTCCTTCAGGACGAGGCTCGCCTTGAAGGAGACGGAGCCGAGCTCGAGGTACAGGAGAGACCTATCCGCCGCCATCGTCATAGCTTTCCCGATGCAGTTGAGCCATCGCTGCCTCGATGAAGTTAGGGTAATCGCTCGCACGGCACCCCGCCAGTCCGAGCGCGCTCACCGCCGCCCGCACCGTGCCGGCGTCTCCCCCTGTGACCGCCACCGGCGAGGACCTCGTCCCGGCAAGGACCAGGTCCGCCGTCTCGACCTCGCATCCCGCCCGCCCCATGCGTAGGAGGTAGCTTCTCCGCTCATTCGCGAGCCTCACGAGGTTCGCCCGCTCGCCGGAGGCGGCCTGCATTAATTCCAGGAGCTCACCCCCGTGCACGCAGGCTCCGCGAGCCAGGGCCGGCGCAGCCGCGAGATCTAGGAGCGCGGTATCCTTGAAGAGGGGCCGCTTGATGACCACGCGCGAGCTCAGGTGCGAGTGTTCGCCCAGGTACTTCCTGCCGAAACCGCCCCGGCCGAGCTGCCCCAGGATCCTGTAGTGTTCGACGGGCTGCATGGTTCTCTCTGTCCTTGTAAAGTCCCTCTACCCTGAGGGGCGCGCGAATCGCACGTGCGAACCGGCCAAGGAGGCCTCGCTTGCCAACTGCCTCTCCGGCAAAGAGTTGCGCCGGCGGGGTCTGAGCCGGAACGACCGAGCGGCGACTCGCCGCTGACCTCTTTCCCACCGGGAGCCGACTTTCCTCCGACCTGGGAAGCGGTCGCTGCTCCGTTCGCGGCCCGAGGCTAGGTGTCCAGATTGCCTTGGGTCCTGAGCCCCGGCTGCCCGGCGTTGATCACCCGGACCCAGGGCTGGAACCTGTAGCCGATGCCGTGGACCGTCTCGATGACCCGCCGCGCGGTCTCGCGGCCGATGGCCGTCCCGAGATCCACGCGGCACCGGCGCGCTGGCTTGCCGTCGATCTCCTGCTCCATGGGGAGGAAGGCGCCTCGCTCCGAGGCAAGGGCCAGGAGGAAGAACAGCGTGGAGCGCATGAGCTTCTGGGGCTCGCCGTCGATGGTGAGGAGGAACCTCTGGGCGTCGAAGACGATCGCCGATCGACGCAAGTCTTCGGGCTCCGCCGGGCGTTTCGGCGCGGCCACGACCTCAACGAGGTCCACGATCCCCCGCGGATTCCCGCCCGCCTCCTCCCAGGAGTCCTCGAAGCGCTCGCGGAAGAAAGGGACCAGAGCCTCCTGGCCGCGCTCTCGCAGCAGGACCCAGGGCGAAGGTTTCGGCCCTGCGTTGATGAACGATGCGAAGCACACGCTCCGGTCGAACGCGTATAGGCGGATCGTCCCGAGCTCCCGGCGGAGCCTGACCTCCAGGTCGAGCGCCTGCTCGCGGCGCAGCTCACCCAGGACGCGCAAGGTCGCGAAGATCGCGTCGCGCGTCTCCGCCGCGGAGCGGCCGCTCGTGCTCGCCCGGACCTTCTCCTCCACCGCCATCTCGGACCAAGGCGCAATTAGTAGGATGCGGATCCGTCTCGATTTTTTTCCTCGCGCCCCGATGGCCGCCGCGAAGTCGGCGTTCTTCTTGCCGAAGCGTGTCTCGCCCGTGGCGCCGCAGTAGAACACCATGGATGAGTTCTCGAGCTCGTTCCGCAGGAACGGCAAGAGGTCGATCACGTGAGGGTGCGTCTCGCAAGAGATGTTCCAGGGCGATGGGAGGGCGGAAGGGGTCCAGGGTACGCGATGGACGTCGGCTCCCGCCCTCATGCGCCCGAGGGCCGCATCGACCTCCTCTCTCAGGGAGCGCGTGTCCGAGTCGAAGCCGTCGAAGTCCACGGCGCGGTTCTCTGGCTCGGACCAAGCGTTCTCGAAGAGCCCGGTGAAGAGCGCGCGCAGCTCACCCCGCGGCTCGCGAAGCTCGACGCGCGGCGAGCGGCGTCCGACGCCAAGGGCGTGCGAGTAGAGGACGACCGAGTCCTTGAAGATCCAGAAGTACCATAGCGGATCGCGCGCATACAGACGCGCCTCGACCTGGATGGCCCCCGCCTCTCGGAGCCACCTCAGGTGCTCCAGCGTCTGGAAGATCCGTTTGATGTACTGTTCCGGCGTGTGCCGGCTCATCCTCTGCCGCTCGGCCATGTCGTGGAGTGACAGGGGAGAAAGCATGAGGATCTTGAGCCGCCGCGGGCTCTTCCGGTCCGCGAGCAGTGAATGGAAAGCCGCATCGTGGCTGCCGATGGTAGCGCTCCCCGTGAACTGGAAGATGCGGACCTCGTCGGACTCCTCCAGCCCCCGGGCTATGGCCGGCACCGCCTCCCAGAAGTTCCGGTAGGCGTGGCATTGGAGCTGCTCCAGCATGCTGTGACATCCCCTTCAAGTGTGCAGGACAGCATACCGGCGTTATCAACCATAGTCAATGGGCACTCCCGACGTAATTCTTCCTAAGCCTGGGGATTGCGTCTACGGTTTTCTACGGTTTCCATGGCCTGCCGGCGCTTTGAACCACTGCGTGGGGCTGGAAACGACGGACTGGCCGAAGAAATGGTTCTGTGGGAGGCCGAGGTGTCAAGATCTCAACCTGAAAGCAGAAAAACTCAGGCCAGGGAGTCCCTGGGACGGCACACCACAGAAACGGGGAAGAAGCTTTTGCCTTTGCGCTTCCCTCAGGGTGGCCAGTCGTCATCCGCGGGCCGGTCGACCCAGTAATGATCGACCTCAAGGGGCGGGTTGATCAATTCCGCGCCGGAAACCGTCTGGGATGGCGGCGGTCCTGGCGCCTTTCGCTGGCGCTTCCAGGGTGGATCCCGCTCCCGGCGAGCCTTGAGGATTTTCTCCATCACGTCGTCCTGCCCCTGGCGAAGTGATGGCGATGACCTGCGCCGCTCGCCAGCTCGGGTCTCAGTCACGTTGCTGCAGGAGACACCCCACCAGGCGTCTTCGAGGTACACCTTAGCCAGTCAGGCCTCAAACATTTGCACAACATGTCTCAAAGGTGCGACTCGCTGTCTTAGAGCCTGTCTGCCAATGTTAGCGGATCCAGACTCCCGGCAGAATGTTGAGGCGGTTTTGAGCGTTGGCTAGAACTCTGGCGTGACCACGATCGTGTGCCGCACCGGCGCCACCGCCAGGCGAGCCTCGTCCTCGAGTCTTTGATGCCGGGCGAAGAGGCGGCGGCGCAGCGTCTCCAGCGCTTTCTGGCCTTCCTCGTCGCCGCCCAGGAGCTCGCCGGCGTTGCGGAACCGGGTGATGACCTCCTTGATCAGGTTGGTCTCGAAGGCCTGCTTCTTCGCCACCAGCGCGTCGAGCTTCGAGAGCGGCTCGCTGAAGGGGTTGTCGAGGAACTCCGCCGCCAGGTTGATGCCCTTTTCGAGCTCCGCCTTCGAGAAGGACTTGCCGCTTGAGCCCCAGGTCACCTTGGCGCGCTCGGCGCCGAGGTTCTTCACCACCAGCGTCAAGCGGTTGAGGTCATCGTTGAAGGGGACGAAGGGGACGATGCTCTTCGTCGAGCCCGGCGACCTGCCGTCACCGTAGAAGCAGAAGGGCCAGCGCCGGCTCTCGACCTCCACCTTGCCCGCCGAGGATGACAGCACTTGATGGCCCTCGCTGGCCGCCGCCCCGCCCTTCATGTCGACGGTGATGGTGCCGATCTCTCCATCGAGCCCCAACGCCTTCAGGAAGGCGTACGCCATGACGATGTGTCCGTTGGGCTGGGGATGGAAGCCATCGGAGCCGCAGACGTCGTAGGCCTCGCCCAGGGCCGGCTTGGCCTTGGCCATGGCAGCGATCATGGCGTCGTGCACATTGGCGAAGGGCATGCCCGCCTCCCCGGCAATCTCGCGGGCGAGGTCCCGCAAGTGGGCCAGGTTTTCGTTGTAGTCCTTGGGAGCGAGGTTGCCCCGCTTGAAACTGTAGGTGTCGACGGCGCCGGGCGAACCGACCACCACCGCCGCTCCCTTGGCCTGGAGCCTGCTGACGATGTCGCGCATCGACTGGGCGTAGGCCTCGCCGATCGGCGGCTCGTAAATCCGGTACTGGCCATCGTTCATGCCGTAGCAGGTGGTCACCACGTCCGGCCGGTATGGGAAAAGATCGTTTTCCATGCGCGCAGCGAAGCCCGGCGCCCGCTCGCCGCTCCAGCCGAGCTGGATCATCCGCAGCTCGAGCTGCGGGACGCAGGCAAGCAGGTAATCCTCCATGAACTTGCTGTAAAGCCTCTGCTCGGTGATGGAGTCGCCGGCGATGGCGACGCGCGCTCCCTTCTTGAGGACGGCTTTGCCGGCCTCCGTTCCTCCGCTGACGGCCAGCTCGCGGATGTAAAGATTGCGGAAATAAAGGGTGTTGCCGTGGTTCTGCAGCTCGATGGAGCCGGTCGGGTAGATCGGTTTGTCGCGTTCCCAGTAGTTCTCCATCACCACGTTGTCGACTGCCAGCACGCCGTTCAAATGCACGGTGACGCGGTCCCCCGCCATCTTGATGCGGAAGGCGTTCCACTCGCCCACCGGCTTGTCCGCCATGACCAACGGCTTGGAGGGATTTTTCTGATTATTGTAGAGCCCGCCGGAGCCCTCCGCCCGGTCCCAGATCTGCACCTGCGGGCTGCCGCGGAGATAAATGCCGCTGTCGCCGTCCTTGAGGATCTTCCAGTCGACCAGCAGCTCGAAGTCGCCGTAATCCCTGGCGGTGCAGAGGTTGTCCCCCTTGCCGTCGAAGACCAAGACGCCATCCGCCGCCTTCCAGTGATCGCGCATGCGCTGGTCGGCGGCCTCCTGCGCCTTGGCGAGCTCCTCCGGGCTCATCTTGGCCCGCCTGGGCGGATCGGCGACCAGCCCCTTCCAGCCGGTCAAGTCCTTGCCGTTGAAGAGCGGCGTGAAGCCTTCCAGCGCCTGGGCGGCGGAGATGCTTCCAAAGGCCAGGAAAAGGAATGCCGATGCTAAGGAAATTTTCCAGTTGCTCATGAAACGACCTTTCAATTTGTCAGGTTTTCTTGACGACTCCAGATCATTGGCCCACATTTTATTAAAAATTCGTCGCGGCGACAATTTTTATGCGTAAAATCTGCCGCTGCGACGGATTTTATATGTGACAATAGATCCATGAGAACGGATTTGATAGAGGAAGCTGTTTGGGCTGATGTCTGCTCGCTGCTTTCTGAACCGGAGCGCATTGAGGAGGAGTTTCGGCGAAGGTTGAAAGCTGAGGAAAAGGGGACCACCTAGGCCCTATATCCAAAACATCTTCGCAGCCTGCGGAGAATTTTTGTGACCTTCCAACGCTCTCTATTTCGCTTCGGGTCTTAACTTGACGTCCTTGGCGTCTTTGCGGTTATTATTGGGTTGCGGGCGGAACGCGAAGCGCGCAGCCCGCCTTAGAAGGAGAGTTATCGAGGGAAAAATGACGATGGCGTTGGTCTTACAAGCAATTCTTTGGGCGCCTTTAGCTCTGGGAGCGGAAAAGGCCGCTCACTGGGCCTTTCAGTCCATCGACTCTCCAGCTATTCCGAAAATCAATTCGCCGTGGGCGCGCAATCCGATCGACGCGTTCATCGCCGCCCAGCATGAAAAAAAAGGCCTCGTTCCTGCGCTGGAAGCGAGCCGCCGCGCGCTGATTCGCCGCCTGTCGCTGGATTTGCTCGGCCTGCCGCCGGCCCCTGAAGAAATCAAGGCCTTCGAAGAGGATCCCTCCGAAAGCGCCTACGAAAACCTGGTGGATCGCCTGCTGGCCTCGTCGCGCTACGGCGAGCGCTGGGGGCGCCACTGGCTGGATGTGGCGCGATGGGCGGAATCGGAGGGTTACGCCGAAAACAACTTGCGCCCGTTCGCCTGGCGGTACCGCGATTATGTCATCCAGAGCTTTAACGATGACAAGCCGTTCGATCTTTTCATCCGGCAGCAAATCGCCGGCGATGAAATGGAGCCTCCGAGCGATGAAAACGTCATCGCGACCGGCTTTCTCGCCGCTGCCCGAATCAGCGCCGATGAGGGAGACAAATGGCGGCAGCGCAACGACATGTTGATCGATATCACCAACGCCACCGCCAACGCTTTGCTCGGCTTGACGATGCAATGCGCCCAGTGCCACGACCACAAGATGGATCCTATCACGCAGCGCGATTACTACCGCTTTCAGGGGTTTTTTGTTAAAGGGTTGCCCGGCAATCTGGTCCTGAACGAACCGGATCCGCGGGAAGGAACGGCCCCCACCCGCCCGCCGGAGTACGCGAAAGCGATGCGCGAGTACAATGAGATCCTCCAGCGAGCGCGGGAGCGAGCCCTGGAGCTTGGGAAAAAGGAGCTACCGGAAGAAACCCAACGCCTACTGGAGATTCCGTCCGAAAAGCGCGCGCCGCAGGAAGAGAGGATTGCCCGCGCCACCGAATCTCACTTGAACTTCCGGGTCGCCATGAACGCCCTCGAGCCCAAGATGACCGAAGCGGACCGCAAGCGCTTTGGCGAGCTGAAAAAGCAGGTCGCCGAGCTGGAAGCCCGCTTCCCCCCTCCGCCAAACACCTGGGGTTTTTATTCTCCGGTGACCAGCGCCAGAGAGATGGAAACGCTGCTGATGCGGGGAAATTTTCCATTGCTCCACAATCGCGGCGAGCTGGAAAAGGCCAGGCCGTATCTTCTCGTGCGCGGCGACGTTTTTCAACCGGCCATGCCTGTGGAGCAGGGTTGGCCGGCGATTTTTGGCGCTGCCGAGGAAAAATCTAAAATCGCTCTGCAAAAAAAGCCGCGCCTGGCGCTGGCCGATTGGCTGGCAAATCCTCGCCACCCCTTGACGGCGCGCGTCTGGGCCAATCGTCTCTGGCACTTCCATTTTGGCCGCGGCCTGGTCGAAACTCCCGGCGATTTTGGATTCCAAGGCGCCGCCCCGACCCATCCAGAGTTGCTCGATTGGCTGGCGGCGGAACTCATTAACGATCGCTGGAGCACGAAATATCTCCAGCGCTTGATCGTCTGCTCAAGCACGTACCGCCAGGCTTCTTCGCATCATCCCGCTAACGCCCAGATCGATCCCGATAACCGCTTCTGGTGGCGGTGGCCGCCGCGACGCCTGGAAGCTGAAACGTTAAGAGACGTTCTCTTGTCAGCCTGCGGCGAGCTAGACTCTCATCTCGGCGGTCCCAGCATCCCAGTCCAGGAAACCTCCGCCAGCCTCCGGCGCAGCATTTACTTGACGCAAAAACGCGATAGCCCGCCGGAAATGCAAGCCCTCTTCGATGGCCCCACCGGCATGGCGGAAAGCTGCTCCCGCCGGCACATCTCGATCAGCCCCCTCCAACCGCTGTATCTCTTGAACAACGCTTTCTCTTTGAAACGCGCGCAAGCTCTGGCGCGCCGGATCGAACGGCTGAGCGAGAGCGATAGTTGCCGTATTGAAGCTGCCTACCAGGCGGTTTTAGGCAGGGATCCAGAAGCAGGAGAAATCGCCGCCGTAAAAACGTTTTTTAAAAATTATCCTGGCCAGTCCACCCAGCCCGAAGTTCCTGGAATCGTCCGGATCTTTGTGCCCGCGAACAGTCAAATTCCGCCGGCGCGAGCCGCCGTCGATGGTCTTTGGGACGTCGGCGGCGCCGGCATTCCATTTGCCGATGACAAGGGCATTGGCTGGATCGTCCACCCGGAAGCTGGCGGCGCTTTCAGCCTGCACAATTCTTCGCCTGGGCCCACTGCTTATAGCAATCATACGCCAGATCCAGCCAAGGCCGTGGTCACTTACGAGTTTGACCGGATCGCGGCAATTGCAGAGGTCGAAATGATCGTCCACAAAAACGGCATCTCCCGGATTGAAGGCTTCGCGGGCGACGACTTGGAGCATCTGGCTTCGATCGGCGAAGCGATTGTTGCCGGCGCGGCGAGGGGAAGACCGTTTGCAGAGGAAAAATCCGCGCACGTCTTCTCGTTTGATCCGGCCACGTTGCGATCTGGAAAGTTCTTCCGGTTCGTTGTCCGCGAAACCGCCTTGAGCAACGGCTACGCCATTTACCAGGCGTTTCCTCGCCTTGCGGACAAATCGCGCGTCACCGGTTTAAAACAACTATCGTCTTGGATTGGTTTCTGCCAGAGCCTTTTCAACTTGAACGAGTTCGCTTATATTTATTGAAAGAGAAATATCGATGAGTCGACCACTAAAGATTTGCATACGCTGCGCTCCCCCATACTGGAGCCGCCGGGAAATGCTCCGGCGAGCCGGCTTGGGGATCGGATCGCTGGCGTTGACCAGCTTGATGCTGGAGGATGGAGTCCTCAGAGCCGGCGAGGAGACCAGCCCAATTTTTAATACTAAGAGGCGCGGGCGGGCGAAAAGCGTCATATTTTTATTCATGGGGGGCGGCCCCAGCCAGGTGGACACGTTCGATCCCAAGCCAGATCTCTCCAAGCTGCACGATCAAGAAGTGCCGGCGAGCATCGCCAGGAATTTGCCGCTTTCGGCGATGATGGGAAACGCCGTGAAGCGCCTGTTGGGCTGCCCTTTTCAATTTTCGCGTTACGGCGAATGCGGTTTGCCGGTTTCAGAGCTGTTCGCGGAAACGGGGAAGCTTGCCGATGAGCTGTGCGTTTTGCGCAGCGTCTGGCACGATACCGTCATTCATGTTCCCGGCGAGTACATGCTCACCACCGGCAGCATTTTGGGAGACCGGCCGAGCCTGGGGGCATGGCTTTGCTATGGGCTCGGCAGCGACAATCAAGACTTGCCGGGTTTTTTGGTCCTCGGCGGCAAATTTCCCAACACCTGGTCGGCTGGCTTTTTGCCGGCGCGCTTTCAGGGGGTAGCGCTCGGAAGCGGCGACCAGAAAATTCCCAATTTAAATATGCCGGCCGGCTTGAGCGCTAGCAGTCGCCGAGCTCAACTGGATCTCATCGCCGAGCTCAATCACCAGCACCTCGAGCGCCAGGGGGGCGGGGTGGAGATGGAATTGGAAGCTCGCATCCGATCTTACGAGCTGGCCTTCCGCATGCAGTCTGCCGCTCCGGAGGCGTTTGATCTCCGGCGCGAAAGCGAGGCTGTCCGGCGGCTATATGGCCTGGATCAAAACGACACCGCCGAGTATGGCTCCTACTGCTTGCTGGCGCGGCGTCTGGTCGAGCGCGGCGTCCGTTTCGTGCAAGTGCGCGCCGAAGGCTGGGACTCGCACGGCGATTTAAAAGGCGGCCATCTCAGCGCCGCAAAAAAAACGGACCGGCCGATCGCCGGCCTATTGCGCGATCTCAAGCAGCGCGGCCTTCTCGATGAAACCGTGGTGATTTGGGGAGGCGAGTTCGGCCGCACCCCCACCATGGAAAATCCCGGCAACGCGCCGGGGCGCGATCACTCTCCCGGCGGTTTCTCGATGTGGCTCGCCGGCGGCGGCGTCAAGGGCGGCCAGGCGATCGGCTCCACCGACCCGGTCGGATATCGCGCCGTCGAGCGGCCCATTCACGTCAACGACTTGCACGCTACCATCTTGCACGCGCTGGGAATCGACCAGCACCAGCTCTATTTCCTGCATCACAATCGCAAGGAAATCGTCACCGTCAACGGCGGCGAGGTCATTCAGGAAGCGTTCAGTTGATGCGCGTAAAATATGACAACTAAAAATTCTCTCCATGATGCCTCCCTCCCGGTTGGGATAGTCGCGCCTCAATCGCAAGTCACGCCGGCTGCCGTCATCGCCTTCACCGAAGGTCCAGCCATTGACCGGAACGGCGACGTCTATTTCAGCGACCTCCAGAACAACCGGATCTTGAAACTCTCCGCCACGGGAGATCTCTCGGTCTTTCGGGAAGATGCCGGCCGCGCCAACGGCAATTACTTTGATCGCGAAGGGCGCCTGATCACTTGCGAAGGTGCCGAGTTTGGCCCTGGCGGCCGCCGGCGGCTCGTGCGGACCGACCTGCAAAACGGGGAGATTACCCTGCTCACGGAACGGTTTGAGGGCAAAAGATATAACAGCCCCAATGACGTCTGCGTCGACAGCCGCGGGAACATCTACTTCACCGATCCGCGCTACGGCGACCAGTCCGGCCGCGAAATGGAAGTGGAAGCGGTCTATCGCCTTGAAACTTCGGGCCAGGTGCGGCGCCTCCTCAACCAGCCCGCCATCCAGAAGCCCAACGGTGTCGCCATCACCCCGGATGACCGGATGCTCTACCTGGTCGATTCGAATCCGCTCCCTGGCGGCAACCGCAAGATCTGGGCCTTCGCGCTGGATGCAAACGGCAATCCGTCCGGACAGCGCCTGGTTTACGACTTCGGCGCGGGGAGAGGCGGCGATGGCATGCGCCTCGATGCGCAGGGGAACCTCTGGATTGCCGCCGGCATCAACGTCCACCGCGGCCGGCCCGGCGAGACCATGGATGTTCCCGCCGGCATCTACGTGGTCAGTTCGCAAGGGAAACTCCTCGGCCGCATCCCCATTCCCGAGGACACCGTCACCAACTTGACTTTCGGCCCACCGGACAAAATGACCCTCTACGTCACCGCCGGGCGAAATCTCTATCGCCTGCCGATCCAGGTCTCTGGGTATACTCTCTACCCATAAATGAGCTTCTTGCCCCCGACGCTGCGACGCTGCCGTTCCGTTTCGGGTATGGCGGCCGGTCGTCGGATGAGCTTTTGCCAGCGTGGAAGAAGACCAGCAGCGTGAACGAGTCCTCGCAAGGCCGGTGGCGAATCACCACTTGGCATGATCCCGGCGGGCTGCGGGTGGAATGGAAGATCTTGGCATATCGGGACTATCCCGCGGCGGAAATGCGGTTGGCATTCGAATACCGGGGCGAGCAAAAGAGCGACCTCCTGTGCGAGGTTCGACCGCTGCGACAAAGGACCTCCTTACCCGCCGAGATGATTTACGCCACCGGCGGGCTGGGGGGATGGTGGCTTGAACCGGTCACGGGCCCTATCCCGGCCAACTTCCAGCCCGCGGTCCGGCGGCTGGAGGACCGGTCTGGAGCGGTGCGCCTGGAGGCCCGAGACGGCTGGAGCTCAAACCATCATCTACCCTTCTGGCTGGTGATGGCGCCTGACGGGCAGGGTCTGTACTATGGCCTGGGCTGGACGGGACAATGGGCCGCTACCTTCACGCCCGGACCCGACCGGACGCTGACCGTCCAGGTGGGGATGGAGCACCTGAACCTGCGTTTGCTGCCGGGGGAGCGGATCAGCCAGCCGAGCGTGCTGGTGGGTTACTTTGCCGGCGGACGGTGGGCGGATCGACCTGGAGACGCTCCGCCGCAGCCATACTCAGTGGAAGAGCGACATCACCGGGGATGGAGACGCCACCCGTACGCATCTGACGGGGGGCAATCTTTTCCTGCCGGGTAACAGTATGAATTCCAACCTGATTCGGCTGGAGGGGGTATACGACTACTATTGTCAGTTCGGTGGCCCGCTGGGTTTCGGACATGACTTCCGCCCAGAGCCGCCCGCCCGCCTCGCCGAGGCCGTCAAACTGATTCAGCAGTTCAAGGAGTTGCGGCGCCTTCTGGTGGAGGATTACTACCCGTTATTTGGGGACTACGTCACCGACAACGAGAAGTGGGACGGCTGGCAATTTCACGATCCCAAGACGAACGAGGGATTCTTCCTGGTTTTTCGGCTGCCGCAGTCGCCTTACAGTGAAGCGCTGGTCAAGCTCCACGGCCTTGATCCGGGCAAGGAGTACACCCTCTCGGCCGACCAAGGAACCGGGCTGCAGCCGACGGCCATGGGGCAGGCTCTGCTGACCGGCATCACCGTTCGCTTGACCAAGCCCCGGAGCGCTCTCCTGGTGCGTTATCGCTGAGGTGATGCAGAGCTGGGAATCACCCGGCGAATCGGTGACGCCGGATTATTCCGGGGACACGCCCGCCTGGAGTTGGTGGGCGGTGCAATTAGAGCCCGTTCAGTGGCGTACTTGCTGCCAAAGAACCTTTAAGCACTTACCCGTATTGTGGTAGTATCTCCGAAGGTCCCGGCCTAGCCAACCATTGAAAACAAGAAGCCGGAAAGGAGATACGATAGTGAGAGCGCTGAGTGAAGACAGAAGGCGGTATGGAATTCAAAGTTTGCTGGCTTTTTTCTTTTTCTTTATCAAATTGGCGTTAGCCGGCGGCGAGGAGCCGGCGGGGAAGTGGAGCTGGCCGGTGCCGGCTGAGGTGCCCGGGACATGGTATGAAGCGACCGTACCGGACACGTTGGATCTGGCCGAGCGGGCTGAGATAGCGCTGAACGTTTTAACGGGGGCGTTGGATCCGAATTATAATTATGAGATATTCTTCCATACCACCTTCAAGGCTCAACCGCCGTTCATGGGTCACGAGTGTACGGGCTTGCCGACGAACAATCCCAAGTTTGCCGAATCGCTGGTAATGATGCGGGAAATGAGCGGGAGCAATTTCAACCGCGACATCGAAACGCACATGATGGAATACATGGTAACCAAAGCCACCGGTGCCGATGGTCTTTATTATTCCCTTAAGGAAGGTAGACCATGGCACGGGGCGGGCGAGGATTTTGCCAATGTGTACGGCAATACGCGTTACCTGCTGGCGATGATAGCCTGGCATCATTTTACGCAAGAGCCGGCTTGGAAGAGTCGGGTTGATGCGGTGATTAACCGTTTGTCAGCGATCGCTCTTCAAAAAGATGATTATGTGTATTATCCGGTCTCTAACATCGGCGAATGGTTCAGCTGGGGTCGTCAGACAGGCTGGCTGTCAAAAGATGAGCCGATGACCGGAGCGCCCGGTGAGCATCCGACGGTCCTATACCTGGGACCAGTGTTGCGGGGTTTGGCCAAGGCGGCGGAAATTACCGACAACCCGAATATTCGCCAGTTGGGTGACCGGCTGGTAAATTTTATCAAAAAGCCCCGACACTGGAACGCGGAGGTGGAGGCGAAGCATGTGCACGGTCCCAGCCGGGCCCATTGGTGCTACCATTTTCACGGGTGGGTGGCGGCGCTGCGTGGCTTGCTGGATTACGCCATGCTTACCGGAGATGCTGACTTGAAGGAGTTTGTGCGCGATGGCTACGACTGCGCGCGGAATTATGGTATTCCGCGGATTGGCTGGTTTCCCGAGGTGACCAACGAGCAGACCCAATGTGAGTCCTGCTGCATCGCGGATATGGTGGCGTTGCCCATCAAGCTAAATGACGCGGGCGTGGGCGACTATTGGGATGATGTTGAGCGCTATGTACGTAATCAATTGGTGGAACAGCAGTATATCGATGCGGATTTGTTAAGGAAAGTTTCGCAGGCTGGAGCGGTTCGCAAAGTCAACCGCCCCAGGGAGACGGACGAGCGGGTGATCGAGCGTAATCTGGGCGGTTTTGCGGGCCGGGCGATGGTCGATCATGATTCCAATCCCTGGAACATGCACTGCTGCACCGGCAACGGTACGGAGGCGATCTATTATGCCTGGGAGGCGATCACGCGTTTCCACGATGGGGTGGCGCAGGTGAATTTATTGTTGAACCGGGCATCGCCCTGGATGGATATAGACAGTTATCTCCCCTACGAGGGCCAGGTGGTCTTGAAGAACAAGCAGGCCAGGGCCGTTTCGGTGCGGATTCCCCGTTGGGTGGATAAGAGCGAGGTGAAGGTCAAGCGCAGCGGCGGCAAGTCAGAGCCGATCTGGTCAGGACCTAACTTGGTGTGTACGGGATTGGGGGCCGATGAGGTGATTACGATTACTTTTCCAGTAGAGGAGCGTATCGAAAAGGCGGTGCTTTACGGAACGGAATATACCTTTACATTTCGGGGCAACACGGTGGTGGACGTGAAACCTCGGTCCCAGCCGGCGGGCAGTTATCCGTTTTATCAGCGAAGCCATATGAGAACCGGCAAGGCGCCAATGAAGACGAAGAAGCGGTTTGTTTCAAAGGTGATGTTACCGTGGTAACAGACTTGACAACCCAACTAATCCCGGTTGAAAATGTCTTGTTGTGAAAGGGACTTTGTTAATTAGCTGGATCATCGCGGGGGCGCTTTTCGGCGCTTCCGCCAGTGGGCAAGCGCCTTCCTTGAGCCACGCCGTCCCCGCCGGGGTCGCGCCGGGCCAGGCCGCCGATGTGACCTTTTTCGGCGGCAACCTCTCCGGCGCAACCGGGCTCTGGTCCAGCTTCCCGGCGGGAGCTTCGCTTGCTCCGGGGATCGAGAAGAACGGATCCGAGGCTGGAAAGGTCACTTACCGGGTGGACGTTCCCGCCTGCGTTCCGGTTGGCTTGGGTGGGGTGCGGGTCGCAACCAGCCAAGGCCTATCGAACCTGCGGCTTTTCATGATCGACGACCTGCCCGCAGTCGCCGAAGACGGCCGCAATAAGACCATCGATTCAGCCCAGCGGCTGGTCCTCCCGGTCGCCGTCGACGGGGGCTGCGAGGCCGAAAGCCGCGACTTCTACAAGTTCACGGCCCGCGCCGGCCAGCGGGTTTCGGTGGAGGCGGTCGCCCGGCGCTTGGGCTCGCCCCTCGATCCCGTGATCCGGCTCCTGGACTCGGACAGCCGTGAATTGATGTACAGCGATGACGAGGGAGGCCTCAGCGGCGACTGCCGCTACGCCTACAAGTTTTACTCCGATGGCGAATATGTGATTGAGATCCGAGATGCTTGTTACCAGGGCGGCGGCGATTACCGTTACCGATTGCGCCTGGGAGACTTTCCACTGCCAACTACCGCCTTCCCGCTGGGCGGGCAGAAGGGAACCACTTGCGAAATTGCCTTTGCCGGCCCCGCAGTGGAAGGGGTGCCGGCCCAAAGGGTGACCCTGCCCGCGGCTGTTGCCGGCGATTGGATGTCAATCGGTGTGAAGTATCCGAAAGGACAGGGATCGGCGATGGCTGGCCTGGTCGTGAGCGGGCTGCGGGAAGAGATGGAGTCCGAGCCCAATGACTCGCCGGAGGCCGGATCACGGGTCAATTTGCCGTGCGCCATCAACGGTCGCTTCGCCGCCCCGAAGGACCGCGACTATTACAGCTTCGAGGCCCAGCGAGGGCTCCGAGTCCTCATCGCTGGAAAGGCCCGAAGCCTGGGCTCGCCGAGCGATCTCTTCCTGCGACTCTATCGACCCGGCGGCGCGCCAGTCGCCGAGACCGAGGACTCGGATACGCAAGAGGGGGCCATCGATTACACCATCCCCGAAGACGGTACCTATCGCTTGATGATCGAGGAGCTCTACAGGCGCGGCGGTCCAGAGCACGCTTACCGCGTCGAGATCGAACCGTACCGGCAGGGCTTTTTGCTTGCCGTCGATGCGGACAAGTTCGACGCGCCCAGGGGGGGCATCTTCGTGGCCAAGGTGACCTGCGTCCGGCGGGACTACAATGGCCCTATCGTCCTGTCCGTCGAGGGGGCTGGTGAAGGGCTCGTCCTGGCGAACCACACCATTCTCGAGGGAAAGAACGAGACCCTCCTCAGCGCGACCTTGCCTTCCGGACTCGAAACGGGTCGAGCCTTCGCCATCGGCATCCTGGGAAGGGCCAAAATTGGCGAGGGAGAGTTCACGGCCAAGGCCAGCACGCTGGGGGCCCTTCGCAAGGTGCTCCATGGCTTACCATATCCACCGGCCGCGCTTGACGGGGCTATCGGTCTTGGAATTGGCCCGGTGTTCCCGAGCTTCTTCGAGTTGAGCGTGGCTTCCCAGATAGTCCTCTTGCCGCAGCCGAACGGCAAGACCACGTTCAAGATCATGGTCAAACGTCTGAACGCCTTCGAGGAGCAAATAACGGTCGCCCTGGACCTGTTGCCGGCCGGAGTGATGGCCGAGTTCAAGCCGATCGAGAAGGGAAAGAGCGAAACGGACGTTACCTTGAGCGGCTCTGCCGCTCTTGAAGAAGGCGACTACGCGTTCCGGATTACCGGCCGAGGCACTTTCCAAAACCAGCCCCAGCAGGTGATCCTGGAGAACGTGGTCCTGCGGATTGGAAACGGTAACGACCATGCCCAGAAACGCACGTAAGTGGATAGGAAAGCCGGCTCGCTGGCGCCTTCAGTGGATGCGCGGGCTCGCAGCTTTGGTGCTCGTGGCGAGCTGGATGGCTCTTGGCGGCGCGGAAAGCAAGGAGTCGAAGGGAGAAGGCTCTGCGAAGCCCGACTCCAGCCTCACAGAGACACCCGTGAAGATCGAGGTGTATCCCGCTCGAATCGATTTCGACTCTGTTCGGCAGCGAATGCGTCTCGTGGTCACGGGTTTTTATTCCGATGGAAGCGTGAGGGACCTAAGCCGCGAGGCGTCGTTCGTCTCGAGCGACGAAGACGTGGTGAAATTGGAGCAAGGAGTGGCCCAGCCGGCCGGAACGAGACGCGTGGGCGAGGTCTTCGATCTTGCGGCCGATTTCAGCGATGGCAACAATCCCAACGGCGTCTGGAGCTATGAGCGCGCCGATGCCGCCGGGCTGTTGTCAACGCATATGGGCAATTTCGTCCTTGGCGAAAAGGACTTTCCCAACCGAAATCAACCCGGCTGGCAAGCCAGCAACACGGCATTCGTGCCTGGCCTCGCCAAGGCGCTCGACCCCCTGGCGAACGGCACCTCACACGACCTGCCGAAGGGCTGCATCTTCGGGCACGGGCCGCTCCTGATCCGCTGGCAGGCGCCGAAGGATGGGGTCATCGACATCCTTGGCAGCGCGTGGATGCCAAGGGACATCAATCGGCCCATGACGCTCAACCTGGTTCAACTGGCAGGCGCCGGCCACAAACCGACGGTGTTCTTTGACAACGTGGCGCTGCCGGAGCGGGATGCCGACGGCAATGGGATCGAGGAGGGTCCCAATTCGAGCCGTCCCTATTCTTTCGCCCAGGCTATGGCCGCAGACGGGCGAAGCGCTGGAGACCTGCTGGGATTCTCCGTCAAGGTTGGTGACGAATTGTGCCTATCGGCCCCCAACGGCGACTTCGTGGGGTTGAACTTCACCGTCGCTTATGTCGAGCGAGAAGCTTCGGACCAGAGCCGCGCCTCGAAGAGCGCGACTGCAACCATAACGGTCAAAGTCGGGGGGAACGTCCAGGCGGTACCCGTCGAAGTGAGGAAAGAGTATCTGCCCGAACGAGTCTCCTTCAAGTATGGGGCGCTGGCAGCGCTGTCCAAACAAGGTTGCAACCAAGGCTCGTGTCACGGTTCGCTCAACGGCAAGGGTGGATTCCGATTGTCGCTGAGGGCCTACGATCCTTCCTTCGACCTCGAGAGCTTGGTCCGCGAGGATCACGGGCGCCGAATAAACCTTTACGAGCCGGAAAACAGCCTGATCCTGCACAAACCGCTGATGGACTTGGCCCACGGCGGAGGCCAGCAGCTGCGGAAGACCGATCCAGCTTACGAGCTGTTACGGGACTGGATTGCTCAAGGGAGTCAGCCGGATCCTCCTGGCTCTCCCTCGTGCGTGAAGATCGAGGTGTTCCCCCGCAACCGCATTCTTAGGCTTCACGCGTTCACGCAGCAGCTTCTTGTACTCGCGCATTTCTCCGACGGTTCCGTTCGTGACGTCACGCCGCTGGCCATCTACACGAGCTCCGACGAAGCGGTGGCCAAGGCGGATCAAGCCGGCCTGGTTGAGGGTTCCGACCGCGGGGAGGTGGCCATTGTGGTCCGGTTCCTCGATAAGCTGGAGGCGTCACACCTCCTTTTCCTCAAGGATGCCGAAGGTTTCCAATGGAACGCCCCGCCGGAGAACAACTACGTGGACCGGTTGGTGTACGAGAAGCTCAAGCAATTTCAGATCCTGCCGTCCGACCTTTGTACGGATGGCCAGTTCATCCGGAGGATTTATCTCGACGTTCTGGGCATCCTGCCGACGGTCTCCGAAGTGGAGGTGTTCCTCGCGGATCAAGACCCCCGGAAGCGCGATAAGGTGATCGACGCCGTACTCGATCGTCCCGAGTACGCCGCGTATTGGGCGCTCAAGTGGTGCGACGTGCTGCGGGTGCAAAAGAGGAAGCTAACCGCTCCGGGGGCGTACAAGTTTCACCGTTGGATTGTCGCGGCGCTGCGAGACAATCTGCCTTATGGGCAATTCGCCCGAGCGTTGTTGACGGCTCAAGGGAGCACTTTCGAGAATCCGCCCGCCAACTATTATCGCGCTGCAGCGGACACCAACGATTGCATGGAAACGACTTCTCAACTGTTCTTGGGCATCCGCATGCAGTGCGCGAAATGTCACAATCATCCGTTCGAACGCTGGACGCAGGATAATTACTACGGGCTCGCGGCATTCTTCAACCGTGTCCAGAGGAAGCCAGGCAACCTCAACGATGACATGGTCGTCTGGCTTTCGCGGGGAGGAGAAATGACGCAGCCGAGGACCGGAAAGCAAGTGAAGCCCTGGCTGCCCCTTGCCGGTGAAGTCACCCTTCTGGGCGAGGAGGACCGCCGTGAAGCGCTCGTTCAATGGCTGGTTCAGCCCGACAACCCATTCTTCGCCAGGATGGAAGTCAACCGCATCTGGGGCCATCTCTTGGGCCGCGGCATCGTTGAGCCGGTAGATGACTTCCGCGATTCGAACCCACCCTCAATCGCGGCCTTGCTGGACGCTTTGGCTCAAGACTTCGTCCAGCACGGCTTCGACCGCAAGCACCTCCTTCGAACGATCCTCAAGAGTCGCACGTACCAGCTGAGCTCGCGGGAAAACAGGTTCAACAAGATGGACGAGAAGTATTTTTCCCACGCCCGTGCGCGCCTCCTGAGCGCTGAGCAGCTCCTGGACGCGATCTGCCAGGTGACCGGAGTGGAGGAAAAATTCTCGGGATTGCCGCCCGGTTTCCGGACCACGGAGCTGCCGAGCCCGGAGGTCGACCAGGAGTTTCTCAAGGTCTTCGGCCAGCCGGAGAGGGAGTCGGCTTGCCAGTGCGAACGCTCCAACGAATCCAGCCTTTCCCAGGCTCTGCAGTTGATCAACGGACCTCTCGTACAGGGAAAGTTGCGCCACGAAAAAAATAGGGTGCGGAAACTTGTAGCCGCGGGAAAAGATGATGCTCAGATCATTCAAGACCTTTACCTGGTCTCGCTTTGCCGAAAGCCGAGCGAGGCTGAGCTCAAAGACGCTAGGGACCATGTAGTCACGCAAGCGGACCGCATGCGCGGCCTGGAAGACGTCGAATGGACGCTTTTAAACACGAAGGAATTTCTTTTCCAGCACTAACCAGCTGAGCAAGGGGAACGATCATGAACTCGAGCATCGGAAATCAGGAACGGAGTGGCTACGGGATCACCCGCCGCAGTTTTCTCCAAAGCGGCAGTCTGGGGCTTGTGGGGCTGAGCGCGGCGAACGCGCTGGCATTGCCCCGGACGCAGGCAGCGCAGACTTCCGCAGAAGGCTTGCCTGGCTTCGGCCGCGCCAAGTCGGTGGTGGTGCTCTATCTCTACGGAGCCCCGAGCCAGATGGATACCCTCGATCCGAAACCGGACGCGCCGAGCGAGACCCGCGGCGAGTTCAAGACCATTCCCTCGAGCTTACCCGGCATTCCAGTTTGCGAACACTTGCCGCGCATCGCGAAGAACCTGCATCGGGTGGCCTTGATCCGCTCGATGACCCACTCATCGAACAACCACTCGGTGTCTGTCGCGCTGTCGGGCTTGCCCAGGTCTGAACCGGTGATTGAGGCCAATGGGAAGGATGATCGGCACTGGCCTTATTTCGGCTCGGTCCTCGAGTTTCTATGGAAACGCCAGGGGCTGGACGCGGCGAGCACGGGCATTCCGGTCAACCTGATCCTCCCTTGGACGCTGAACGCCAAGTCGGATCCCCGACGCTGGTCTCCCCACGCGGCCTGGCTGGGTCGGGCCTACAACCCGGTGATTCCCCAATTCGTCGGGCGGGGCTCGCGAGAGGTGGGCAACCCAGCCAACGTTGGGGGGCAGGCAGGTTTCAGCCGCTTCGACCCCTACGATGGGTTGACGCCCGAGAGCACCTTCCGCTTCGAAGGAACCGACTTGCCCGAAGATATCTCCACCTCGCGGCTCATGGCCAGGCGCCAGCTCTTGAAGAAGCTCGACGCCGAGGGTGGCGAGCTGGTGGGCAGCTCTTCGGAGGCTTTCGACCGCTATCGGGAAGTGGCCTTCAACATGATCACGGACCCCAAGGTGGCCGAGGCTGTGGATGTGACTCGAGAGCCGCCTCGGGTCCGCGAGCAATACGGGCTCACGCTGTTCGCCCAGGAAGCGCTGGCGGCGCGACGGCTGGTCGAGGCGGGTGTGAAGGTCGTGACTGCCTTCTGGGATGACTATTCCAACGGCAACCAGGCGTGGGACACCCACAACAACCACTTTCCAAGACTGAAGGGCGGCTTGTGCCCGATCTTCGATCGGGTCCTCCCGGCGTTTCTCGACGATATGGAGCAGCGGGGGCTTCTGGAAAAGACGCTGGTGATGGTGATCAGCGAGCACGGCCGGACGCCGACCATCAACAAATCTCCTGGCGGTGGCCGCGACCATTGGTCGGGCGCCTACTGGGGGATGTTCTTCGGCGCCGGGATCAAAACCGGCCAGGTGATCGGCGCCACGGACAAGCAGGGCGGCTATCCTATCAGCGACCCGATCGATCCCAAGGACATCTTGGCCACGATGTACCATCTCCTGGGTTTCGATGCGCTCCAAACCGCCATCCCCGACCGCCTGGAGCGGCCGATTCACCTCCTCCCGTATGGAAAGGTGGTCCGTGAATTGCTCGCGTGATGGCGCCCTCCTTCTCTTTGCCTTGATCGGTCTTCACTCGGTCCGGAATGGTGAGGCTGAGGAGATTCCGCAGCCGCCCGCTGGCGGGTTCGGCCTGGTCAGCTTCACGAAGGACATCGCTCCGATTCTCCTCAAGCGCTGCCAGCCCTGTCATGGGCTTATGAAGCCCAAGGGCGGGTACCTGGTCAGTTGCTACGAGCCGGCGATGGAGGAGGTCACGCCAGGCAGCCCGGATGAAAGCAAGCTGTTTCGGCTGGTCATCGAAGAAAATCCCCGGCGGCGGATGCCGAAAGACAAAGAGCCGTTGTCCGTGACCCAAGTCGCGCTCTTAAAGCGGTGGATCGAGGAGGGAGCGAAGTTCGACGGCCCGGATCCGAAGGCTCCACTAGCCACCTTGGTCCCCAAGACGAAGCCGCCGGACCCGCCCGAAGTTTACCGCTTGCCCATTTCGGTCACCGCCTTGGCCTACAGTCCGAGTGGCGAATGCCTTGCCGCAAGCGGCTACCACGAAGTCAACATCTGGAACGCGGACGACGGCAAGCTGATTCGCCGGATCAAGAGCCTGGCGGAGCGGACCTACACTTTGGCATTCCGTCACGACGGCTCGCTGCTTGCGGCCGCCAGCGGCACGCCGGGAGAGGTGGGCGAAGTAAAACTCATCGATCCGGCTGCTGGTGCCGTGGTCAAGGATCTCGGCTCGATGTCCGATGTGGCTCTGGGCGCGGCCTTCAACCCTGCCGGCACCAAGCTCGCGGCTTGCGGCGCCGATCGCTCGATCCGGATCTATGATGTCGCCACCGGCAAGGAGGAGCTCGTCATCGAGCAGCACGTCGACTGGGTGATGGCCGTGGCGTGGAACCAAGATGGCACCCGAATCGCTTCGGCCAGCCGGGACAAGACGGCGAAGATCTTCGCCGCCAAGTCGGGGGAGCTCGAGAGCACCTATGTCGGGCACGGCCAGCCCGTCCTCGGGGTGGCCTTCAGTGCCGATGGCAAGCAGGTGTTTACGAGCGGACGCGACCATAAGATTCATGTCTGGAATTCGGCGCCTACGCATGCCACGGCCATGTCCGAGAAGCCCCACGACGACAAACAAATCGCCGTCATCGGAGGCTTCAGCCATGCTGTGCTCGCGCTGGCAGTCGGCGACGGCATGATCTTCAGCTGCGCGGCTGACCGAGTCGTCCGCCAGCACCGGGCCGATGACCGCCAACTCGTGCGCGCCTTTACAGGACACGCCGACTGGGTCTACGCCATGACTTACTGCGCCGGCACCCACCGGCTGGCCACGGGGAGCTACGATGGCGAGGTCCGCGTGTGGAACATCACGGATGGATCCCTGGTCACGGCCTTCAAGGCCGCCCCGGGCTACCCGACGGCCTCCTTGCCCCCTTTGTCACAGTCCGCAAAGAAATAGCCTCCGGGCCTCGGCGGCATTTCGACAAACCACCAGGTAAGCGCCAGGCCCGATTTTGGTTCCCTGAGGAAAGGCCATGGGCGCGAAAAAAATCATCGCGGCGACAATTTTTACGCGTAAAATCTGTCGCTGCGGCGATTTTTACGCCGTTTTGCGCCATGACCAAACCGATCCTCCAGAAGCTCGAAGAAACCCGCCGGTACCTTCTCGACCTGACCCGGCGCAACCGCCTGCTCAACCATCGCCCCCGGGGCCGGTCGTCCCTTCAAATCGCCGACGAGCTGCCGGAAGAGATCTTCCGCCTCGTGGCCGGCGAAGGGAAAATGATGCAGTTCCTCTCCATCGAGGAGGCTCCCGCCGCGGTGCGCGAGCGCTTCCAGAAGATCCCGCCCGCCCCGGCTGAAAACGCCGCCGAACCTCCGGACACCGCCCCGAGCCTCGAGCTTCCGCTCGCTCCCATGGCCCCTGCCGAGGGCCAGCCGGCCCGGTACTCCGACTCCTACTTGCAGACCCTGCTCCCCGGAGAAAAGCTGCAAGCCGCCCTCCTTCACCTGGCGAGGCAGGCGAGAAGCGCCATCGAAGAGCAAGGCTCCAACATCCTCTACCTGACGCTCGGCCTGGTGGAATGGCGCGAATCGAAGGGCGGCGATGAATGCAACCGGGCTCCCCTGGTGTTTCTTCCCGTGGAGCTGCGCCGCAAGAGCGCCCGGAGCCGCCATGCCCTGCAGCTTCTCGATGATGACATCCTCGCCAATCCCTGCCTTTCCGAGCTGTGCAAGCGTTTCTTCAATTTCGACCTTCCCCCCCTTGAGCTGAGCGAGGATTTCGATCTGAAGATGTACCTGAAGACGGTGGAAGTGAGCTTGATAGGGATTCCTGGCTGGCGCCTGCTCCCGGAGATCCATCTCGGCCTCTTCAGCTTCGCCAAGTTCCTCATGTACCGCGACCTCGATCCCGACACCTGGCCGGCGGGGCGCAAGCTTTCCGAGCATCCGCTGGTCCGCCACCTCTGCGGCTTCGACGCGGGGCTGGGGGAAAGCGCCGGGGAGATTCCCGACCCCCGGACCCTGGACGACCTCTTGCCCCTGGAGAAGAGCTTTCAGGTCGTCGACGCCGACTCGAGCCAGCTTGCCGCCATCCTGGCCGCCAAGCGCGGCTTGAGCCTGGTGATCGACGGCCCGCCTGGAACCGGCAAGTCCCAGACCATCACCAACATCATCGCCGAGTGCCTCGCCGATGGCAAAACCGTCCTCTTCGTCGCTGAAAAAGCGGCGGCGCTAGAGGTGGTGAAAAGCCGCCTGGCCAAGGTCGGGCTGGAAGACTTCATTCTCGACCTGCACAGCCGCTGGGCCAGCAAGCGGCTGGTGCTGGAAAACCTCCAGAAAGCGCTGGCCGCGGAGAAGGCGGTGGCGAGCGGCGGCGCTTCCGTGAAAGCCCTGGAGGCGGCGCGCCAGAAGCTGAACGCCTACGCTCGCGAGCTGCACCAGCCTTTCGGCCAGCTGGGCCTTTCCCCGTTCGATGGCATCTCGCGGGCGACGGAGCTCTTTGCGGAGCCTCAGGCGGTCTGCGAGCTGCCCGACTTGCCCTCCTGGACCCTGGAAGAACTCGCCGCCGCGGTCGCCGCCCTGGAAGCCCTGGACCGCCGCCTCGAGCGCGCCGGCGATCCGGCCGCCCACCCCTGGCGCGGCGCCGGGGTGGAGGCGGCGGGCCTGGCGCTCGAGCAGGCCATCTCCCTCCACTGCCGGGAGCTGCTCAAGTCCATCGCCTTCCTCAAGGAAGCGGCGGGCTCGCTGGCCGGTCTCCTCGGCGCGCCGGCGCCGGGAACCGCGAATCAGCTCGAGGCCCAGGTCGGGCACGCCGGGACGATCTTGAACGCCCCCAGGTTGCCGGCAGCGAGCTTGAGCGAGCCGCGCTGGAACTCCATGAGCCCGGAGCTGGGGGCGTGGCTCGACATGGGACGGCAGAGGGAGGAGCTGAAGGAGAAGTGGCTGAGATGCTTCGTACCGCAGGCCGAAGAGGAGGACTGGAGCGAAACGCTCGGGCGGCGCGAAACGCAGGGGCCGTCGCTGCTGCGGCTTTTCCGGCCGTCCTGGCACCGCGACTCGAGGAGGATCAAGAGCTTCCTCGCCCCCGGGGCAAAGCCCGCGCTGGCCGAGGAGCTGGAGATGCTCAAGCGGCTCGCCGCCAGCCGAGGGCTGCGCCGGAAGCTCATCGAAGCGTCGGCGCCATTCAGCGATCTCTTCGGCCCCCTCTGGCAGGGGGTCAACGGCGACTGGAAGGCGCTCCGCCGCTTCGCCGAGTCGGCCGCCGCCATCCGCAAGCTGGTCCTGGCCGGAGCGGTCGACGGCGCGCGGGCGGGAGAACTGCTCGAGCGCGACGACCGCGGCGAGCTGGCCGGCGCGGCGGCGCGGGCCGAGCAGGCCCTCCAGAAGCTGTCGGTCGAGCTGAAGGAGTGGTTCGGGCTGCTCACGACCGAGGCCGCGAAGTGGTTCGGCCGGGAGTGGGCCGAGCTGAGCCTGGAGGCGCTGGAAGGCCGGTTCCTCCCGCTCCCCCCGGAGCTGGAGCGCCTCCAGGACTGGGCCGACCTGGTCAGCGCCATTCGCTCCGGCGAGAAGCTCAAGCTCAAGCCCTTCATCGACTGGGCCCTGGGACCGGAAGGCGCGGCGGCGCGGGGCCGGCTGCCCCGGACCTTCGAGCGCCTCTTCTTCCGCTTCTGGACCGACCGCGCCCTCGCGGATCGGCCCGCGCTGGCAGGCTTCCGCGGCGAGGACCATCGGGCGCTGATCGACCGCTTCCAGAAGGCCGACCGCGCCTGGTTGGAGGCCAACCGCCGGCGCCTCATCGCGCTTCTCCTCGAGCGGCGCCCCGATCTCAGCCACGACGCCCACCGCCAGTCGAAGCTCGGCATCTTGAAGGCCGAAATGCGGAAGAAGCGCCATCACATGCCGCTGCGGCGGCTCTTTGCCGTGGCCGGCGACCTCATCCAGTCCATCAAGCCGTGCCTCATGATGAGCCCGATTTCCGTGGCCCAGTACCTGGAGCCGGGCGGCATGCAGTTCGATGTGGTGATCTTCGATGAGGCCAGCCAGGTGGAGCCGGCGGATGCTTACGGCGCCATCGCACGCGGCCGCCAGCTCCTCCTCATCGGAGATGAAAAACAGCTCCCTCCCACCAGCTTCTTCAACAAGATCGAAGGGGAAGAGACTGGCAACAGCGCTGCCGAGGGCGCGGCGGACATCGCGGCGGGAGACCTGGAAAGCATCCTGTCCCTGGGCATCGCCCGCTTTCCCGAGCGCCTGCACTGCTCGCTGCGCTGGCACTACCGCAGCCTTCATGAAAGCCTCATCCATTTCTCCAACGAGCGGTTCTACGACAGCCGCTTGAGGATCTTTCCGAGCTGCCATACCGGGCGGGAGGAGCTGGGCCTGGCCTTCCGCAGCCTCGGCGGCGTCTACCGGCGGGGCGCCGGGCAGTTCAATCCCGCGGAGGCGCAGTTGGTGGCCGAGGAGGTCCTGCGGCACGCCCGGGAAAGGCCTCACCTTTCCCTCGGCGTCGGCGCCTTCAGCATCTCCCAGCAGCGGGCCATTGAAGATGAAATCGAGCGGCGGCGGCGCGACAACCTGGATGAAGCCGTTGAAAAATTCTTCGATTCCGGCCGCGACGAGGCTTTTTTCGTGAAGAACCTGGAAACCATTCAAGGCGACGAGCGCGACGTCATCTTCCTAAGCGTCGGCTACGGGAAGGACTCCGAGGGCAAGCTGTCCATGAACTTCGGCCCGCTCAACCGCGACGGCGGGTGGCGCCGCTTGAACGTCCTGGTGACCCGGGCGCGCCGGCGCTGCGTGGTCTTCAGCTCCATTCGGGCCGAGGACCTCGACCTCAGCCGCACCTCCGCTCGCGGGGTGGCGGCCTTGAAAGAGTACCTCTATGCCGCCGAGCACGGCCGGCTCTCCGGCGAGCCGCCGCCGCCGGCAGAGCACCCGTCGCCTTTCGAAGCGGCCATCGGCCGCGCCCTCCGCGGCCGGGGCTGGGGAGTCCAGCCGCAAAAAGGGGCCAAGGGATTCGGCATCGACCTGGCCGTGGTCGATCCCGACGATCCCGGCCGCTACCTCCTGGGCATCGAGTGCGATGGCGGCGTCTACGCCAGCTCGCCCACGGCGCGCGACCGGGACCGCCTGCGCCCGGAGGTGCTCGAGAAAAACGGCTGGCGGATCGAGCGCCTCTGGTCGGCCGACTGCTTCCGGCGCCCGGAGCGCGCCCTGGCCGGCCTGATCGAGCGGCTCGAGGCGGTCCGAGAAAAAGTTCGCGGCGAGAGGGGGAAGGAGCCGGCTCCGGCCGCGGCGCCCGCTAAAAGCCCCGCTGCCGCGCCTCCCGCAGATCCCCCTCTGGACCAGGAGCCGGAGCCGCCAGCCGAGCCGGCGGAGTCCGCCGGCGCGGCGGTGGAGATCCCCGCCGGGCTGGTGGAGTACAAGCCGGCTCCCCGGCTGAAAGAGATCGCCGGCCTCAAGGCCGTTTCCAGCGGGGGGAAGCCCGCCATTCAAATCCTGGCCGCGATCCTCGCCCACGTGGTCGCCGCCGAGCAGCCCATCCACGAAGAGGAGGCGTTGCGGCGGGCCGCCGCCTTCGCCGCGGCGCGGGTCACGAGGAGCTTCAAGGAGCTTTTTTCGCAGGCCCTGCTCGAGGCCGTCTCGCAAGGGAAGGTCCGGCGGGCGGGAAGCTTCCTTTGGCAGCCGGGCGCGCCGCGCGTCCCCATCCGCTGGCGCGGCGGCGGCTGCCCGGCCACCCAGCCCGACTTGATCGCGATGGAGGAGCTGGAGGCTGCCGTGAAGCTCACCTTGCTGAAAGAGTTCGGGTTGAGCCGCGAGGCGCTTTGCGCCAGCACCGGCCGGCTGTTAGGGTATCGCCGCTCGAGCCCCGGCTTGACCGCGGCGCTCGAGCGGGCAGTGGACAAGCTCCTGGCGCTGGGGGAGATCGAGAAGGACAGCCACGGCTTCCTGGTGCTGGCGGAAAAATCGGCTTGAGGCGAGGCGGCTACGAAATTATCTTTTCTCCGGAGAGGGTGTTGATAAAATTGCAGGAGGCGTTGGGTGAACAGTCGAACGGCTTTTTGAGGGAGATTTTTGTTCTTTTGAAACAGGTCTGAGATGAAATTATTGCAAATTTTTAAAAATCCTTCGCTCTTGTCTATCTGTCTGGCTGGTTTTTTTCTCTTTCAGCCAGCAGCGCTTGAGGCGCTGGTCATCTCCGAGATCATGTACCATACGCCGGATGGGGATGACCGCCCCTATGAATTCATCGAGCTTTACAATGAAAACGCCGACCCCCTGGACTTGACCGGTCACCGGATCTGCAACGGCGTCGACTTCGAATTCCCTCCGGGCACCTGGCTGGAAGGGAAGTCCTATCTGGTCGTCTGCGCCGTCGAGGCCAATATCCAGGCCCGTTATAGTATCACCAACACCATCGGCGACTGGTTTGTCGATCCGAACGCCTCCCCCTCTCTCGGCAACGGCGGCGAGCGCATCGAAATTTGCAATCCCGGCGGCCGCGCGGTGGTCAGCGTCCGCTACAACGACCGCGGCAAGTGGCCTTCGGGGGCGGATGGCACCGGCCACTCGCTGTCGCTTCTCAGCCCGTACCGCGAAATCGATGATCCCGACAGCTGGACGCTGAGTTATGATCTGTGGGGCACCCCGGGCCTTCCCAACGGCTTCGATGAGAACGAGGGGACCGGCCCGCCGCCCGCCAAAGGGCTGGATGGCGCGGGTTTTGTCCTCAATTGGCTGGTGCTCGGCCCCTATACCGGTTCCGCCTGCTTCCTGGGGGCCCGTTTGTCGAGAGACTGGCTGCGCGAGAACACCGGCGGCGTCAAGGAGACCGATTTGTTGTGGACGAACGGCCAGGTGGTCAACACCAACTACGCGCTCGCGGAGTCCGACGGCTTGCATGCCAACGCCGGCACGGCGCAGCCGACCATAAAAACTTATACCGGCTTCAGCGACACCATCAACCTGAACGACGTCATCTATCCCCCCGATCCCGACTACGTCATGGCGTATTCTTTCGTTTACATCGACAACGTCACCGGCGCGCCGCTGCCGGTCGACATCGCCTGCCACAGCGATGATGGCATCTCGATCCTCCTCAACGGCGCCTACGTCCACATCAACGACGCCTGCAGAGGGGGGGGAGGGCCTGGTGAAATCCAGGACCGCGCTCCGGCGACCCTGGCGGTTGGAAAAAACCTCATCGCCGTGAAGGTTTTTGAAAACGGCGGCGGCTGGAATTTCCGCTTGCGCTTTGAAAAGAGAGGCACCTTCATCCCCATCACCTCGCGTTCTGAAATCCAGGTGACCACCGACCGCACCAAAGGACTCAACTTCGGCGGCGGCGGGACCCCCATCGAGCCCACCGATCCTCCAGGGCCGGGTCCCGGACCGAGCGGGACCGCATCGCCTCTTGTAATCAGCGAGGCGCACATCCGCACCGCCGGCGAGCGCTGGGTGGAAATTCACAATCAAGGCGCGGCCCCCATCGACCTCGGCGGCTATCATTTCACCGACGATCCGGCGAATCTGACCAAGTCGCGCCTGCCGGCCGGCACGACGATCGCCGCGGGCGGCTGGCGCTCCTTCAGCGAAGCGCAGCTGGGATTGAATTTCAGCCTCGTCCCTCCGGAAAACCGGGTCTTCATCGCCCTGGTGGATCCAGAGGGAAAGCGGGTGATCGACGCCTTCAATTTCGAGCCCAAGTTCGATGAGTACAGCGAAGCGCGCGTTCCCAACGACGATGCCAAGTTCTCGCCGGCGGCGGATCCCACCCGCGATGCCGCCAATGCGGTTTCGGTGAACACGGACGTGGTCATCGACGAGATCATGTACCACCCGATCGACAACGACAACCGCAAGGAGTATGTCGAACTGTATAACCGAGGCGCTCAAGCGGTGGATCTCAGCGGCTGGAGCCTTTCCGATGGCCTCAACTTCACGTTCCAGCCGGGAACGATCCTGCCCGCCGGCGGCTATCTGGTGATCGCCCGCGATCCCGGTTTGTTCACCGGCCCGGCCAGCATTTACCGGCTGCCATCCAGCGTCGTGATGGGCCCCTCGACGCCCGAAGCGCTGGCGAAATTCGGCGCCTTGCGCAATAGCGGCGAACGCTTGACGCTCAGCGACTCGCTGGGCCGCACCGTCGACACCGTGCGTTTCCACGAGGGGGGCGAGTGGCCGCGCTGGCCGGATGGGCTGGGATCCTCACTCGAGCTCATCGATCCGAACCAGGACAATCGCTTCGGCCAGGCCTGGGATGCGAGCGACGACTCCTCCAAGGCCACCTTCAAGGAATTTTCCTACGTCGCCCGGCACCAAGGGGGCGAGTCGGAGCTGGCCCTGGTGCTCCTCGACCGCGGCATCGCGCTGGTTGACGACGTCTCCATTATCGGCGGCGGCGTCATCAAGAACGACCAGCCGCTGATCGCAAACAACGAAACCTGGAAGTACATCAAGGGCACCCAGGAGCCTCCCGCCGCCTGGAAGGACCTCGGCTTCGATGACGCGAGCTGGCTGAGCGGCGCGACCGGCATCGGCTACGGCGACAACGACGATGCGACCGTTCTCAGCGACATGCGAAATACTTACATGACCATCTTCTGCCGCAGGACTTTTACGGTGGCCGATCGCGCCGCCATCGATGAGCTGGTGTTGAGCCTGGTGGTCGAGGACGGCTTTTACGCTTACCTGAACGGCACCCAGGTGGCTTCCGACAACGTCACCAGTCCGGCCTATGACGCCGCCGCGCCCGCGGCCATCGAGCCTCGGCTCCTGGAGCTTGACCTCTCGCCGTTCAAGAACCTCTTGCGCGACGGCACGAACGTTCTGGCGGTGCAGGTGCACAACGCCGGCTTGGGTTCAAGCGACCTGAGCTTCATTCCCAGCTTGATCGACCGCATCACGACCATCTCCGGCGGAACGGAGCAAGTTACCAACGGAACATTCGAGTCCAACACGCAGGGCTGGATGATCGAGGGCACTCACATCCGCAGCGGCCGCACCAATCAAAGTCCCATCAGCGGCAGCGGTTCTCTCAAGATCATCGCCTCCGCCCGCGGCGACAACAAGGTGAACCGCATCGAAACGCCGGATGCCCTCGGCAACGGCCTCAACAACTTGAACCTCAACGAAGACCTGCTCATTTCCTTCAAAGCTCGCTGGGTGGCCGGTTCCCAGACGCTCCTCACGCACGGCTACGACCACGAAATGGCCAGGGCGCACGCGCTGGACGTGCCGCTCGACCTCGGCACTCCCGGAGCGCGCAACCAGGTGACGGGCCGCTTGATTTCCCAGACCGGCGCCGCCAATCTGGGGCCGGTCATTTCCGATGCCATCAATGAGCCGGCGGTTCCTGGGCCGGGCGAGCAAGTGACCGTGCGGGCGCGGGTCGTCGATCCGGATGGGATCGCGTCCGTCACCTTGCGCTACGCGCTCAATACTCCCTCGTCGACCCCTTTATCGGTGGCGATGGCGCGGATCGGCGCATCGGATGTGTTTGAAGCGAAAATTCCTGGGCAAGCGCAAGCCACCCGGGTCGTTTTTTTCATCACGGCTTCCGACGGCGGCGGTCGAACGGGCCGCTATCCGGTGGATATCGTCGCGAGGACCCATCCGCTGCTGGTCAATCCGCCGTCCGCAGGGCTCAACGATTTACGCTACTGCGTGTACCGCCACGATATCAAGAATCCCGCCACCAGCTTCCACAGTTATCGCTTTTACATGACGGGAGCCAGCGAAAATGAACTGTCCAACCGCCAGTTGCATTCGAACGATCCGGTCGATGGGTCTTTCGTTTTCGGCGGCAGTCGCATTTACTACGAAGCCACGACGCGTTTTTCGGGAAGCCCTTTCGCCCGCGCCGGCTGGGGAGGCAGCTATCGCGTGCGCATGCCGCGCGACAACATCCTGCACGACCGCATCCGCAAATTCGGACTCGAAGACCATCACGGCAACGGCGGCGACGCGCGCGAGCGCCTGTCGCACTATCTCATCCGCCAGAGCCAGGGCGCCCTGGGCGTCCCGTACTCCGACGTCTTCATCATGGTGCGCTGGCAGGTGAACGACCGCGTCACCATCACCCGCGAGCATTACTGGGTGCCGGATGGGGATTTCGTGTCGCTCTGGTTCCCTGACGATGACGAGGGGGATTTCCTGGAAATGGATGACCGCTTTCTCTTTAACGACACCGGCGGCATGGCCCGCAATACGGATGCGCGGGTCCTTTACCCGCCGCCCAGCTCCAGGAGCGATGGGAACGGCGCCAACAAGGAAAATTATCGCTGGTTTTTCGGCATGCGCGCCAAAGAGGGCGCCGACGAGTACGCCAACTTCATCGCCTTCGCCAAGGTGCTGGATCCCGGCGCCACCTCCAATACGGCGCAGGATGAAGGGATCTGGAGCGTCATGAACGTCGAGGAGATGCTGCGCATCTGGGCGGTGGAAATGAACATCGACGACTGGGACAGCTGGGGGATGAGCCGCGGCAAGAACTGCTATTTCTACCGTCCCGACCTCGATGGCCGCTTTCATCTGATGGCGTGGGATCTCGAGCTGACTTATGCCAACGCCAACTCCTTCGCGATCCCCGCCAATCCTCAGGACCCCTTCAATCCCGGAGGCTTCTCCGAGGTGAACCGGTTGATGAACCGGCCGGTGATCCGGCGCATGTACTATTCCATCCTCGACGAGATGGTCAACGGCCCCGGCCGCTGGTTCCATTCCAGCTACCTGTCCCCCTACATGAATCGCCTGGCGGCGCTGGGAATGACCAATACCGCCATCGGACAGCCGGGGCAATTCATCGACCAGAGGGCCAGCTTGTTGCAGAGCCGCATCCAGACGGTGGTTTATCCGCAGGTTCGCCTGGCCATCACCACCAACAACGGCAACAACCTGACCACTAACCAGCCCATCATCACCCTTTCGGGAACCGCGCCGGTGGAGATTGGCGAAATGATGGTGTCCCGGAACGGCAATCTGGAGACGACCACCACGCCCGCTTATTCTTCGCTGACCAACTGGACCATCGCCAATATCCCGCTCCTTCCGGGGGCCAATGTCCTGGAAATTTTCGGCCTCGATTTGCAAGCCAATGTCATCGATTCGGACAGCATCACCGTCACCACGACTTCGAGCTGGACGCCGCCGGTCCTCAACAGCTTGAATCCGCCGGCGGCGATTCCGGGAATCGACATCGACATCCTGGGGAGCAGTCTCCACAACGGGTTGCGGGTTTTCTTCGGCGCTCAGGAATCGCCGCGCGTCGTTTACGATGAGGCTGGAGCGACGCCGGGGAAAATCATCGCGCGCGTTCCCGCGGGCGCGGGAACCGTCAACGTCACCGTGCGCAATCTCGATGGCCAGGCCTCGAACACGCTAGCGTTCACGTTCCAGGCGCCGCCTTCGACCTTCATCCGCGGCGACGCGAATGGCGATGGAGCGTATGATCTTCCGGATGCGGTGAAGATCCTGCTCTATCTTTTCAAAGGCAGCGCCGTCAACTGTCAGGATGCGCTCGATGTCGATGACAACGAAACCATCGACTCCACCGATGCGATCATCCTCCTCATGTATCTTTTCCAGGATGGTCCGGCGCCGCGGGCCCCCTTTCCCCTTCCGGGCGCCGACCCCGCCGGCGCCGCCCTGGGCTGCCAGCGATAAAATGCTTCCCGATGCTGGCGGAAAAATCGGCCTGATTCAGGCCTCCTCCGGCGGGCCGCCGGCGCGGGCCAGGTCCTCCTCGCGCACCTTGCTGGGATCGAACTTGCGGAGCGCCGCCTCCATCTTCTCCAGGGTGGCGTCAAAGGGAGGCGGCTCCCCCTTGTGGAAGCGGATGGGATTCACGCGGGCGACCACGAAGGCCTTGAGGTAGGGGCTCTGCAGGCCGCGCTGCTTGAGCCGGTCGACGAGGCCGATCACCAGGTCATCCACTCCCAGCAGCCGGCCGGCGCGGCGCTCACGCGCTTCCAGGGCTTTCTTGAGCGGCTCTTCCAGGAAAGCATCGACCCGCCGCAAGATCGACTGGTAGGCGCCGCCGCTGAAGCGCGGGCGCTTCTCGTAAGCGATTCCCAACGTCAACAGCGCCGCTTCCTCGAACTCGAACGACAAGGAGGCTTCGGTTCGCTCCGGCCACTCCGTTCCCTGAGGATCCTTGCCGGCGGTCTCCGAGAGGTTGCGGAGCAGCCGCATCACCCCCAGCGCCTTTTCCCGCAGGTTGTAGCCTTTCTCGGTGTTGAGGGCCAGGATTTGATGAGCGATCTCGGCTTCCGGCACCATGAGGCCGATGACCGTCTTCGCGGCCATGGCTTTCAGCGCCTCGAGGCGGTGGTTGCCGTTCGGCGTCCAGAAGCGGCCGCCGCCGGCTCGGCAGAGGATGACGGGATCGAGGAAGCGCCCGACTTTTTCAATGACCCGGGCGATTTTCTCGACATGGGCCTTGGAAGCCTCGCGCTGGAAGGGGGTCGGATCGATGCGGTCGACGGGAACGGCCAGGAGGAGCAGCCAGCGCCCCCCGACCGGATCGCGGTAGGTGGCGAGGACCGCCGCCCCTTCCTGGGCGACTTGCGCCTGCAGCTCTCGAATCGTCTCCGGAGGAGGGCCCAGCACTTCCTCCGGGCCCAAGCCGATCGGCCCTGCCGGCCTGGCGCGCGCTTTTTTCCGGCCCCTTGGCCTCGCGGCGGCGTTCTTGACGTCTTCCTTCTTCTTGGTCAATCCCATGGTTTCCTCCTAGGGTTGTCAAAGGACCGTTGGTCTTCCGGCCTGCTGAAGAATATAATAGATGTTTTTGCCCAAGAATAAAAAATTCGCTAGAGGTTTTGCCGGCCAACGGCTAAAAACTTTTTCATCATGAAACATCTATTTGCCCCCTGGCGCCTGGAGTACATCACCGGCAAGAAGCCGGGGGGGTGCATTTTTTGCAAGCTGCCCAGCGAGCGCGGCAAGGAGCGCGACAACCTGATCCTCCATGCCGGCGAGCTGGCTTTCGTGATCATGAACCGCTTCCCCTACAATTCAGGGCACCTCATGGTGGCCCCGCGGCGTCATACGGCTGACCTGACGGACTTGAGCCCCGAGGAAAACCGCGAGATCGCCGCGCTCCTCCAGCGCTGCGTGGAAGTCCTCCGAAAAGTCTCCCATCCCGAGGGCTTCAACCTCGGGCTGAACCTTGGACAGGCGGCTGGCGCCGGCATCCGCGATCATCTCCACTGGCATATTGTTCCCCGCTGGCACGGCGACACCAACTTCACCACCGTCCTTGCCGATGTCCGCTCCATTCCGCAGCACCTTCTGGAGACCTGGGATGCGCTGCGACCGCTGTTCCAGGAGTTTGATCGCGTTTCTGAGCCAAACGCGCCATCAAAAGTTCCGCCTGAGGGATCGAGGAGGAAGGCTCCTTGAGCATCAACATCCGGAAGATTTTAGGCCAAGGATCTATCCGCCTGGAGCTGAACACGCTCCTCTTCCCTCAGGAAGTGCTGCCGGAGGGCTTCGATCCTCTCGGCGCCAGAAATCTCGACCGCATTCGCGATGAGGTGATCGGCGAGATGTGCGACCTTCTCGATGCCAGCGGGCAGATCGGCAACCGCAACCGGCTGTGCAAGGACCTCCTCAACCGCGAGAAGAAGGCGGTCACCGCCGTGGGGGAGGGCATCGCCATTCCCCACGTGCGCACGCTCCAGGCCAAGGAGTTCATCATGGCCTTCGCACGCTCCCGGAAGGGGCTTCCCTTCCGCGCCCCCGATGACCAGCCGGTGCACCTTTTCTTCGCCATGGTTTCGCCGCCGTACGAAGACCGCATGTACCTGAAGATCTACCACTCGCTGGCGACGCTGCTCCTGCGGCCGGAAACCTTCCAAGCCTTCATGGACGCGAGACACTCCAACGACATCTGGCAGATCCTGGAGAGCTGCCGATGAAGGAGAAGCCGGGGGGGATTTCCTTCCAGGAGCTGTTTCAGCGGAAGAGCTGGCGGCCGCTTCCGGCCGTCGCCGCGCTTGTCGGAGAAGCCGAGTTCCTCCGCCGCGAGGTGGAGCGGCGCTTCATCCAGGAGCTGTTCGGGAACGAGCCGCTCCCCTCCATCCAGCGTTTCGATGCGTCGCGAGACGTGGAAGGCCTGCTTGCCCACGTCCTGGATGAGCTGCGGACCTTGTCGATCCTCTCGGCGGCGCGCCTGGCGATCGTCCAGTCCGCCGATGCCTTCCTGGCGTCTTACCGCGAGGCCCTGGAGCCGTTCGTGAGCGCCGGATTCGAGGGGGGGCATCTCCTCCTCCATCTGGACAAGGCTCCCGACGAGAGGACCCGCTTCGCCAAAACGCTGCTCCAGCACGGCTGGCTCATCCACTGCCGCCAGCCCTATGACCGCCCTCCCCCCTGGAAGACCGGCGATCCGCCCTGGCGCAACGAGCTTTCCGAGTGGATCGCCGCGCGAGCGGCCTACCGGGGGCTGTCCATGAATCTCGAAACCGCTTACTTTCTCCAGGAAAGGGCGGGAACGGAGCTGGGAACGCTCGATGAGTGCCTGGAGAAGATCGGCATCCTCCTGGGGCCGGAAAGGAAGACGGTCACCGGCGACACGGTTGCCGCCGTGACCGGCGAGATCCGCGAAGACTCCATCTTCGACCTGGCCGAAGCCTTCATAGGGCGGGACCGGGTGAAGGCGCTTTCCATGGCCGAGCGTTTGAACCGGCAGGGCTACCATCCGCCCCGGGGCAACCCGATCTTCGATCCAGCGACCATCGCCAGCCTTTTCATCGGGTCGCTGATCGCCAGACTGCGACCCCTCCGCCGCGCCCACGCCTTGCAGGCGGCCGGAGGCGGGCCCGACCGCTGGCTGGAGCTGCGGCTGACAACTCGCCCCTTCATCGAGAGATTCCGCCGGGATCTGGCCGCCATGCCGCCGGGGCGCATTGACCGGATCTTCAAAGCGCTGCTGGAAATGGACCGCAGCATGAAAAGCGGAGGAGACCCCCAAACGGCGCTGGCGGTGTTTATTGCGCGAAATTAGCGGGGATGACAGGGAGGGTGTTCCCATAGATTATCCTGGCGACGCTCAATGGTCGCCTGGATTGCCGGCCTTGCCGTTTTGGCGGTGATAGCCATCGGCATCGCCTCGTGGCCCCATATCCTGACCAACTACTACATTCATGTCCTCCGGACGGACCGCTCATTTTTCCCCACGCTCCTCAGGTTGGACCAGACTCCGAGTCGGGAGCGGGCGCTGTGGCTCTTCCTGAAGACGACGGCGGGCCGACAGCGGCTCTTCGAGTGTTGCCTTGAGGGCATGACGCCGTCGCCGCAAGGCGAACTCCTCACCGAGGCCCTAGAGGAGTACTTCGCGACGGAGGCCGGGCAGCAGGCCCTGCGCGAAGCGTTCCTGACTGGGGCCTTCCGGAGCGCTGATAAGCATGCTGGCTGGTCCACGGTGCCGGCTGACGTCAGGAAGAAGAACTGGGACAAGGTGGTCTTCGGCCTCAACCTCATCAACGGAACGGCCGAGGGCGTATCTTACGAGGTTGGTCGTTACGACTGGCACGTCACCGCCAACCACGGTGGAGGTGGCGGGGGAGGGACCCTACAGGAAGACGAGAACACCACGCTTCTCAATATCATCGACTTCCTGAAGCACCTCCGGCCGGGAACGTTCCCCGTGTCAAAGTACCCTGACCTCGAGTGCAAGATCGACAGGAAAAGCGATCGTTACGTCTGGTGCCAGGTACTTCCAAAGTGATGCATAAACTAAAAGTCCTCGAAGATAAGCTGCCCCCCTGTCGCCTTCCGCTAAAAAAGGCGACATTTTGTCGCAACCCATCATAATCTGCACTTCCCGGCCACGGTCCCCCACCCTATCATCCTGTTCCGTTGCTACGGGAACCCCTAGCTGGCGCAACGACCACCGCGCGGAGCGCGGTGCTGGATGAATTCAAGTCCGCTGCCCTCAACCTGGTCGAGATTCCAAAGAACGATTTTGTCGTTGCTCGGAAAAGTACGCTCTCAGCCATCAGCGCAAAGGCCCCCGTTATCTATCAGGCGGCTCTGGAAGATGGGCAGTTCGCCGGATTCGCCGACTTCCTCACGCTCGACGCATCCAGGAGGTATCAGGTGTGGGACACGAAGCTCGCTCGCTCGCCCAAGCCGTATTACGCTATTCAGCTTTGCTGCTACTCGGAAATGCTAGCCGCCGTTACCGGCGGGCAGATGCCTGAAAAATTCGGCATCATCCTCGGCAGCAAGGACAGGGTTGAATTCCGCGTTGAGGACTTCATCCACTACTACCACTGTATCAAGGCGAGCTTTCTCGCCATGCAGGACGGCTTCACCGGGAAAATGACGGATCGTCCGGAGCCGCTTCCACGGGCCGACCAGGGCCGCTGGACTTCCTACGCGGAGAAATTCTTCAACGACACAGATCACCTCGTGCGGGTCGCGGGAATCAGCGTCGGACAGATCAAGAAGCTGAAGAGTAACGGAATCGCAACTATGGCCAGCCTCGCCGCAGCGTCAGGCAAATCCATTCACAAACTCGCCAACGACTCGCTAGAAAAACTCGTCGCACAGGCTCGTCTTCAGTACCAAACGCACGTCGACCGGATCGAGAATCCCGACGTACCCCCTCGATTCGAGGTTCTGCCCCACACTGGGGCGAACGGTGAACTCATCGGCCTCGCTGCCCTGCCTCCTCATCATCCGGCCGATGTCTTTTTCGACATGGAGGGTTACCCTTTGGTTTCTGGCGGACTGGAATACCTGTTTGGGGTATGCTCGCGGACCGAGCAGTCAGATTTATTCGACTTCAAGGACTGGTGGGCCCACGACCGTAACGAGGAAAAGCTCGCATTCGAGGGCTTCGTGGACTGGGTATTCAGCCGGTGGAAGCAGGACCCAGGCATGCACATCTACCACTACGCCGACTACGAAGTCAGCGCGGTTCGGCGGTTGAGCACGCGCCACGACACTCGTCAGGATGAGGTGGACGAGCTTCTCCGAAACGAAGTGTTCGTTGATCTCTACCAGATCGTCCGTCACGGACTGCGCATCGGCGAGGACAGTTACTCCATCAAAACGATCGAGCGCCTCTACCGACCGAAGCGCGCCACCGAGGTCACCACGGCTGTTGACTCAATCGTCCAATACGCCCGCTGGATCGAAAGCAAGCAGGTGCGTGATTGGAACAACAGCACCATCCTCAAAGGCATCCGCGACTACAACGTGGACGACTGTAAATCCACGGCGGAGTTGTTGCAGTGGTTGAGGAAGGTCGCTACTGAACACAAGATCACCGTTGCACGCCCGGCTTCCGCATCCTCCCCATCGACGCCACCGGTATTGCCGCCCGAGGTCGTCGCGCGACTGGACACGGCGGCCAAGCTTCGCAAGCAGGGCGACGCGGTTTCAGTCGTTCTCTCTGATTTGATCGACTTTCACCGCCGGGAGGAAAAGCCCATGTGGTGGCGCATGTTCGACCGTGCTAAGGCGACGCCCGAAGAACTCCGCGATGACCCCGGCTGCATCGAAGGCATCCACGCCATTGGATCTTCGGTGTCCGAAAAACAATCATTCGTGCAAACATTCCGCTTCGATCCATCGCAGGAATGCAAACTTGCCGCCGGCGACAAGTCCAAGTTGATGTTCACCCACAATCTGGAAGCGAAGTTCACACTGTTGGCGCTCGATATGTCCAAGGGCGAACTACAACTCAAGATCAGCAAAAAGACGTTGACCGAAAAATTCGGAGGTGCGTTCCCCAAGCATGGTTCGCTGCTCCCTGATGAGTATGTGCCGGCGGCGGCAATTCAGGCTGCGCTGACCGAAGTTGCCGCCGGACACCAGTCAGACAAACTCCACGCGCCGGTTGCCGCGCTCTTGAATCGTGTGCCGCCCACGACGCCGCTGCAGAGCGCCGGTGAAACCGCAACCGATGCCGCCATCCGCATTACCCACTCGATGTCGGGCGGCTGCCTCGTGGTTCAAGGCCCTCCAGGCACCGGAAAGACCTACACCGCCTCGCGGGTCATCACTGCGCTTCTCGCCACGGACAAGAAGGTCGGAATCGCGTCGAACAGCCACAAGGCCGTGGTGAACCTTCTTATCGCCTGCGGCGAGGCGGCCAAGGAGAGCGGCAGTAGTCTCCACGGGATTAAAGTCGGCGGTGAAGCGGAAGGGCCCTTGTTTTCTTCCAATCTTGGCTTGGCTCACGTCAAAGACAACGGTGATGCGTATGCTGCCTACACGGCTGGCGTTGTCGGAGGAACGGCTTGGCTCTTCACCCGGCCCGAGTGGGAAGGCATTCTCGAGTTCCTCTTCATCGATGAAGCCGGTCAGGTGCCTCTCTCCAACGCCGTGGCGATGGCTCGGTCCGCGAACAACCTTGTCCTCCTCGGAGACCAGATGCAGCTCGAACAACCCGTGCAAGGCTCGCATCCCGGAGACGCCGGGCTTTCGGCCCTGCAATACGCCCTCAAAGACACCGCCGCCAGTAAGCCGGACGCGCCAGTCTTTCACGCTGTGGTGCCCCCGGACCGTGGCCTCTTCCTTGGCGAGTCCCGCCGTATGCATCCCGACGTCTGCCGCTTCATTTCCGAGAGCATCTACGAGGGACGGCTCGGCTCGGACGCCAACTGCGTCAGGCAGAAAATCACCCTCCCTCCTGGCGGCGGCCATGCACTCATCACCAAAGAATCAAGCATCGTCTTCAGCGGGGTCCAGCACTACGGCAACGTTCAGCAGAGCGACGAAGAACTGGAACGCGTCAAAGCGATCTACGATGAGCTGCTTAGACGTGCATACACCGCCAAGGATGGCAGCACGAGGCCGCTGGCATTGGAGGACTTCCTCTTCATCGCCCCCTACAACGCCCAGGTGCGAGCTCTTCAGGCGGCCCTGCCGAATGGCGCTCGCGTCGGCAGCGTGGACAAGTTTCAAGGACAGCAGGCCCCTGTCTGCATTCTTTCCCTTTGTTCCAGCTACGGCGAATACGGCTCGCGCGGGCTTGCCTTCTTCCTCGACCGCAACCGGATCAACGTCGCCGTCTCTCGCGCTCAATGCCTGGCGGTGGTCGTCGCTGACCCGCGCATCGCCTGCGCGGCTGCCGGTTCCATCGACGAAATGATGCTCATCAACCTGTTTTGCAAGCTCGCCAACTCATGCGCCTCCGCTTGACAGAAAGCTGCAGGGCAAGGCACGCAACTCCCACTCCGGGTCGGACAAATGGGCTCCGTCAGAATTTGGGCACTGTGCATACCCGGACAGAATAACCGACGCCGTCGTCATCGCCGCTCTCTCCGGACGGCCGGATTTCAGCGGTTGCCGGTGTGTTGTAGGTAAGCCGCGAAATCCTTACGTTTTTTATCGGCTTGATCTCCACCCATATCCACGGATTAAAAAGAAGCGCATACGGGCAGCGCTTGTCATCCGGATTCCAGAGAATTTTATCTATTAAGATGAAGTGACCCTGCCATAACCTCCTGGCCGAAACTTTGTCCGTGGATTGTTGAGTAGCTGCCGAATCCCCTCCGGGGTACTTGGATCAATCTCGAGCACCTCCGGCTCCCCCACCCATCGAAGAAGGTTGCTCAGTTTAAGTTTAAACCGCCACTCCTTGCCTACCTTTTTTCCCGGCAACTTTCCTTCCCTTGCGAGCCGAAGGACCAGCCACCGGCTTACTCCCATCACCTTTGCCGCACTTTCCACATCCAGGATCTCGGGTTGCGTGGACTCCATGCGTTCTTCTTTTGAGCGCCGGCGAGGTTTGATACTTGGGATTATGGGCTTTGAGGACTGGGCCTCGTTTAGCTCCGGCTTCGATTCGAGTTGAATTCTTATCGGTGGTTCCCCGGCGCCAGCGATCGCCGATCCGTTGGCGGGTTCGGAATCGGTTTTTGGGGTCGGTTTTTGGCCAAAATCAACTAGTTCTGCGGTGGTTCTGAGAGGTTCTTCGATAGTCATGCGTGAATGATACGGTAGTGATAGCTAGATTTAAATGGCAAAAAGGGGCTTGATCTAGCGATACATAAACAGCTAGCCCACTAAATCAATCTTGCCTGTTTCTGGGTAGGAGGATGGTGAGGTATTCCTCCTCGCGCGATTCGGCGGCTCGGGACCAGCGGATGACGGCGCGGACGAGGAGCTCGTGCTCTCCCCATTCCCGCTCGCCAGTCTTCATCTTGCCGGCTGCCGGCTGGTGGAGGGTGATCTGCCAGAAGTAGCCGTCGATCTGCTCCGGCAGCGACTCCTTCATGCTTTTCAAGAGTTCTTTCAAGTCTACCTCCACGCGGTAGCGCGACTGCACCTCTGAAAACAGCTCCTCGGCCACCAGCGCCGCGTGGGTGCGGTCGACGGCGCGCTTGTGGGCTGAGCTGGCGGCGGCGAAGAGCGCGATCAAGCTGGTGGCGCCGATCGAGAGGATCACCATGGCGATGAGCACCTCGATGAGGCTGAAGCCGGCCCGAGAGAGCGCCGCGGGATTGAAAAAATGGGGGCGCCGCCGGCTCATCGAAACTTCCCCCCCCTGCCGCCGCGCTGCTTCCCCGCCTCCGCCGCCGGCTCGCGGCAGCCCGGAATCTCCACCACCCGCCGGAATGCCGTGCCCACCTCCACCTTGGCGCCGGCAGGGTGCTTGGCCGCCGCCGTGCCGCGGGCGCCGCGGCCTTCCTTCGGAACCGTGAGAGAGCTGCCGCCGATCTTCTCGTAGCGGATCCACTCCTCATCGATCTTGATGAAGCAAGCGCTCCCCGCCTCCGGCAGCCCGATGGTGGAGCTGATCCAGATGGTCTCCTCCCTGGGCCCGAGGTCGCGGGTCAAGTTGATGGGCGGAATCTCCGGGTTCCCCTGAATGACCACCACCACCTCCACCTTCTCCGGAAAGAGGTCATCGTAGGGATCCGCCAGGCTCCCCTCGAGGCGCTTCCAGGCGAAATGGCCGGCCGCCGGCTTATCCTCCTCCAGGATCGCCCGCGTCGAGTCCCAGATCTCGGTCGCCCCGCTCCGCTGCCCCTCCTTCGGCGCGGCGAGCGGCGGATAGGCGGGATCCCAGGTGTTGGTGGCCGGCGTCCAGAACCGGAAGCCCAGATAAAGGATCTCGCCGGCGAGCGGCTGCGCCGCCTGCAGCAGGGGATGGGGCGCCCCTTTCTCCTCCCGGGCCGCGCCCTCCGCCGCCTCGGTCCCGGCCTTCCCCTTGGCGGCCTCATCCTTTGGATCGACCTCGATATTGCCGTCGATGAAGATCGAGCCCGCCTCGCCGATCGGCGAGCGCACCCCGCGCAGGACCTCGCGGGCCTTGGGGTCCGGACCCATGGCGTAAATCACTTCTTGATAACCCCCCGGCGCGAGCAGAAGGCCCGCTTGAATATCGGCAAAATCCTGATGATGGTCATAGGTGGCGGAATTCGAGCGCGCCAGGTACTCGCCGCCGCGGCGGGCGATGGGATCCGAGGACTCGCCCGCCAGCGCCCGCACGAAGCGGAGGCGCTGCCGCCCCGAGGCATCCTCATCGCAGAGGAAGCGGATCCAGAAGCCGGCCCCCTCGGCCTGGACGTTGGTGGCGGCGTGGCGGAGGTCCTCGGCCACGGTGTCGAGGAGGGCGCGGCCGCGCTCGTAAATCCGCCCTCGGGCCTCCGCGAGATGCCATATCGACACCCCCTGGTTGAGGAGGGCGATCAGCGCGCTGCCGAGGAGGATGAAGATGCCCAGGGAGACCAGCAGCTCGATGAGGGTGTGGCCTTGCAGCCCCGGGCTCCTTTCGCCGCGCCGGTGAAAAACCGCCATCCGCCGCCTTGGCTTAAAAATTGGTCTCTTCATGGCGCAGGATCCGCCCCGCCTTTTCATACTCCACCGAGAGAAGCTCCAGCACCGGCGTCTCCTTCCAGTCATCGCGATAATGGTCCGGGCGCACGCGCATGAAGCTGCCGCGCTTGTAGCGGAAGTAGACGCGCACGTCGAGCTGGTCGGCGGTGACGTCGAGGTCGAAGACCGGATCCTCCCGGCGCGCCGACTGCTCCGGCGCTTCGAAGAAGAAGATCCCCCCCTTCTGGTTGGCCGGTTTCTCTGACCAGTCCGGGGCGCCGTCAAAGCGAGCAGCGACGACGAGATCGCAGAGGCGCTCCATGTTGTTCAAGGGCTTGCGCTCGCGCCAGGAGATGCTCCTCCACGTCGCCCCGGGCATGCGGAAGCTCTTCTGGAAGTAGGCCAGGCTCTCGCTCTCGGTCTCCGGCTGGTAGCGGTCGAAGTGGCGGAACGGCATGGCGTAGGCGAACATCCCCGGCTCGATGGGCTGCAGCACGGTGCCGAAAGAGCTACGCAGGATCCCCTTGCCGTCCTCATCGCGCGGCCGCAGGAAGAGATTCTCCCCTTGAATGCCGGTGTAGGCGATCATCTCGAAAGGCCGGTTGGGCAGGGTCGAGTCGAGAAGCAGGTAGCCGACCGGCGGAAAGCCCTTGGTGTCCGACGCCGCCAGGTTGACGTCGGTCATCGGCCCGGTGATCTCGGTGACGTCGACGCAGGTCACCAGGCTGATGGGGTCGCCGAAGCCGTGGGTCTTCCGCTCGGTCCCCAGGAGCCCCCGGCCGATGAGGCGCAGCCGCACGGTGACGTTTTGAATGGGGTTGGTGTACCGGTACACCGGCTGGTTGCCTTGCTGGCCGGCCTGGACGACCATGGGCTCGGCGACGGCGGTATGAAACTGGCCGCGCAGGCAGTTCGAGAAGTTTCCGCCGCCGAAGCCCTGGTAGTAGAAGATTTCAAAGCCGTTGTTCAGGTTCAAGCTCTCGATGCGGGCGAAGCCTTCCCTTTCGAAATCGCCGCTGACGTTGTCCACCGTCAGGTCGCGCACGATCATGCGGGCGTACGGGCTGCGCATGCCGACAAAGCGCGGGTCGATGCGCTCGAACTGGCTGTCGAGGCCGTTCCTTCCATCGTCAGGGGGCTGGATGTCGGTGAGCCTGGCGCGGCCGGCGGCCTGGCTGCCCCGCGGCTGCGGCGCCGCGGTGCTCTCGAGCGCCTTGGGATTCTCAAAGAAGAAGTACTCATCGTTCACGGAGAGGACGCCGCGCTGGATCGAACGGGCGAAGAGGTAGTTCCCCCGGCCGGCGGAGACGACCAGGATGTCGAGGGGGTTCTGCCGGCTGATGGTCCGATCCCGCGGGATGGTGCCGGCAATCACCTCGCCCGGCCCGAGGGGCGTCTGCAACGGCTCCCGCTTGACCGTGCCTCCCTCGAGGGGGACGAGCACGTGCTTCCGGTTGAAGAGCGCGCTGGGGGCCCCCCACAGGCCCGGATCGTAAAGCTTCTCGACCTCGTCGATGACGAAGCCGGAGGTCTCCTCCTCCTCGACGTTCCGGGAGAGGGCCGAGAGCGCGGAAGCCGAGGGCGGGCTGCCGCGGACCGCATCGCCGAAGAAGACCATGCGGCCGCCGCCGACCTGCGGCAGCGAGCCGGTGGGGAACTTCACCAGGCGCGGATTCATGGGGGCAGTGTAGTTGTACTTGAACGCCTTATACTCCCCCGGGTTGACGTCCCAGAGGGAGACCCAGAAGCGGCCGTCGTTGCGCTCCGAGGCCCGGTAGACCCGGCGCGCCATCGGCTCGTAGACCTGCGGGTCATCGGTGGAGATGGAGACGTAATCGCCGTACCCGGCGCCGCCGCCGGCGACCTCCATCACCAGGCGCAGCGGCTCTCCCAGGCGGTCGCCGCCCGGGCTGAACTTGGCCCCAGACTGGGAGAGGCCGCCGCGGTGGAACATGTGGTTCTCCTGACGCGGGTAGTCGCGGTGCCGGGCCGCGCCGACGTTGGTTTTCCCTTGAACGGTCACATGGTGGAGCCCGATGAACATCCGGCCGCTCACATCGTGGTAGCGGATCCACTCCACCGTGTCATCGGGGTGATGCCCGAAGACCGAGCCGCCGGCCGCGTACAGCTCCGGCTCGCCGGCCAGGCGCCGCCACAGGGGCCGGGCGCCGCGGAGCTCGAGGATCCCCTCCACCGGGTAAAAGTTGGCGACCGGGCCGCTGGCCAGAACCGAGTAGAGCCGCAGGTAGGTGCGGTCGTCATAGATCGTCGGGTCGACCTGGCCCCCGGGAGGATAGGTCGCATAGACTTCCAGACCCTGGAGGGGCTCCTGGTTCACCGCCTTCGCCCCGCCGCCGGGGTTGTTGGGATCGCCCTGAGCGATGAGGTTGTAGATGGGATGGCCGCTCGGTAGCGGCACCTTGCGATAAAAGACCGCCTGCCCGCCGGCCATCACCACCCCCTCGCTCTGGAAGAACTCGTGGGCGAAGTAAGCCTGCCCGCCCCACTCGAAGCTCGGCGATGCGGTCAAGCCCGCGGCGCTCACCCTCATGAAGACCGGCGCCAGGTACTGCTTCTGGCCGGCGGCAGCCGCCCCTCCCGCCGGCACCTGGCCTCCTTCTTTTCCCCGCCCGCCGCCCGGCGGGACAATCTTGGGGTTGTAGTTGTAGATCCCATCCCAGACGTCCGGCGGGAACTTCCACGGCAGGAGGTCCCCCGCCAGGCGCAGGCCGCCGGTGCCGAAGAGGAAGTCCGACCGATGGTACCAGTAGTTCCGGTCGACCATGAGCGAGTAGCCGTGCAGCGCCGCGGGGGAGCCGGCAGGGTGGTTCGCCGGCCGCACCGAGGCGCGGTGGTTGCCGGGATCATCGAGGCCGGCGCCGCGCTGGAGCGAGGCCTTGAGGCCCCCCTTGGGGAGCCTGGCGGTTCCCTGCCCCGGCTGGGAGAGCGTCCCGCCGGGCGGCTGCTGCGCTTGCGCCGCCGGCTGCGCCGCCAGCCAGCGCTCGAAGTATGAGGGGTCCTGGATGCGGATCTGGCCGTTCTCGTACTCGATCAGCTCATGGTTCACCCGCAGGACGCCGCTCTTCGGGAAATCGCGAAAGTCCTTGATGGGGAGGGCGTTCGATTGGGAGGAAAGCGACCCCGACAGCTCGGTCGTGAAGTTCGAGCGGCCAGCAGGCAGGCCGTCGATGAAGAGCTGGATGCCGCCCGAGTAGGCGCCGTCCCAGGCCAGGCGCAGGTGGTACCAGGTGTCTAGGTCGAGGGGGCGCTGGGCGCGGATCTCGAAGAACTGCTTTCCTTTCGGAATCGAGGGATCGGGAATGGAGCTGTCGTAGATGCGCGCCACCCACTCGGAGGTCTTTTGATCGAAGAGCAGCGAGATGCGGTTGCGCTCCTCCTCGGCGCCGGCATCCATGAGGATGAGGAGCCCATCGCGGTTGGACTCTTGCGGGAAAGTGCGGAACTTCACCCAGGTCTCGACGGCGGCGGGGACATTGGTAAGGTCCATGATGCCGCCGCCCTTCCCGCCCGCTGCCACCCCTCGACCCGATCCGCCGCCGGCCTCGCCGCCGAGGTCGAAGTCCGGCACCTCCCACGGCTCGCCGCCGGGGAGCTCGAGGCCTTCCCGGGTCTCCCGGAAGTGCTCGATCTGGCCGAAGGTGGTCCGCCCCGCGAAGGTTTCCGCCAGCTCGAGCCGCAGCGTGCCGCGCTCCGCCCCCGGCACGGCGAAGCGGCTGATCCCGCCGGCGCCGGTTCGCGCATATGTCCAGTGCACCTTGTACAAGACCGGCGTGGTCCGGACCAGGTGGCTCCGCGCTCCCGGGAGGCTCACCGAGTGGAAGGCGTGGTCCTCCGGCGCCCGGGGAGTCCAGGGGTTGCGCAGATAGATCTCGCTGGTGAAGTCGAACTGGGTGAAGAGCAGCCAGCGCTGCACTTCGGGCGGCGACACCTCGACGATCTCCCGCAGCCCCACCTGCGCCAGCTCGCCCCCCGCCTCGCCGCGCAGGATGCCCCGGCTCGAGATGGTGTACACATCGCCCGAGGCGAAACAGAAGCCGGTGGTCGAGACGCGCAGGAGGTGGTGGTTCGGCTGGATGGCGTTGAGGTAGAGCGGGTAGACGTCCTGGTCATCGATCGCCCCGGCGTCGGCCGCCTCCACGAAGAGGTCGTGGAGGTCGAGGTATCCCTTGAGCGGCCGGCGAGAGCAGATCACGCCGGCGATATGGGCCGCCTCCGCCGGCGTCACCAGGCCGGGCGTCTTCAGGCTGCCGATCCCGCCCGAGCCCGGATCCTGCCCCTGTCCCCGTTTCTGGCCCGCCGCCTGCTCCTTCTTCCGCTTCTCCTCTTCCTCCTTGGGCCGGAAGCTCCCCGCCGCCGCCCCGGAGACGCCGGTGAGCACCGCCTGGATCACCCGGGGCGGCGCGGTGTTGACGTTGACCGGATGCCGCTCGAGGAAGTCGATCCAGGCCTCGCGCTCGCCGTAGCCATTGAGGAGTGGAAAGAGGGTGCTGAAGCCGTAGACGGCTGCACCCCCATGGCCGTGCGTCACCATGTTGTACTCGACGGCGCTCGGATCCCTGCGGTCGCGGATCCGCACCACCGCAAAGCCGCCGTTTTCATCCGGCCGGGCGATGCGGACCGATCCGCCCCCCGCTTCTCCGGCGAGGATGGCCTCCTCGTTAACCTGCGGCTCGGACCACTTCGCGGGCACGGCGGAGCTGACGGTGATGCAGTCCCGGAGCAGCTCCAGGTCCTGCGGCAGGATGGTCTCGATCCCCGGCGTGCGGTATACGTCCGCCAGGTTCTCGAGGCACGCCTCCAGGTACCGCTTGTCGAACTTCGGCGGCTGGCGCTTCTCCTTCCTGAGCCGCTCCTCGAGGGCCTTGGCCTCTTTTTGCACTTCTTTGGGATGGAGATGCTCGATCCGCGCCGCGAAGGCGATCGCCGCTCGCATCCCGTAGGCCTTCTCGAGGCCCTCCGTCACCGTCCTCGAGACGTTCAGCCGGCGGAAGGTCCGGCGCGCCAGCTCCAGCTCGCGCTTCAGCCCCTCGCCGCGGTCCGATCTGCCGCCCTCTCCCTCGAAGAGGGCCGGGTCGAGGCCCAGCTCCTCCAGCCTGCTCGCGCGGATGCCGTGCTGGCGGAGGAACTCGGCGGTCAAACCCTCGCCCCGCAGGCGCGTGAGGAAGAGCGAGGCCACTTGCCAGTTGGAGACCTCCCGCAGCGCCTCCACCGTGGCGAACTCCGCCAGCCTGCTGGCGGTGAAGCCGCCGATGGCCCCGGCGCGCAGCTTGTGGAAGCCCGCCTTCCAGCCGCGCAGGTCGTAGACCATGGTGCCGATGTCGATAGTGGACCTGGACGGGAGAGAGAAAAAGGCGCCGCGGAAGCAGCCCTGGAGGACGTTCCCCTTGCGCTCCCGGTAGGTGATGACTTCGCCTGACATGGGCCCGATGACCACCGCGCCGTCAACGGTCCGCGGGTCGCCGTCATCGCGGAAGGGGCCGGCATCCTCGAGGACCATCACCGCGTCGCCGGGATGGAGCGGCCGCTCGAGGACGCTCGAGCCGAAGAGGTTGGCGAGCAGGATTGGCGTGGCGGTGTTGAGGTTGATTTTCCCCTGCTCATCGGCCACCTCCACCGAGGCCGTCAGGCCGCGGGGGTCGCGGAAGGAGATGGGGACCGGCCCGACCGGCACGGTCGTGGTGCTCTGGCCTCGCTTGCCGGCCGCCTGCAGATCCGTTCCGGAAAGCACGGTCGGCGCCTGGAAAGGGATCTCCGCCGATTCCGGCATGTGCACGTCCAACTCCCCGGGCTCATCGTAATCCTTCTCCGCCGGCCCTTTTTGCGACTCCATGAGGCCCGGCGCGGCCGGCTGCTCGAACGATCCGAACCGTTCCCTCCTTTTCGGCTCGCGCTTTTCCCCCTGGTCCTCCCGGATGACCATGCCGCGGCGCTGCTGGCTGGAGCTGCTCCGGCGCGACGGCCGCCGCTTCTCGCTGCTCAGGGAGAACCGGCCGGTCTTGAGCCTGGGCTGATCATCGACCCCGGCCTTTTCCGCCTCCTCCTCCCCCTCGGCGTTGCGGGCGGTCTTCTCGAGCAGGGCGATGGCATGGTTGCGGGCCGCCTCGGCAGCTCGGCGGGCCTTGACCGAGGCATCGAAGTTCATGCTCGACTTCTCCTGAAGCACCATGGCGATGACGAAGGGGGCGCCGATGATGGCCAGCGCCGTCAAGACGAGAAGGACCATCACCAGCGCGACGCCCGCCCGCGCCGCCGTTCTCGAAACCTTGAACTCTTTCATGGCCAAACCTCCTTTGCCGCCGGCCGGAGCCGGCTGCCGATCTCCTGTCATCGCACGCTGCCGATCCGATCGAGGATGATCTCGACCTTCCGCCGGCCGCCCAGCCTCTCCTCGATTTTCTTCTCCTCGTCCTCCTCCCGAAGGCCTTCTAGCTCCCGCCCGCTTTTTTCCACCCACTCCTGGAAGGTGAGGGAGAAGTCCACCACCGCCTGGGTCCTGGCCTCCTTGAGGAGCGGATTGGCGGTCTCCTCGTAAAAGACCAGGCGCACCGGGCGCTCGTGGAAGCGCGGGTCGAGATGGCCGCGGCGGTTGAAGCGGATGATCTTCCTCCAGCCGAGGATCTTGAAGGCCGGATCGAGGGCGAAGACCACCGGATCGACCAGGCCGCGCAGGCGCACCTCATCCACCCGAGCGGCGATGGAGCCGCGCGGCGAGCCGATGGTGAGCGGCTCGAGGTCCGCGGGAATGGAGGAGGGGGGCGGCGGGACCTCCTTCGGGTCGAGCCCCTCGTAGCCCACCGGCGCCGCCTCCCGCTCCAGCTCATCGGCGAACAAGGTGATGGACTTGCCGTCGTACTGGCAGGCCGCCAGAGTCCAGCGTCCCGGCTGCACCGTCGCCGGGGCGGTGCGGACGCGGTAGTCGCCGATCGCTGCCTCGAGGGCGCCATCGGCGGTCACGCCGAGGGCAAAGGCCTTCCCCTTGGCGACCACGGCGGCGGTGTGCTCCTCGGCGGCCTCGAGGGCATCCCTGCGCCGCCGCGTCCCCCGCGCCGAATCGGCCCTCAGGGGCGCGGCGAGAGGCTGCTCCAGCGAGATCCAGGCCCCGACGTGAAGGCCGGCGCGCAGCCCAAAGCGCGAGCTGCTGCCACAGTTGACGTAGCTCTTCTCCGCCAGGCGCACTCCCTTGCCGACGTGCCCGTCGACGATCTCCGCCCCCACCAGCTCGGCCGGCTCGCCCGAGACTCCGGAGGTGCTGCCGCCAGCAGACTCCTCGAAGTTCCACTCGCCCACCGACTCGAAGGCGTGGGCGGTGATGCTCCTCGAGACCGGATCGACCACCACGCTCACCGGAATGCCCCAGGAGATGGCGGTGTGGCGCGCGGAGAGCAGCAGCCCCTCGGCGCGCGAGGCCGCGGCCGAAAGGCTGTAAATGCGCCGGGCGTACTGGTAGGCGCCGGCGCTGAAGCCGCCGATGATCGCCAGGATGGCGATGACGGTGAGAAGCTCCATGAGGGTGTAGCCCCTGAGGCGTCCATGGCCGCAACCAAATATCGAAGTGGAACGAGAAAAAGAGGAAGAGGGATTAACCGCCAAGACGCCAAGAACGCCAAGAAAAGACGCGAGGTGAATAATAGAGCGCTCCTTGGGCACCAAAACTTCACTGCGGCCCGAGTAGAATATTTGATGTAAGCGCCTAATGCTGAATTGGCCTTGTTGGTCGCGGCCGGTCATAGCCTGATCCATCGTGTTTCAGTCTCTCCAGGAAGCGATGTCATCGCCGGCGCCGTTCTCGTTCTTGCCGTTGGGCCCGAAGGACCAGATCTGGAACGAGGTCGGCGCCTGGTACGTTCCGGTCTTGTCGCTTTTGACCGCTTGCACGTCGATCTTCTGGCCCTTGGAGTCGATGTAAGTCAGCTTTTTTCTCGAGCCGTAGTCGCGCTGATGGATGTAGACGAAGGGGTTGCCCCACATGTCGCAGTACTCGAGCAGCGCCGCGTTGCCGCGGCTCCAGTCGAGCGCCTGCTTGATCCGGGCCAGGTCCTTCGGGGAAAGGTTGTCGCCGTCGGAGTTGGCGAGGCGGTTGTCGCTGAAGTCGCCGTGGAACGGCCCGCCTTTCCGGCGCGTGCCGGCGTGGGCGATGAGCGACTCGTTCCCCTCGTCAATGCCGTTCGTGCTCAAGCCCAGGGGCGGATCGGAGAAGAAGGTCGGTGGAAAATCGCCGAAGTTGTTCTTATAGGAGTGGGCGGCCTGCGCCAGCTGCTGGATCTCGGCCTGGGTCGCCTTGACATTGGCGAACTTGCGGCCGTACTGGACGCTGACGATGGTCAAGCTGGCGAGGATGGAGATGATGGTCACCACCAGCAGGACCTCGACGAGGGTGAAGCCCTCGGGACGATGACGGTCGCTCATAATGCGGGCTTCGCCCGCAACCGAGCTATCCGCAACTTCTCCGCATTCTGCGGAGAAGTTGCGGAGGAAGAATCTATCTGCGGCCACGGCGCTCCTCCTGGGCTTTTTCCCGGAACACCCGGAAATCATCCGCTTCGAAACGGTAGGCCGTCCCCAGGGCATCGGTCTGCCCGGAGATCCCCACGTTCAAGACCTTGGCGGCCCGCCCCAGCCCGCCGACCTGGACGTTCCAGGCCGCCGGCTCGCCGTCGAAGAGCAGGTCGTAGCCCTTGCCCTTCGCCGCCGGATCGGCCTCCCGGATCATCAAGGTGTGGAAGGCGCCATCGTCGGGCCACTTCTTTTCGGCGGCGTAAACGAGTTTCCCCTGCGAGGGGTCCTTTTCCGGCGACGGCATGAGGTCTTCCCAGTTGCTGCGGGTGGTCTTCACCGAGGCCTTGAGGGCGCCGTCGACGTCCCGGAAGAACACCAGCCCCGCTCCGACATCGCGCTCGGTCGTTTCGATGCGGATGCCCGCCCGCACCCGGCCGCCTGCCGCCCCCTGGTCGAAGCGCAGGCGGGCGCTGACGCGCACGACGTCCCGCGCGTCCATTTCACGGTAGAGCTTGGTGACGCCATCGGCGGCGTTCTCCTGCGTGCCGGCGAAGACGATCTGCCCGTTCTTCAAGGTTATGCGGATGCCGAAGTTCTCGTACTTCAGCCAGCCGCGATGGATCTCCTCGCCGGTGTCGCGCTCGAAGTTGTCCTCCCACACCTCCAGGGTGCGCGCATCGGTAACCAGGGCAAGCCCCCGCTCGGCGTAAAGCCGGGCCGGCGGCACTGGCGGAGGCGGCTCATCCTTGGACGGCTTGGGCGGGCGCGGCACCAGCGCCAGCACCTTCTTGAAGGCCTTCTCGGCCTCGTCCAGCTCGTTTTTCCGGTAATGGTAGTAGCCCAGGGCGCACCAGGTCTCCGGCTGGTCCACGCCCGCCTCCCTGGCCAGGCTGAGGTAGGGAAACGCCCCATCGAGCTGGCCCTTGCGGAGGAGCAGGACGCCGAGCTTGCGCTGGAGAAAAGGATCGCCGTTTTCCAGGTAGGTGCCCTGGTCGAGGAGGCGGTAGGCTTGATGCTCGGAACCGCCGGCGATCTCCACATCGGCGAGGGACCGCGAGAAGGCGGCCAGGACGCCGGGATCATCGGGCTGGCTCTTGATCAGGTCCTCGAGGATCTTGCGGGCCTTGTCGGCCTCCTTCGACTGGAGCAGCGCCCGCGCCATGAGGAAGGTGGGAACCGGCGTGCCCAGCGGCCAGGCCTGGCGGGCGATCTCCTGCGCCTGGCGGTACTCCTCCGCCGCCACGGGAGCGTTGCCGCGGTATTCGAAGAGCAGCCCCAGGCCAAGGTGCGCCTGGCAGGGGGCGATGGATTCATCATCCCCCAGGATCCCCAGGCCCGGCGCGCCGGCCCCCTTGCCCGCCTTCGCCTCGAGCAGGGTGAGGGTCTTGCGGAGCTGCTCCTCGGCGTTTTTAAACTTGCCTCGCTCGAGGAGGACGAATCCGAGGGCGCACGCGTAGTCGGGGGAGTCCGGAGCCAATGAGGCGTTGTGTTTCAGGCGGTTCTCCGCCGACTGGAGCTTTCCCTCCACGAAGTCCAGGGCGGAGAGCTGGAGCGGGACGCCGGGGTAGTCCGGCTGCAGCTTGCGGGCCTCCTCGAGGAAAGCGCGCGCCTGCGAGCGGTCGGCCGCCCGGCCGCGGCTGAGGAGGAACCAGGCGCTGCGGTAATATTTCTCGAACGCCTCCGGCTTGCCGGCATCGCCCGCCTCCGGCCAGTAGAGCTTCAAGGCCTTGTCCGATTCCCCCCGCGCCAGGAAGATCTTGGCGAGGTAGCGGCGCGCCCGCTGCTGGAGGCTGGCATTCACCGGCTCGGAACCGTCCTTGAGCACCGCCCCGAACTGCTTCATGGCCTGGTCCGGCAGGCCCATCTCCAGGTAAACCTCGCCCAGGCGGATGGAAATTTCCGGATGCCGGTAACCGCCGGCCTCGGCGAGAAAATAGACTTCCAGCTCCTGGTCCGCGACCGCTTCCCGGGCCAGGCGCCGGACAGCGAGGAGGTCGAGGAGCGGCGGGTAAGCGGCGTGCAGCTTGGGATCAAGCTGCGCCGCCTTGAGGAGGTGGCCGAAGGCCTGATCGGGGGCGGGAGCGGCTCCGGCATTCTGCGGATGGGGCGCCAGGCACCACAGCCCCAGCTCCAGGCGCGCCTTGGCCCGCTCCGGAGCGGATGCTTCGGTGCGCAGCAGCCGCTTCACCTTGGCCTCGTAGACCTGCTGGGCGGTGCGCGAGCGGACGATCTCCTTGACGCGGGAGGCCTCGAGGGCAATCCGGCCGGAGGGAACGCCCGCCTCGCTGATCCGCTCGATCTCGATCTTCTCGAGAGTCTCGCTCAGGATCCTGCCGGTCAACTGTTCCGTGGTTCCGGCGGCGCTCAGGAAGGTGATATGGGCGTAGGGGCGGATTTCGTCTTCCGCAGCCTCCTGGGAAAGAAGAAGAGGATTAACCGCAGAGGACGCAGAGAGCGCCGAGAAAAAGAGGAGAAGAAGAGGATGAATTTTTTTGAAGAAGAGCCCTTTCACGTGATTCATCATTTCCGCCCTCCTTTGAGGTCCGAGGGACCGGCGGGGGGGTTGGTGGCCCCTTCGGAGGGGGCCGGGGCGCTTTCCTCGCCTTCCTCGGCGGCTTTTTCCTGGGGGATGGCCGTCTGGTACGGGATGGAAGCGCCGACGGTTCGGTCGGCGGGCCAGCCGAAGAAAACGCGCGGCCGCCGCTCCATCTCCAGCGCCGGCAGCTCCAGCGGCTCGGGGGTGAGGGGCTGCCACTCGGTCGAGAAGTGGAAGGGGTTGCGGCTGCCGCCGGAATCTTCCAGGTGCAGGCGCGGCTCGACTTCCATGACGCTTTGAGGGGAGGCGTTGAGCTTGGTGGGGATTTCCTTGTGGCGCCGCACCAGGCCGATCTGGGAGCTGACGAGCGCTGAGATGCTGAAGAGCATCACCAGGAAGGCCAGGAGGGCGGCGATTTTCTCTCGGTTGATCTTCATGCTCACCTCCGGCGCTGCGAGCGCAGCTTCGAACGCGGCCCTCCCGCCGCCGGCTGCGCTCCCTCTTCCTTGACTTCCTCGATCGCGAAGTTGGCGAACTCCAGGTTCCCTTTGAGCAAGCTGGCGGCGCCGGCGCTCACCGGCGCCAGATCCAGGAGGATGACCTGCAGAAACTGTCCGGTCTTGTTCGGCTGGTTCGGCTCCTGACACTTGCGCAGGAGCTGCAGGAAGCTGTCGTAAGTGCCCTGGACCTGGACGGTGAGACGCTGATAGACGATCTGAGCAGCGGGATTGCCTTTGACCGGCAAAGGCTCCTCCTCGTGCAGCTTCGGCTTGTCGATTTTCTTCATGCCGCTGTCGACCATGGCGTTGAGGGCGCGGCGAAGGATCTCGAGGTAGATGAAGTGCCGCTGCGTGTCCTCGGCGGTGTCATCGGGGAGCACTCCTAAATCCTGGGTGGTGATCTTCTCCGGCATCAAGCAGTTGATCTCGCGCGCCTTGCGGCTCACCTCGCCCCAGATCTTCTCGATCTGGTCGTTGAAATAAATCTGCGCCGAGGTGCCTTTGCGGAAGTCCGGAAGGTTTTTTTGAGGAGGGATGGAAAAGCGCTGCAGGTAGTCCCGCTCGAAATGAGCGTAGGACTCGAGCATGTTCTTTTCCTCGTGGAAGCGGTCGCGGACCTCCTTGTAGAGGCGCTGCACCTTGACTTCGAGCAGGCGGTTGCGCTCGATGGTCCCATCCTTCCCCAGGGCCTGGTTCTTGTACCCAGTCACCAGGATCGCGTTGAGGAGGAGGAACGCCGCCAGGCCTCCGCCGGCGATCAGCAGAAACCGCTTGTTTTCTTCCCAGATCTTCTGAAAGAAAGAGCTGCTCAAGGCCATATTCATGAATCGATCGCTGTCAGTAACTTTGAAACGATGGTTTGATGACCATGCGAAACTCGTAATTGATGCCAACTTCCTTGACCCCGCCGACATCGACGGCGGCGATGCGGCTTTCCGACTTGAGCCGCTGGCGGACGTCCTCGATCACCTCGAGCCCCTTCCGGTCGGCGTTGTCCGCCAATCCTTCCAGGATCAGGGCGTAGTTGAAATCGCTGCCGTCGCCGTCGAGCTCCGCCTCGAGCTTCAACCGGGAGAGCCGCACTTCCGCTCGGAGATGCTTCTTCAGGGCATCGCTCAAGAACGTCTGGAAAGTCGACACCTCGATCTCGCGCAGCAGGCGGTTGAGGCGCTCGCGGGACCGGGTGTTCTTGTAGATGTTGCCATCCATTTCGCTCTTGCGGCTTTCCAGATCCTTCCTGGCCTTGTCCAGGCTCTCGGCCACCTGGTTGGCATCACTGTTCAGGAGGAAAGCGTCGCTGAGGCCCGAGAGCAGCGCCGCCAGCAGGAAGGCCCCCGCCGCGTAGAGGAAAACGGTGCGGTCCCAGAACAGCCGGCGCTCGCGGTAGCGGGAGGGAAGGATGCTCAGGGAAAAGCCGTGCTCCTGCACCCCCAGGGCCGCGAGGCCCAAGGGGACCGCGAAGTCTCCCGGATACGACTTGAAAACGTCGGCGGCGCTCTCGACCAGGGCCCCCGTCGCCATCACCCCGCTGGGATGGAAGATCTCCACCGGCCTCTTGAGGGCCTGATGCAGGTACCTGTCCAGGCCCCGCAGGCGGGAGCCTCCCCCCAGGAGGACGATGCGGGTGGGCTCGGGAAGCTTCGCCCCGGTTTGCGTCCGGCAGAAGCGCAGCGACGACTGGATCAAGTTGAGCAGCTGGGCGGCGCCGCCGCGCAAGGCGTTGACCAGCTCCACCCGGCTGCGGTGGCTTTCGATGTCCACCGTCCCCTCGCGGATCTTGAGGGCTTCCGCGCGCTCCGCCTCCACGCCCAGATCCCGCGCCACCAGCTCGGTGAAGCTCTCGCCGCCGAAGGTGACGCTGCGGGCGTAGGCCAGGTTGTTGTTGAGGACGAGGGCGAGGCTCAAGTTGGACCGGCCGAGGTCGACGACCACGGAGAGATCATCCTCGGGGCTGTCGGGATCGGCCTTGGGCCCGAAGGCGTTGTAGGCGGCGTAGAGCGCTAGGGGGGCCGGAACCGCCTTGCTGACGTAAATTCCCGCCGCTTCGAGATCGCTCAGGATCTTTTCCAGGTTTTCCTCCTTGGAGAGGCCGATGAGGATCACCTGGTCGTCGGTGCTTTCGCGGGGAAGCTGGAGCACGCGGAAGTCGCTGGCCAGCTTCTCGCCGATCTTTTCGGCGACCTCCTTGACCTCGTATTCCATGATGATCTTCAGGCGCCACGAGGGGACTGGCGGGATCGAGGTGTACCGCAGCATCGAGTCGCTCCCCGAGATGCTCAGCACCACCCCGCGGGTGGGGATGCGATGCTCGCTCATCTGACTTTTGAGGAGAGCGGCGACGGCGACCCGGTCCTGGGGATCGACCCCGCGGGAGTGCAGGGCGGCACGGTCGAAGTAAAGCGCGTTCTGGATGAAGGCGCCGCTCTCGGAGATCTTGAGCTGCACCACCTTGATCGAGTGCGTGCCGATGTCAATGCCGACGCTGGTTCTTTGCAATGCCATTAAACAACTCGATATAAGAGGCTCTCTCAAAATGCCTTAAGGGCGCCTTGCGGCGGCGGCTGGCCGGCTGCTGTGTTGCTCGGCCTCGGCGGTACTCCGTCCCGTATCGCCTTCGGCCTCGCGCCCGGGCACCGACCCGCTTAACGGGTTGGTCGCCGGCCGCCGGCGCTCGCAATCCGCCTCAAAATTCATTTTGTTCGAGCCTCTAAACAATCCGCCACCGGCTAAAGACGCCACGGCTAAAGCCACTACCGGCTAAAGATGGTGGCTTCTACTACTGGCCACTCAGGCTGGCCTTGCCTTCCTTCCTCTTCTGGATCAGCGCCAGCATGCGGCCGACGTTCTGAAGCGTGTCCGCATCGGCGCCGATCCTCTTGACTTCCTTGAGAACAAGCTCTGCCAGGCTGATCTTGCCTTCCTTGAAATACTCGCTCCCCTTCTCGTAAAGACTGCCGGAAAGGCGCTTGACGCTGTCCTTTTCCAGATCGCTCCAGAAGGCTTGCATGCGACCGAGAAGCGCCGCGATCGATTCCGCATCGCCGGTTCCCTGGTGGCGCTCCAGCAAGCTCTTGCCGCGGGCCAGCAGGTTCTGGTAAATGGACAAGGAAGGGGTTTTCTTGAGGATGTTGTCAAAATCGCTGGTGATCTCTCCCAGCGCCACCTGGGCGGCCTTGGACCACTCGATCCGGATCCCCTTGGCCTGCTGGATCGCTTCCGTGCGCCAGGGAAACCGCCTGACCAGCTCATCCAGAATGGCGGTGGCCTCGCCCGGCTTGCCGGCCAGATAAACCTTGGCGGCGCGCTCCAGCAGCTCCTTGACGGCCTTGTCTTCCTCCCGCGAGTAGCGGGCCAGGGCCACCTCCAGATCCCGCGCCTTCTCCCCCGGCGGGGAGGCGGATCCCACCAGGACGGCGCGGCCGCGGCCGCCAGTCCCGGTGACAGTGACAGCCCCGGTGACATTGACTGCCCCAGTGAGTGTGCCAGTGACCCCGCCGCTGATGGTGGCGGGGAGGAGCTGGAAGTGGAGGGGAGGATTGAACTGGCAGACGATCTGCTCCTCCCCCTGCCCCAGGACCAGCTCCACCACCGGGGACGGGGAAGCGGAGCCGGCGTTGATCTCCACGCTGCCGCTTTCTCCCATGGCGCTCCAGTCGGCTTTCGCGCCCCCGATCTCGAAGTAGAGGGCGACCCGCTCCGGCGCTTTTTCCGACTTGGAGTTCAGAGGCGGCTGGAAGCGGTAGCGGCAGACCAGCTCGCTGGATCCTTGAATTATTTGCGTTTCGACCGGATACCATTCCCCGTGCGAGAGATCCGGCACCTGGGAGCGGAGCCGCACCACCGCGCCGCGCTTCGCGGGCGAGGACTCGGTGGCGAGGCGGGGACCGAGGAGAAGGGCGTCGTCCTCGAGCGGCAGGCCCGGCCACAGCGCCTGGAGCTGCGGCGCCCGGCCCCTCCTCAGGTTGGCGATGGCGCCTTCGGAGATCAACTCGGCCAGGATCGGCTGATCCCGCTTCCCCGGCTTCCCCTGATCCGCCGGCGGAGCCATGCTGAGAGCGATGGGGAATTGGACGGCCGCGGCCGCTTCCGGCTCGCCGGCCGCCTTGTCCTCTCCCTCCCCGGGCGCCGCGGCTTCAATCTCCTTCTCAATCCAAGGAGGCGGGTTCTTGCTGAAGTAGATCTGGTCGAAGCTCGCGCTCCCCGCTTTTCCAGCGGCGGTCAAGACGAAGCATGCCACCTGGGCGTACTGAGCCGATCCGGGCGGCACGACCTCGAGGACCATATCCTCCTCCTCGCCTTCCGATCGAACGGCATGGGTGAACTGCCGGCCGACCTCGGTCAGGCCGCTCCGCTCTTCCGCCCTGGAACCGCCGCCAACCTCGGCGCTTCTGCTGCTTCCGGCGAGGGCCGGCGCGGCCAAGGCGTCCAGCGAGGTCGTCTTGAGCCAGATGACCATCAGCCCCGCGCCAAACGCGTCGTTATTGAAGACATGACCGTAAAGATGGTAAGGCAGCCCGGAGATGATCGGCATGTTTTGAAAGTACGCCGCCCGGACCAGGCCCCTATCCGAAGCGGCGGGCGGCGAGGCGCTCACTTTCAAGGCCTTGAATCCCGGATGCTTCACCCCGGCGCTCAGCTCCTGGGTGATCTGGAAGCTGCCGGAGTCCGGGTCCAGGAGCATCCAGCCCGGGATCTTGCCCGGCTCCTTGGCCTCGTCCTCGAACGACCAGTTGACCAGGAGATTGTTCCCCTCGGGGGAGGGATCAGGATTCTTCTTCTCGATCAGCTTGAGGGTGATGTCGATGGTGAAGTAGAGGATGGTCCCCAGGACGAGCAGGATCCCCGCCGCCAGGATGGGCTGGCCGGAGCGATCCGCCTCCTTGAGGAACTCCTGGACGTTGAAGTGGGAGAAACCGTCTTCCGCCACCACCTCGCCGCCGGCCGCCCCGTGGGCCGGCCCCAGGAACGGCTCCAGGTCCACGCCTTCGACCTGAGGAACCTGCACCCGGTATTGCGACTCGCCGATGTGCAGCCGCATCCCCGGCACCAGCGGGCACTCCCGAATGCGCTTTCCGTTCACCAGGGTGCCGTTCTTCGAGTCCAGGTCTTCGATATAAAAAACATTTTCCCTCCGGACGATGCGGGCGTGATGGGCCGAGGCCTTGGCGTCCTCGATCCTCAAGTTGTTGTCCACCAGGCGGCCGATGGTGTAAGGAACGCGGGTGATGGGGATCTTCTTGCCGGCATGCCCGCCGGCGATTCCTTCCAGGTAAGCCTCGCCCGTGGTCATCACCGCCGGCTTCCGGGCCTCCGCCGCGGCCGGAGCCACCGCCAGGGTCTCCGGCTCGGGGCTTTCCAGCACCGAGGCTTCATCCAGGCCCTTGACGCCAGCCGCGGGGGCCGGAGTCGCGCTTACAGTGCGGGTTCTCACGGCGCTGGTGCGAGCGCCCCCGCGCGCCGCCTCTTCTTTGAGCGGCGCGGCAAGCAGCGGATCCTTATCAAAGCCGATGCGCGTCTTGCCGATCTGGATCACATCCCCCTCCTGAAGGGACGACCTGGTGATCCTGGCGCCGTTGAGCAGCGTGCCGTTGCGGCTCTGGAGGTCCTCGACGAAGAAGCCATCGGGGGTGTGGAGCACGCGGCAGTGATGCCGCGACGAGCGCGGGTCGTGGATAACCACCTGATTGTCCTTTTCCCGGCCGATCTGCACCACCGGCCCCTCAAAATCGAGCTGGCGGACCTCGCCGTTTTCTTCAACGAAAAGCTTCATGGCTCAATGCGTACACGGTGCAAACTCTATTCTTCCGCTCGGTTGCGGGCGAAGCCCGCATTATAAGTTCTCAGTCTTTCAGGGAAGGCTCCTTGTTCAAGCCGTACTTCACGATCTTCGAGTCCAGCGTCGGCCTGGAGATGCCCAGGAGTTCCGCGGTCTTGGTTTTCCTCCAGCTATTGGTTTCGAGAGTGCTCTGGATGACCTGCATCTCGACGTCCTCGACCGTCTGCGCGACGATCTCCTTGAGCGATTTCCCTTCCAGGGAGGGCAGCTTCTTGGCGGCCGACTTCGCCAGGATGTTGGAGCTCAGGAGGCTGGCCTCGATGCGGTCGTCGCTCAGAGCGGCCAGCCGCTCCACCTCGTTCTCCAGCTCGCGCACGCTTCCCGGCCAGTCGTACTGGTAGAGGAGATGGAAGGCGTCGCGGCTGAGAGTTTTCTTCTTGCCGCCGCTGCGCTTGGCGATGCGCTCCAGGAAGGTGTCGATGAGGAGCGGAATATCCTCGCGCCGCTCCCGGAGCGGCGGCAGGGTGACGGTGATGACGTTGATGCGGTAGAGGAGGTCCTCGCGAAACTTCCCCTGGCGCACCAGCTCGTAAATGTTCTTGTTGGTGGCCGAGATGATCCGCACGTTGACCTTGATGATGTCCTTGCCGCCCACCCGGCGGATCTCCCCCTCCTGTAGCACGCGAAGGAACTTGGTCTGCATCTCCGGACTCATGTCAGCGATCTCGTCAAGGAACAAGGTCCCCTCGTGAGCCACCTCGAAGAGGCCGCGCTTGTCCCGCGTCGCGCCGGTGAAGGCGCCGCGCACGTGGCCGAAGAACTCGCTCTCGAGCAGGTTGACGGGAATGGCGGCGCAGTTCTCGCTGACGAACTCCTTGTGCCGGCGCGGGCCGTTGTGGTGGATGGCGCGGGCGACCAGTTCCTTGCCGGTGCCGCTTTCGCCGAGGACCAGCACCGGCACGCTGGAGTCGATCACCTTGTCAAGCAGGGTGAAGACGTCGAACATCTTCGGGCTCCGGGTGACGATGGCGTCGTAGTTGTACCGGAAGCGGGCCGGGAGGTCCTTGGGGATGAGCTTGATCGCCTCCTCGAGCTGGATGCTCTTCGACAGCACTTTCTCCTCGAGGTCGAGGTTGGCGCGCTCGAGGCGCTTCTGCGCCTCTTCCAGCTCCTTCTGGCGCTGGCGGTTCTCCTCGAAGAGGCGCGCATTCATGATGGCCACCGCCGCTTGGTCGGAGATGATCTCCAGCCAGCGCAGGTGGTTCTGGCTGAAGGCGTCGGGGTTGTGGCGGTTGTCGACGTAAATGACGCCGATGCACTGGCCGCGCAGCTTGATGGGCACGCACAGGATCGACTTCATGTTGAGATTGTAGACGCTGGCGAAGCCGCTGAAGCGCCGGTCCTTGACGGCGTTGTCGCTGAGGATGGCGGCGCCGGACTCGAGGACGTGCTCGGCGATGGAGCGGCTGACCTTGAAGTCCGGCCCCTTGATGCTCTCGCGGTCGAGGTTGCGCGCGGTCTGCACCACCATCTCGCTGGCGCTCTTGAGGAGGAGGAAGCCGCGCTCGGCGTTGGTGACCTCGACGACGGTGTCGATGATGAGGTCGAGGAGGTCGGAGAGCACCAGCGTCGAACAGAGGTTGCGGTTGATCTCGAGGAGCTTGAGGAAGATCTCCCGTTCCTTCTTGAGCACCACGAGCTGGCTCCCCTCGGCCAGCTCCGAGAGCGGCTCGAGGAAGAAATCGGTGGCCAGATCGATGGTCTCGCTGGTGGAGGTGGACGGGATGCGGTCGAAGTACATGCGGGTCTTGCCGATCTCGATGCAGTCGCCCGGGTGCAGCTCCTTCCGCAGCACCAGAATGCCGTTCACCAGGGTGCCGTTCCGGCTCTTCAAGTCGACAATCTCGAAAGTGCTCCCCTTGCGCTCGATTTGACAGTGGTGGCGCGAGGAGTTGATGTCGTCGATCTCGATGGTGTTCTCGTGCGACCGGCCGATGGAGGTCACTTTTTCGGCCAGATCCACCACCCGCTCGGTGCCATTTTCCCGGATAATCAGGCGCGGCACACGGTTGGGATCCAATCCTTTGAGGCCTTGAGTTCTGGCGACCATAGACTCCTGAAAATTCGTAGGTCTTGAAGGTGGAAGGGCTTGGGAGGCCAAATTCCCATAAATAAAGATTGTAAAGCTATTTTAACAAGTCTGGGTGAAGATGCAAGGGGAATTTAGCAAGAGAGGTTTGCCCCGGCCAACCCTCGCCTTCGGCGGAGCCCGGCCTGATATGAAATCCAGGAAAAAGAATTTGAACCGCAAAGACGCGAAGAGCGCAAAGGATGAAGACAAAGGAAAAATAAAATTATTTCTTTTCTCTTCTTTGCGTCCTTTGCGCCTTTGCGGTTAATATTATTCCTCTTTCATGGCTTGACGGCTGACTTCGCCATGGCGTCGAGGATCTTGAGCCCGATCGTCTCCTGCAGCTGGTGGGCGGCGGAGAGACCGCCGTTCTTCGGGAAGCCGTTGATCATCAGAGCGAAGACCCACACCTCTTTTCCCGGGGGCGGCCGCTCAGCGCCGCCCGCGGCGGCATCGCTCCGGCCGGCCTTCCTGGCCGCCGCGGCCCCTTCGGGGGGCAAGCGCAGAAAGCCGGAAAGAGTCGATACGCCGGCGATGTAGCCGGTCTTGGCGAACAGGTTTCCCGCGAGGGCGGTGCGGCGAAACCTTTTCTTCAAGGTGCCGCTCTCCCCCGCCACCGAGAGGCTGCCCTGGAACATGGGGAAGACCTCCCGCTGAGAGACCCAGTGTAGGAGCCGCGCCAGGGTGATCGGGGCGACGCGGTTGGCCGTGGAGTATCCGGAGCCATCGCCGATCTCGAGCCCGGGGGCCGGCACCTTGCTGTCCTTCAAGAACGCATGGATCGCCTCCGCTCCCGTGGCGACGCTGCCGGTTTTCCCCGAGGCCGCCCCCAGAGCCTTGAGCAGCACCTCGGCGTGGAGGTTCTGGCTGTTTTGCAGAATCATCGGCAGGTCGCGCTGGAGGGGCGAGAGGTGCTTGTGAAGGACCACCCGCTTCGCCGGATCGGGAAGGCGGCCGCGGTCGCGCGCCACCTTCCCCTCGACTGCCACCCCTTCGGCGGCGAGGACCTCCTTGAGCACGGTGCCGAAGTAAAGCCCGGGGTCGTCGACGGTCACCGAGTCCGACCATTCCCTGGTTTTTACCGGAATCCTGCCATCGAGGAGCACCCGGTTGGTCCCCGGCGCGCGCTCGAGGCGAATCACCGTCCGCCCCTCCGAAGAAGTCAGGCACTTGTTCTCCACCGCAACATACGCCGTCGCCGGCGAGAGGCGGTAGCCGGCCGGACTGCCCGCCCGGGTTGCGGTCACGGTCACGTCGACGCAGTTGTCGTTCAAGTTCAAGGCGCCGACCTGCGCCGAGTACCAGCGGCTGGCTTGATCCTTTTTCCAGTAGGGCAGGAAGCGCTGGTCGTCAAAGCGGAAGTCGTCGATGAGCAGGTCGCCGGCGATCCTGGCGACCCCCGCCGCCTTGAGGGCCCCGGCCCACTGGCGGAAGATGGCCGCCGGGTCGCCGTTCGAGAAGCGAGCGGAGATGTTCGGATCCCCGCTGCCGGTGACGACCAAGGGGCCCTTCAAGATCCCGCCCGCCGGCGCCTGATCCGACCATAGCACTGTCTCGTAGTTGTATCCGGCGCCCAGCTTGTTCAAAGCCGCCACCGCCACCAGGATCTTCTGGTTGGAAGCCGGCTGGAAGGGCCGGTCCTCGTTGATGGCCACCCACGCCTCCCCCTTCTGGTCCAGAACCACCAGCCCCACCTGCCCGGGCTGAAAGCCCTTGGCTTGAACGGCCCGCTGGCAGGCCTCGGCGAGGTCTTCAGGACTCGCTTGCGCCCAAAGGCTGAAACTAAAAAAGCGCCAAACAAAAAAGACCACCAAACCGGTTATAGAAATTCTCATCACTTCTCCTCCTGAGCTGTAACAAATCCATTTTCTTCATTATCTTAAGCACGCCTCGGCACATCCCGCGATTCTGGTGCACCTCGCTCCCAGGACCGGCGGCGGGCCGTGCTGGAACAAGTACTGCAGGATATGGATGGCATCTGAAATGTCAACCCCCGCGTCGCCGTTCAAGTCCAGGAGCGGCAGGTTCCCTCCCTCGGCGATCGAAGCCCCCTCGCACGGCAACGGCCCGCTGGCCCGCCCGAAGAGCCTGAGGAGAATCGACACCGCGTCGGCCAGGTCGAGCTGCGCGTCCTGGTTGGCATCGCCCGGCAGCCGCCGGCCGCCGACCGCCGACTGGCCAGGATCGGCCTCGCCGGGCGATCCGCCGACGTAGCGGCTGGCGAGCCAGCCGGCGCCGTCGCCCCAGGCCGACCAGGGAGCGCCCGGATCGGCGATGACCAGCGAGAAGCCCTGGCCGTCGGTGGACGGCTGCCAGGCCTCCGAGTAAGCGAAGTCGAGGATGGCCTCGTTCAACGGCCCCCGCAGGCTCACCGCCTCGCCGGCATTGTCCAGGTTGCCGGTGAACTCGCCGGCAATCAGCAGGCCGGCGGTATCGTAACGGGAGGAAAAGGCCGCCAGGTTCTTTACCACCAGGACATAGGTTCCCGGCGGCAAACTGGTGACCGCGGAGCCGGTGAAGTCGAAGGATACGCCGCCGGCCAATCGCGCCCCGTTCAAGTTCATGGGACTCGCGCCGAGATTGAGGAGCTCGATGAACTCAAAATCGTCGGCATCATAGGGGCTGTTCGGCGGCGGGTCGGCCGGATGGTACATGATCTCGGTGATTACCAGCGGAGGCATGGCGACTACAAAGGTCGCGTCGGTAAGCCCGCTCCAGCCCTTGGTGCTCCGGGCGCGGGCGATGGCGCGGGTGTTCTGGTTGAGTGTGATCGCACCGCTGTAGGTCTTCGCGGTCGCCGCCGGATTGCCGGTCAGGGCGCGCGGGTCGCTGCCATCGAGGGTGTAATAGATCGTTCCCGCCGGCGCCGACATGGTCAGGCTGAAGCCGGGATCGATCGAGCCGCCCAACTTGTTGAAGGCGGGGGCCACCGCCCAGTTGCCGTCGATCCAGGCCATCCGCCCGATGATCCAGTTCTTCATGAAGCCGATCTCTTCCTGATAGGTGTTGCCGATGAACTGGTTAGGCCAGACGTAGGTGCCGAGCACCGGCCAGCGCTGGAAGTTGCGCACCTGCGCCTCGCTCAAGATGCCGACGTTGCGGTCGACGCTGGCGAGCAGCTTGCCGGTGGCGAAGCGATCGCGCCGCAGCTCGGTCCAGCGGTCGATGTACTTCTGCACGAAGTTGGGGTCCTGGAAAAGCCGCGGCCACCAGGCGTAGTCGTTGCCTGAGAGCTGGCTGTAATACCACCCATCGGTGGTCCAGCCGTTCAAGTAGTTGGCGTTCCCCAGGCAGAGGTTGTAGTCCCAAATGGGCCCCATGTTGAGCTTGCCGCCGCGGTCCTTGAACATGAAGGTGCTCAAGCGGAAGCCGTCGATGTTCTTGGTCATCTCGACGAGAATGTGATGGTCAATGAAGGAGCCGGCGTCGATGTACCGGGCGTAACCGATGAGGGGATCCTTGAAGTTGAGGCCGAAGAGCGCCCCCTCGAACTCGTTGAGGTACCCGGTGAGCCAGGCGCGCTGCGCCGCGGTGATCTCCTGCTCCTTGGGGTAGACGTAGGCGAGGCGCAGGCCGCTCGAGGTGGTGAAGCCGGCGTCGCCGGGGTCGAGGCGGTCGATCTTCAGGATGTAGCCTCCGGAGATGTCCGGCGCGTTGCTGTCCGAAACCAGCAACTTGTGGATGTCCACCCGGTTCCGGTCCCGCTTGATCTTTTCCATGAACACGTACACGCCGGCGTAGTCCGCCGAGGTTAAGTTGCCGCCGCCCGAGTCGACGTACAGTTCGATGAATCGCGACCGCACCGCGTAGCGGCCGGCGTCATTGCTCCACTCGTAGGCGAGGGGGTCGCGCATCAGCGTCTTGTCGGTGTAAGGGCCGAGGAGGATCCAGTCGGACTCCTCGGGCATGCCCAGGAGCGGGACCTCGAGATCGAAATTTTTTTCGTTCCAGATCTCCAGGGCGAAGTTTTTCTTGGGGAATCCCAGGGAGCTCGAGCCGCGCCACTTGATGGCGCCGCGACCGCTGAACTCCGGCGGATCGATGAGGGCGTTCCTCGCTCCGGCGGCGTTGTTGATGATGCCCACGTAAGTCAGGGTCTGCGCCGTGTCGTTGATCCCTTGACCAAAGGTGTTGAAGATGGCGATGGGCAGGTTGGAGCTAAAGTTGCTGACGCTGGCATCGAGCCCGATATACGTCCGGCTTTCCACCGGGCTGGGGACCAGCCCCGGCTGGAAGGCGCGCGCCCGCACCATGGTGCTCGTCGAGATGGATAGCGGCGCGGAGTAGGCCGGCGAGGAGGCCGACGGCTCCGTGCGGTCGAGGGTGTAGCGGATGGCCGCCCCCGGCGCCGCCGTGAGGATCAGCGGGAAGCTGCCCGAGAAAGCGCCGCCGGGCCTGGAGAAGGAAGGCCGGGCGGCGATCCCTGGGTAGCCCGAGCCATTGGCATACCCCGGCGTCGGCTGAGCGAAGTAGAACACCGTGTCGGTGTTCACTGCCCCGGCGCTGAAGCCGTCCAGCTCGGGAACGATCAGGAAGTCGGAGCTGCCGGCGCTCGCATTGAGTCCATGAATGGCCAGGACGTTGGCGCCGGCCTTCAAGAGCCCCGCGGTGACGGGGATGTCGACCTCCTCGAAGACCACCGCCAGGGCCTCGTCGCGAGTTGAGGTGGCGGCGGAGTTCCAGGCCAGAGCCGCCGGCGCGGCGCGCGAGGCCACGAGCACGCCGTTGATATACGCCGCATAGCCGTCGTCGTACTTCATGCGCAGCTTGAGGAGGTTGAGCTGGGATGGATTGGCAACGGCGAAGGGGACGCGGATGTAGGCCGTCGGGTTGACGCCGTCCATCGAGGCGCGGAGGTTCGTCGAGATGAGCGGCAGGTAGTCCGGATTGCGATCGTAGCCGATGCCGGTCGAGCCGCCGATCCAGCCCGCGTCGTTGAAGCCCGGCTGCGTCCAGGCGAGGCCGAGGTCGCCGCTGGGAACGAGGTTGCTCGCCGGAGCGTTCGCGGCGATGAGAGGCGTCACCCCGCCCTCTTGCGCGAGGACGAAGGAGATATCCTCCTCCTGCGGCGGGAACTTGGGCTGGAACTGCATCGCGATCGTACCGTCGGCGGCGACCATGGCCAGGTACTCCCCTCCGTCCTGGAGCTTGAAGTTGGTGTGCAGCTGGCCGGCGGGATCGCTGAGGTTTTTTTCCGAGGCGTAAACGACGAGGAAGCCGCCGGGTGGCAGGGCGACGGCGGGGAACATCCACTTGCCCAGGGCGGCGGGATCATCGGTCAGCGACCAGCCCTGCAAGCTCGCCGGGGCGGCGCCGTCGTTGAAGATTTCGATCCAGTCGGAGGTGTCGCCGTCCTGATCGGTATGGCTGCCGGTGTTCTTGGCCAGAACCTCGGTGATGAGGGGGCCGGCAGCGGCGCCGGGAAGCCGGGCCAGCGATCCAAAACCAATCAGCACCATGATGGTTAAAAACGAAAATTCCTTGACCTTCATGAGAATTCAAGAAGCTCCAGATATTTTAAATGGCAACTATTTTAAATGGCAAGGCCGGCAGCGAATCGGCAGCGACCCGGCCATTTCCCCCATATTAAGGCCGCGAAAATGATTCACAACTATTTTGACCCAAATTACTTCCGGAATATGAAAAAGAGATGCGGGTTTTCAGGGGTCCGATTGGTTAAAATAGTGAAGGTAGAGAGGAGGTTTGAGCCATGAAAGACAGATATGAAGAAGTGGATGAGCCAACGCCTCTTTCTCGGGGCGCGAACATCTATCGCGACCTGAAGGCTCTCTTTCAGAGCGTGCTCACAAAGCGCAGGATCCCGCCCCATCTCGCCCACAAGGTGCAGCTCAAGCTCGAGGTCGATCTGGACCCCTCCGAGATTGCCGGAGCCGATCCTGTTGCCGGGGCTTTCGCCGCCCGCAAGTTCGCCGGGGAGCTGCTCTCCAAGCTGCATCTCCTGGCGCAGGACTTCCGGAGCGGCGGCGCCATCTTTCCGCAGGGCAAGATCCACTGTTTCTGGTGCGCCAGCTTCGAGTGCGCTCACGCCCAGCCCCCCGACTCCCGGGCGGTGTTCAAGGGCTACTCCCCCACCGGCGAGCCGGTGTGGCAGGAGCTGGCGGTTCTGGCCCTGGAGGAGCACCATCCCGACATCGACAGCCTCTACATGGAGAAGCCCGTTCCCATCACCCTGATCAAGCCGGGCTACGCCTTGACCCGGGAGCAGCTGCCGGTCTACGGCAAGCACTCCAACCTCTACCGTATCCTGGGCCAGCTCCTGGTGGGATACATTCCGTTCTTGAACGGCAAGCAGGACCGCGGCCGGTTCGCCCTCACCATTCAGGCCGTGGAAGTCCACCGCGGGCGCCTGGAGCACGACCTCAATGTCCTGGGGGTGCTGCCCGATGGCCGGCCGATCGCGCCGTTTCTCGAGGAGGTCGCCGATGCGCGCCTTGCCGATGCGATCAGCTCCGCCCAGCAGAAGCTGGCCGAGCTCAACTTCCTCGGGCGCCCCAAGCTGGAAAAAATCCAGCGCGGAGACAACGGCAAGGCGACCTCGCCGCCTCAACCGCCGTGGCATCCCACCTTGAGGGCGCGGGAGGAAAAAGCTTTGCGCATCCTCACCCGGCTGGCCCAAAATCTCGAGCGCATTTACCGCCAGAGCCACCGGCGGACCTTGCACGCCCAGGACCGCCATCGCGACCGCGAGCGCCCAGCCTCCACGGCGCTGCGCGACGCCCTCGAAGCCACACCGGAGGCGCTCTTCCGCGATGTCCACGAGGCGACCTGGGTGGTGGTCGGGCCCAAGAACCGGGTGCACGTCTTCAACGATAAAGGCCAGCACATCACCAGCGTGGTCTACCCCGGCGAAACCATTCGCAAGCGCACCCTCAACGGCAAGTGGAAAAACGCCGCCAGGGAAGCCGTCGAAGAATTTCGGGAGCGACTCCGGCGCCTGGCCGCGGCACCCCAGGAGCTTCGTACCGCCAGTGAAGGTTGAGCAAGCTGCATTGCCCCTGGAGGAGTCCTACCGCTACTGCGCCGCCCTCACCCGCGCCGCCGCCCGGAATTTCTACTACACTTTCTGGCTGCTCCCGCCCGAGAAGCGCCGCGGCGTCTTCGCGGTCTACACTTTCAGCCGGCGGGCCGATGACGTGGTCGATGCGGCGGCCGCGAAGCAGGATCCGGCGGCTTGCGAGGAGGGCTTGAGCTACATGCGATCCCTCCTCGGCGCGAGCCCCCCCGCCGATGATCCGCTGGCGCCGGCGTTGCGAGACACCTTGCAGCGCTACCGCATCCCGGTCGAGCCCTTCCACGATCTCATCGAGGGGATGAAGATGGACCTCTACCAGACCCGGTACCGGACCTTTGACGAGCTGCGGCTCTACTGCTACCGGGCGGCGTCGACCATCGGGCTCATCTGCATCGAGATCTTCGGCCACGATGGCTCGGGAGAGGCGGTGAAGCGGCCGGCCATCGACCTCGGCATCGCCATGCAGCTCACCAACATCATCCGCGATGTGGGGGAGGACCTCACCCGCGGCCGGATTTACCTGCCGCAGGAGGAGCTGGAGCGGTTCGGCGTCACCGAGGCGATGCTCGAGCGCGGCGAGGTCACCGCGCCGGTCAAGGCGCTCCTCGCCTTCCAGATCGAGCGCGCCCGCGACTACTTCGCGCGGGCCGAGGCGATCTTCCCCCATCTCCACCCCTCGGCCCGCTACTGCCCCGTCCTCCTCAAGCGCTTTTACAGCGAGCTGCTCGAGAAGGTCGAGGCCGCCGGCTACGAAGTCTTCCACCGCCGCCCCCGACTCTCGGCGCTCAGAAAGATTTACTTGGCCGGCAGCGTGTGGCTGCGGTCGCGGCTCTCCAACGGGAAGTAGTCAGCGGCCTGGCCGCCGTGGCCTTCCATTGCCGGGGAGGCTATAATCCGGAATGTATGTCAAAGATCCGCCATCGCCACAGACAAAAAATCTCCCTGCCATTCGGTCGGTCCGAACGGGACTCCATCATTCAGGATGCCCGCAGCAGCGAGGGAAAAACCCCCCAGGAACGGGTGGCCATGTTTGTGGACTTGCTCCGGTTGTTGGATGCCTTGTGGGCCAACCTGCCCCCGGAGGATCGCCGCTTCCGTATTCAGATTGCCGATGAACTGGACCGCCGGCCGGAGCCGTGGTGGAAAAACCTCCGTCCCGAAGCCCAACCGGACTTCTCATGCAAGAACTCCTCCGATTGACCGAGACCCTGGCGGACCTTTTCGATGCGCTCCGGCTGCGCCATGCCTTCGGAGGCGCTCTGGCCAACAACCTCTGGGGCACGGTACGGACGACCGTGGATGTGGACTGCCTCGTCCTCATCCCGGCCCTGCAGTACGAGAACTTGATGAACAAACTGGCCGAGTTGGGCTGCAGGCTGAGGGACGAGCGAGGAAAGGATCTGCCCCTTTCTGTCAAGGAGATGCGCCGGCAGATCTCCGAGCGGAAGCTGATGGAAATTTTCCATGGCGAGATCCGCGTTGAACTTTTCGTCCCGCTGATTCCATTGCAAAACGAAATCCTGCGCCGGGCCGTGCTGATCAAACTGGAAAAACGACAAATCCATGTCACCACCGCTGAAGATCTCATCTTGCTCAAGATGGCCTTCCATCGGGAAAAGGACTTACGCGATGTCCGCGGCATTTTATGGGTGCAGCGCGGGAAGCTCGACCTGGCATATCTCCGCTCCTGGAGCAAGAAGATGTTTGAGGAAAAGATCGAAGAAGAATTGGAACGGATTATCCAGGAGTACTCGTCAAAGTAATTTCCTCGCGTCCGGCCAAACGGAAATCCCCCCGTCTTTTATCAGAACCAGCCGGATTTTTTCCTGCCTCGAGCCCAGGTTGGGAATTTTCCCGCAGGGTGCGGGCCTGGACTTGGGCCGGTCCAAAATCACCTAATCCTTTGGCCGGCAGCCAGCCGAATTTGAATTTGTTGAGCATATAAATCAGCAACCATCCCAGGTACCAGCTACAATACCAAAAGTAAGTAAAAAGGGGAAATCATGGACGACTCAACCGTTATCAAAGAAAAGAAGCTGGAGCGGATCCGGGGGAAAAAGGGCACGCATCCATTAAAAGCCATCTTCGAGCCCGAAACGGTGGCGGTGATCGGCGCGACCGAAAAGGAGGGGAGCGTCGGCCGCACCCTGCTCTGGAACCTCATCAGCCACCCCTTCGGCGGGACGGTGTTTCCGGTCAATCCCAAGCGCGGTAGCGTGATGGGGATCAAGGCCTACCCCAGGGTCAGCGCCGTGCCGGAACCGGTCGACCTGGCGGTGATCGTGACTCCCGCCCCCTCCGTGCCGGAGCTGATCGCCGAGTGCGTCAAGGCCGGGGTTCAGGGGGCCATCATCATCTCGGCCGGTTTCAAGGAGCATGGAGCTGAAGGGGCCGAGCTCGAACGCCGGGTTCTCGAGGAAAGCCGCCGGGGGCCGATCCGGATCATCGGCCCCAACTGCCTCGGGGTGATGAACCCCATCCTCGGGCTCAACGCCACCTTCGCGGGAGCCATCGCCAAACCGGGGAACGTCGGCTTCATCAGCCAGAGCGGCGCCCTCTGCACGGCCGTCCTCGACTGGAGCCTGGTCCACAACGTCGGCTTCTCCGCCTTCGTCTCCATCGGCTCCATGCTCGACATCGGCTGGGGGGACCTCATCGATTACCTCGGCCAGGACCCGAAGACCCAGAGCATCGTCATCTACATGGAGTCGATCGGCGATGCCCGCTCCTTCCTGTCGGCGGCGCGCGAGGTGGCGCTCACGAAACCCATCATCGTCATCAAGGCCGGTCGGACCGATGCCGCTTCCAAAGCCGCCGCCTCGCACACCGGCGCGCTGACGGGAAGCAACGAGGTCCTGGATGCGGCGTTCCGGAGGTGCGGCGTGCTTCGGGTGGACAACATCTCGGATCTCTTCTACATGTCAGAGGTGCTCGCCAAGCAGCCCCGGCCGAAGGGGCCGAAATTGACCATCCTGACCAATGCCGGCGGCCCCGGCGTTCTGGCCACGGACACCTTGATCACCGGCGGCGGCAAGCTGGCGGAGCTTTCCGAGGAGACCTTCAAAGCCCTCGACCGGATCCTCCCGGCCCACTGGAGCCACAACAATCCGGTCGACATCTTGGGCGATGCCGCCCCCCAGAGGTACGCTGAGGCGCTGGAAATCGTCGCCGGGGATCCGAATACCGATGGAACTCTGGTGATCCTCACGCCGCAGGCCATGACCGACCCGACCCAGACGGCGGAAGCTTTGAAAAGCTCCTCCAAGCTGAGGGAGAAGCCCGTACTGGCCAGCTGGATGGGCGGCGCCGACGTGGCTCGAGGGGTGTTGGTCCTGGACCAGGCGGACATCCCCACCTTCAATTATCCCGATGTGGCCGCGCGCGTCTTCAATTACATGTGGAAGTACTCCCGCAACATTCATGCCCTCTACGAGACCCCGAGCCTGGCCGCGGACACCGCGGATGGCGCCCTCCGCCAGGCGAGGGCCGAAGAGCTCATCAACCAGGCCCGAAGCGTCGGCCGCAATTTGCTCACGGAGTTCGAGTCCAAGAGCGTGCTCGCCAGCTACGACATCCCGACGGTCGATACCCGCATCGCTTCCACCGAGGAGGCCGCGGCGGCCGCGGCCCATGGCATCGGGTACCCGGTGGTGGTGAAGATCCACTCCGAGACCATCACCCACAAAACGGACATCGGGGGAGTCTATCTGGACTTGCGCGACGAGGAGGATGTCCGGAAGGCGTACCGGTCGATCGAATCGTCGGTCAGGAAAAAGCTGGGGGCCGGGCATTTTCAGGGCGTGACCGTCCAGCCGATGCTTCGCCACGAGGGCTACGAGATCATTCTGGGGAGCAGCATCGACCCCCAATTCGGCCCGGTCATTCTCTTCGGAACGGGCGGGCAGCTGGTGGAAGTTTTTAAGGACTGGGCCCTGGCGCTCCCGCCCCTGAACACGACCCTGGCCCGCCGGCTGATGGAGCAGACCCGGATCCACGAGGCGCTGAAGGGGGTCCGGGGCCGCGCCCCGGTGAACCTGGCGGCCCTCGGGCAGCTGGTGGTCCGCTTCAGCCAGCTCGTGGTCGAGCAGCGCTGGATCAAGGAGATCGACATCAATCCCCTGCTGGCCTCGCCGCAGGGGATCGTGGCGCTGGACGCCCGCATCCTCCTCCACGACCGGTCAGTCGATCCAGCCTCGCTACCCCCTCCGGCCATCCGGCCGTATCCGGTCCATTACGTCAGGACCTGGAAGAACGCGCCGGGGAAAACGATCCTGCTCAGGCCGATCCGACCCGAGGATGAACCCCTGATGGTGAAATTCCACGAAACCCTTTCCGATCGCAGCGTCTACTTCCGCTATTTCCATCCGGTGTCCCTCGACGAGCGGGTCCGACACGACCGCTTGACCCGGATCTGCTTCATCGACTACAACCGCCAGACGGTTCTGGTGGCGGAAGGGAAGAGTGAGGCCACCGGGGAGAGAGAAATCCTGGGCATCGGGCGGCTCAACAAGCTGGGCGATACGGGGGAGGCCGAGTTCGCCATCCTGGTCAGCGACCGGGCTCAAAGGCAGGGGCTTGGAAAGGAGCTGCTGCGGCACCTCTTGTGGATCGCCCCGAAGGAAAAGATCCATCGGGTCGCCGGCTGCATGCTGCCGGATAACTTCGGCATGGTCCGGATCTGCGAAGCCCTAGGCTTCAAAACCGAGTTCGATCCGGAAGAGAAGGTCGTCAAGGCCGAGCTGGAGCTCCGGGACTGAGCGGCCCTCCCCCGCCTTCAGGAGGGAAGTCCGCTCATTTTTCCCTGCGATCATCCGGATGCGCCCTCAACGCCATCCCCCGCTCCGAAGCAACTCGCCCGCCCAGGCGGCTTCGGCGGACGGGAGCGGCGGCCGTGGATCGGACTTGTAGTCGAGGTCGTCGTGGCGGCCGTTTTGATAACAAAGTTCGATGAGGGGTTGCAGCTCGAGGAGGACGTCCTGGTCATGCTCTCGCAGGGGGATGCGGAGAGCGGGTAGCGGCTGCTCGAGAGCGATAGCGTAAACCTCACGCTGGCGGGGCTTCCAGCTCCGCCAGACTACGGCCAGGTAGGGAGTGCGGTGGGAGGGGGGCAGGCGCCAGGGTGCGATGATGATATCCCGTTCGCCGGAGCGCGTGAGGTCGATTTCCACCAAGCTGACACCGCTCGCCATCATCTCCTCGCGCTTTTTCTGGTAAAGGTCGCGCCCGTCGCCGGGGAGCTTGTTCGAGGGGCTGAGGAACTCGATGGAGGTGATGACGCGGTAGCCCTGGCTGACATCACTAGATTGATGAAGCTCTGGGTTACAGGCTCATCGGCAACCTCGATGATGAGGGGCTCGACGGCGATAGCTCCGTTTGTAGGCGCGCCGCGGGGGGCTGAAGGCCGCCGTCTCTCGACGATATGGGCATCTGGATAGACGACACGAGCTCCTTCTTCGCCCCCCTCGACAAAGAAGCGCTCTTCGATTCGTTCGCGCAGATCGTTCGGAAGTTTGGGTTGAAGCTGATCGCAGGCGTAGATGATTAGCCTTTGGTGCACATCCCGCCAGTACGGCTCGAGGTATAGGTCCATGCCGGGGAAAGGACTTTTCATAAGATTCATTTTAACCGAAGGCGGGGAGGTGGATCATCTCTTTTCGAACAAAATGTGGCACGGTCCTGCGTCTTGCCACGAATCGTGGAGCCCGTTATCTACGTTCTCTCCTACTGGAACTCTTCATCCTCCTCTTCGGGGAGGATCTCCTGATCTACCAGCTTGACCCAGGCTTGCAGGATCTCCGGTCCGGCTCCTGAGGCTAGAAGGCGCTCTCGTACTGGACCGCTTTCGGTTTTGAGCTCGGGAAAGGTCAACAATAACATCGCGAGGTCCCGCCAATCGGTACCGGATTTCGGCTTTCCCCGCCGCTTGTAATAGGCTTGCACCTTACCGGCAATGAGCTCGGGGGGTGTCACCAATAGAACTCCGGCAATCCTTTGGGTCGGCGGCAATGAGTCTACCTTACGGATATCCACCAGATGTCGGTTTTTCGGTTTTCGGACCTGAAAGATCCGGTAGCCCTTCCCCTTGATTTGGCGAACGCGGACAGCGATATGGAATAGCTTGTTTAATTTCTCCCTTAACTCCTCAGCAAGTTCTCTCGCCCGCGGCGAGAGGATGTCTACATCCTGTGTCATGCGCGGCTCTTCCACGTATGCATTGATTGCCTGGGCGCCAAAGAGGGCTACGTCATCGCGGCCCCTGAGGAATTCCAAAACCGCTTCGTGAATCTTGGCGAGCGGCAGCTCTTCGCGCATCTTGAACTCCGTAAATGTCAACATTCAAGTATGCTACCATGATGATCGGCCTTGCCCAATTTCTTTTTCTCACCCGTACGACCTCGCTCCCCTCACCCTCGACAACCGGAACATTTTCCGGAGCCTGATCGAACCGTCTTTTGATCCAGCCGAACTTTCTCCTTATCGTCGTGGAGAAGTGGAGGTGGCGCCATAGTAACTAAACGAATAGCGCATTCGAAACGGAGAAGCGGCTTAAAAGAGATTCTTCACCCGGGAGTGCAGTGGGCCATAGGTGCTAGAGAATTTTTCACGGCATTCTGTGATCAAAGTCACGGAGGCTATTTCTCATTTTAATTTAAAATTGCACCCGATGAGAAGGAGCTAGGATAGAGTGGATAGATTATCTGATTGTTTCGGGGTATCCAGGTCGAGGCCTCGCAGGCAATCCAGAAGGCAGAAGTCAAAAGTTGGAAGATATCAAGGCGATGGCCATGGCAGCCCGGGTGCTCTTTCGATGAAGGCCCTGGAAGCCATTTACGGAGTCGTGTCATGAATGGCAAGACGCGTGAGAGCAAGGCATTGGCGAACCCTCTCAAGTCCTCAAGCCGCGGGGAAGCCGCGGGGAAGCCGCGGCCTGGCCGAGCCGCCGCTCGCGCATGGTGGCGGCGCGGCGGGTCCTCTGGAGGCTACTGAGGTATCGGGGCCGCTTGCGGCGGTGGGCAATCCGGGAGCGGCTGGGGGCGTTTCTCGCCGCCGCGGGCCGCGGCCGGTTGATTCGAGTCCTAAGGGAAGCGGCCTTCGCCGCGGCGGTTGCGGCGGCGCTCCTGGGCCTCCCCAGCGCTCGCCCGGCGCAGGCGCTCGAGCTCAAAGACGTCGCCGCGGGCCTGGGCGGCTTTGCCGCCCGCGGGGTGGGAAGGCTGCCCTCGCACACCGGCGAAAGCGTCGCCGGCGCGGGGGATGTCAATGGCGATGGGATCCCCGATGCGATCGTTGGAGGCTCTGGTTGCGATTATTTTTGTTACACTGTTCCCAGCTACGTCGTCTTCGGCCGGGCTGACGGCGCGCCAGTGGAACTGGAGGACATCGCCAAGGGCCAGGGCGGCTTCGCCATCCGCGGGGAAAACTCAGGCGACTACTCAGGCTCAAGCGTTTCCGGGGCCGGGGATGTGAATGGCGATGGCATCGAAGATATCGCCATTGGGGTATCCCGGTCTGGGTCTCAATACAACCAGGTCGACGGCGCGGTCGACATCTCAGATCCCATAACGACGCTCCGCCATCTCTTCCTCGGCGATCCCGCGCCCCCCGCGCCCGGCCTCGAGAATTGCGGCATCGATCCGACCCAGGACCCCCTCGGCTGCGAGCGCTCGCCGGAGGGTTGCCAGTGAACGAGGGAATCAATCCACCGCTTCCCCTCGAGCGCGGCCGCAGGGCCGCCGCGGCGGCGCTCTTTACCCAAGGGACCGGAGGCTTGAATGCCCGCTGCGCCATCAGGGCAGGTTATGGTTCATTCCCAATCGCCTCCTTGAGGATCTCCTTCTCAGTAGGCGACAATTACTGGGCCGTTTGAAAGCTTCGCTGGAGTCCGCGCCCGCCGATGGGCTCGATTCGCCGCTTGCGTCTCCACACCCGTGGACTCGACTGCGCTTTTTCAATCCCGCCAACAAGTCCTGATCACGGTGAATCCCGTCGAATGCTTTTGCCCAGGTATCAACGACCGTGATGTCCAGCCCAGCTCCAGCTGGCATTCATAGGTTGGCTGGTTTGGGTCATCCTACCAGCTTTTAAACCGACCAGACTAAGGGAAGATTGAATGCAAGGGTAAATGGGAGCAACCGGGCCGGAGAGGGGAGGAGCGAACGATCAGGGAGCTCCGAGTAGAGCGCCACAACGCTGTCCGGTTCCGGTCACCTGTCCGCCCGGATCCGGACACCTGTCCGGATCCGGACACCTCTCGCGGTCAGAATCCTGCTGTGACTGAAAGCCTGGACCCGAGAAATCAAGACTTGCGCAAAAAGTAAAGCCGTGCGCTTTCTGGCATCGCGTTTGCTTTAAGAAATAATCGTATGTCATCGTATGCCGTTGCATGTCATCGCCTCTCAGGCTTCCATTTCCAGAAACCCAAGCGCCCGAAAAGGAGGATCCCATGTGCGCCTGCCACGAATCTCCGGTTGAACTCTGCGCTGCCCAAAAAATCGCCGATAAAAATGTCGCCACACCGCCTCTTGACAACCCGCCGGCCGTCACCGCGGAACAGCTCCACATCATCCTCCTCAAGGCCTTCAAGGTCGGCAACCTGGCGCGGCGGAAGTTCCTCCAGGCGCTCCTCGCCATGGAC
>JACQVS010000161.1 GCA_016209605.1 Planctomycetota bacterium
ATCATCAAAACTTCTTCTCAGGCTGCGGAGATGTCTTGGCGTCCCAGGACCGCTCTCCAATTCGCTTTGCGTCTTAACTTTGCGTCCTTTGCGTCTTTGCGGTTATTATTGGGTTGCGGGCGGAGCGCGAAGCGCGCAGCCAGCCTTAATAGAGGGGCGGAATTCTTGACCGGAGGCGAGGGATGAAATGGTCAATGCAAAGCTGGCGGCGCGGGACCAGAACTCCCGGCCTGGAGACGGCTCCAACGGCCGGACAACGCTGCCAGCTCACCTTGGCCGCCGCGGCGCTGACCTTGCTCTTCGGGGTGCTGGCTTACCGCCTTTTCACCCTTCAAGTGCTCAACCATCCCTATTACCGCTCCCGCGTCGAGTCGATGCTGAACCGAGGAGGCCTGGAGCTCTCGTGGGGGCGCCGCGGCGATGTGCGCCTGGCGTGTGGAACCATCGTGGCCCGGGAAACGGTTCGCTACATCCTGGCCATCGATCCCACCCGGCTGTCCCCTGAGAAGCAGGCGCAAGTCCTGGAGGCGGTCTGCCGCCAGCTGGACATTCCCGAGGTCGAGAGGCGGAAGAAATCCCAGCGTCTCGAGCTGGCCGTCAATCCGGGTGAGGCGGGCGAGCGTCGGCCACTGCGCTATCTGCCTTTGGGGCGGGGCATCCCCGAGGATCAGGCGATGGCGGTGAAGCAGCTCTTGAGCAAGCTCCTGACCAAGGAGGAGATGGGCAGCTTTTGCCTGGAGCCGCTGCATTACCGGGAGTATCCCCGCGGCCCCTTTCTGGGCACGGTGGTGGGGGCGACCCAGCTCGGGAAAACGGCCCGGGATCTCGCCGGCGCTGCAGGGCTGGAGCTGTCTCTCGACGCTTTCCTGGCGGGCTGGGATGGACACCGGAAGGTGATCTGCGATGGTTTGCGGACCACTCGCCTTTTTCGAAACGAGAACGTCGACATTCCGCCGGTGGATGGCTTTGACGCCATCCTGACCATTGACGCGCGGATACAGGGCATCGCCGAAGAGGAGCTGCAGCGCGGCATGGATAAAGAGAAGGCGGCCGGCGGCATGGCGGTGATCATGCACTCGAAGACCGGCAACCTCCTGGCGATGGCCAGCCTGCCGGCGTTCGATCCCAGCCATTTCCATCACTATCCCAAGGATGAATTGGACCGCCGGCGCCGCAACCGCATCATCGAGAGCCAGTACGAGCCCGGCTCGACCATCAAGCCGTTCATCGCCGCGGTGGCGCTGGAGAAAGGGATCTTTCGCCCCGATCAAATCATCTGGGCGGGCGGCAAGGAAGCGGTATTCCTGGGGCGGCCGGTCTCCGACGTGAGCAATCATGGGCCGATCACTTTCGAAGAAGCGGTGATTTATTCATCCAACATCGGCATGACGGTGGTCGGCCTCAAGCTGGGAGGAGAAGGCTTGATCGAAACCCTGGAGCGCTTTCGCTTTCAGAAGCAGACCGGCATGCCCCTGCCGGGGGAAGCAACCGGCTGGCGCACGCCGCGGAAAAAATGGTCGGAAAGGTACTCGACCATTTCCGTCTCCTTCGGATTTGAGCTGTCGATGACTGCCATTCAGCTTCTGTCCGCTTACAACAGCCTGGTGAACGGCGGCCATTACTACCGCCCGCGCCTGGTGGAGCGACTGGAGCGCGGCCATGAAGTTTACCGGATGCCCGTCGAGGAGCTGGGCCAGCCCATCAAGCCGGAGACGTCTCAAGCCATGAGGGACATCCTCCATCAGGTCATCGAGAGGGGGACGGCCAAAGGATGGAAGATCCCTGGCTTGCCGTACGGCGGCAAGACCGGAACTGCCGCCCTGTCCAACGGCAAAAGCGGCTACCACCGGGACGGCAGGAAAGCCTTCCTCTCCTCGCTGGTGGCCTTCGCTCCATACCCCGATCCGGAGATCGTCCTCCTGGTGATGCTGGAAAAGCCGCAAACCCAGCATTTCGGCAGCAGCGTATGCGGGCCGATCGTCACCTCCATCTTGCGGCGGATCTTTCGGGTGCCGGATGAAGAGACGAAGATCGCCGCGAAGGTCAAAAAAGATGGAGGAAATTCGAGCGGAGTTAAGGTATCGTGGAAGGAATTAGCAGGGCGGCAAAAAGCCGCCGGATCCGTCAATGGAGCCGCCACCGGCTCGAAGAACGGCCGGTTTTGAGCGCCTGAGCAGAAAAGAAGAGAGGAGCAGAGGACCATGAAGCTCACCGAGCTTGGGGGAAATTGGCTGAAGCTGTCCCCGCGCTTCAAGAATATCGAGGCTCAAGGCATCACCGCCGATTCTCGGAACGTCAAGCCGGGCTATCTTTATGTCGCCGTGTCCGGCGATCGCGTCGATGGGCACGCGTTCATCCCGGACGCGGTCAGGGCCGGGGCCATAGCCGTCATTGGCGAGCGCAAGCCGACGCACTGGTCCTCCCGCCAGGTGCCGTTCATTCCGGTTTCCAACGCCCGCTCGGCGCTGGGCCGGCTGTGCGCCGCCTTTTACCGCCACCCCTCCCGTTCGGTCGCGGTGACGGGCATCACCGGGACCAAGGGGAAAACGACCACTTCCTGGATCTTGTTTTCCATCTTTCAAGCCACCGGCAGGCGGTCCGGCCTCTTCGGCACGGTGCTGATCCGGATCGGCGTGGAGATCCTCCCCGCCGCCAACACCACCCCCTCGGCCATCGAGATGGAGCGGCATTTGCGCACCCTTTCTGACCGGGGGGGGACGCACGCCGTCATGGAGGTCTCGTCGCACGGCATCCAGCAGGAGCGCATCGCCGGAATCGAGTTCCGCTGCGGCGTGTTCACCAACATCTCTCCGGAGCATCTCGACTACCACGGCACCTTCGAGAACTACAAGAACACCAAGATCCGCTTCTTTGAAAACCTCTCCCCAGAGGCGGCGGCGGTGCTGCCGCGCGGCGACGAGGTGGCAAGGGAGATCGCCGAGCGGACGCAAGCCGACGTGCACTGGTTTGGCCCGGCGATGGAAGATGGCGTGGAAAAAGTCCAGTGCGCCGGCGAGGCGATCTCGCTCACCTGGAAGGGCCTGCCGCTCCAGTCGACGCTGTGGGGCGAGCACAATCTGCTCAACCTGCTGGCCGCCGTCACGGCCGCCGAGGTGCAGGGGATCGAGAGGGCCGCCATCGTGCGAGGGGTCGAGCAGGCCGTGCCGCCGCCGGGGCGGCTGGAGGAAGTGACCAATCCTCTCGGCTTCCGGATCTTTGTCGACTACGCGCACACCGACTCCGCCCTCCTCACCGTCCTCCGCGGCCTGCGCCCTATCACCCCGGGGCGGATCATCACCGTCTTCGGCTGCGGCGGCAACCGGGACCGCTTGAAGCGCCCGAGGATGGGCCAGGTGGCGGAGCAGCACTCCGACAAGGTCATCATCACCTCGGACAACCCGCGGAATGAAAATCCCGGCGCCATCCTGGAGGAGATCGCCGCGGGGATGGAATCCCCGTACCTGGTGGCCATGGTGCCGGATCGCCGGGAGGCCATCTCCCTGGGGCTGAAGATGGCCAAGCCCGGCGACACGGTGCTGATCGCCGGCAAGGGCCACGAGACCTATCAAGAGGTCCGGGGCGAGAAGGTTCCCTTTGATGACCGCAAGGTGGCCGAGCAGGCGATTCGAGAGATTATCAAGGCGGCGGAGGAGGCGGCCCGCTCGGAGGAGGAGAAATGATCTCGGCCTAAGAGCCTATCCCGGTAGGCGCTTCGAGGCCCGAGGCCGAGCTAAAGCGCGCCTGGCATGGCGGGCTGACGAAGCCTTATTACCGGAGAAATAAGGCGAGGAGGCCCGACGCCGAATGGCGCGCTTGCAGCCGGCCGAAGCCCGAATGGTCTACTGGGATAGGGTCTGTAATTC
>JACQVS010000163.1 GCA_016209605.1 Planctomycetota bacterium
CCTCGCCTTATTTCTCCGGTTAATAAGGCTGCGTCGGCCCCCTTCGGTCTCGCGCTCCGCGCGAGCCTTCGGGCAGCCCTCGGAGGCGACCCCTTCGGGTTGCCCGCCTCCTCCGGGCGCTCGAAGCTGCGCGAATGCTCGCTTCTCGCCCTTGTCTGGCGCCTTCTCGCCGGGCACCGCCCGGCGAAAGCCGGGACGACCACCCCGATTTGCGGGGCGGTGCCCGGGGCCTCGGAGCGACTTTCGGGACAGGCTCTTTGGCCGATGGCATCGGGCGGCGGCTGTGCTGCTCCTCGTCGCTTCGCTCATCCTGCTGGCGCTGGGGCTCGGCTTCCGGTGGGCGGGGACCAAAACGCCGGGGGAAGGCGGAGAAAGTGCGGTCCGCTCGGCTGAAAACCAGGCCTTGTCCTGGCTCGGCGCGGCGCAGGAGCCGGGCGGCCTGTGGAGCGCCTCGCGCTGGGGCGGCGATGGCCGCTACGATGTGGGGCTCACCGGCTTGGGCCTCCTGGCATACCTGGGATCGGTTCGCGGAGGGGAGCGGCTCCCGGCGGCGGCGGATAAGGCCGTTCAAGCGCTGCTCGAGCGGCAGGGTCCAGAGGGGCTCTTCGGCCCGGAGTTTTTCGCCTCGCCGTACAATCACGGCATCGCCACCGTCGCCTTGCTCGAGGCCTGGGGAGTGGGGAGCGGCGGCAAAGCCCATCTCCGCGAGCCTCTGGGCCGGGCGCTGCGCTGGATCCGCTCCCAGCAGTCCTCCTCGGGCGGCTGGGGCTATCTGGGCGGGGCCGCCGAGCCCAACACCGCCCTCACCTTCTGGCCGCTGCAGGCGCTTATCCTGGCGCGCGGCGTCGGCTTCGAGGGCCTCTCCCCGTCCATCGAGCGGGGCTTCCAGTGGCTGGCCTCGGTCTCCGACCGCTCGGGGCGCATCGGCTACCGGCGGCCGGGCGAGTTCCCCGAGGGGGCCGGCGTGCTCTTGGCCTCGGCCGCTTTTTGCGATGCCCTGGCGGGCGGCCGGCCCCTGGTGCCGGAGGAGCTGAGGCGGCTCTGGCAGGACCGCCTGCGGCTGGCCGCCGCGAGCGGTCCAGAGCCCGGCCCCGGTTACTACGGCGAGCTGCTCTTCGTCTCCGCCGCCAGCGCGCACGGATTGGCGCCGCGGCTCCGCGAGGGGAAAGATGCTCTCCTCGTCCGCCAGCTCCGCAGCGGCGGCCAGCGCGGCAGCTGGGAGCCCGACGACCGCTGGGGGCCGGTGGGCGGAAGGATCTACGCCACCGCCGCGGCCGCCCTGGCCCTGCAGGCCGACCGCCGGGTCGCGAGGCTTCGGGGCTGGCTCAATTAAAAAAATAGTGGCTGTCCCTGATTTTTACGGTTAAATATTTAACCTTGCCCTGCTCGCCCTCCGGCCCTCCCTTTCGGGGGCTCCGGTTCCCATCCAACCGAAGGAGTCCCTTCCATGGTCAAGAAATCTTCGCTCAAAACCCCCCCCCGCCAGCTCCCCGCGGCGGAGGCATTCCACCAGGCGGTGCTGCGCGTCGTCCTCTCCCTGCTCGCCGCCGCGAAAAAAGCGTTTCCCCAGCCGCTGCGGCGCCGCTTGCTGCTCTCCCTCTTGCGGGGCTTCGCGCCCGGCCGATGGCTCGAGCCGGCCCGCGCCGGCATTCCCGAGTTCGGGGTTTTCAGCGGGCTGCCCATCGCCTGGGTGGAGGCCCGGGTGGACGCCTTGCTCGCCGAAGGCTACCTGGAGCTGGCCGGGGATGGAGAGGCCGCCCTGGACTTCACCGCCGCAGGCTTGAGGGCCCTCGAGGGGCGCGAGCGCCTGCCCGTCCCGGCGGCGATGGGCGCACATCCCCTTTCCGGCATCAGCGGGAAGGAGAAGGAGCTGGATGCCCGCCTCAGGCGGCTGCGGGCCGCCCTGGCCAAGGAAGAAGGCCGGCCGGCCTACGGCATCTTTCCGAACCGCCTCCTCGAGGAGCTCTTGCGGCAAAAGCCGGACAACCTCGGCGACCTCGCCGCCCTCCCCGGCATGGGCCCGGCCCGCCTGCGCAAGTTCGGCCGGCGGATCCTGCAGGCGATGAAGGCTCATCCGGCTTGAATCTGCGGAAGATCAGGGACAGCCACCCTTTACTTATAATAATAGTGGCTGTCCCTGATTTTTGGGCCTACCAAGGTTAGCGGGTAATCCTGACGAGGATGAAAAAAAGGGTCGATTTTTAAAAAATTCCAAAGTGCAAATCGCACCGCCAAAAGGCTCCAAAAAGTTTTTTTACTCGGGGTGTATGGCACCCTAGGTGTTTTGAAAGCTCTCGTCGTAGACTGGCGAGCTTTGCCGCGGCTCCGAACCGTGAAGCTGCGGGCCGCCCTGGCCAAGGAAGACGGCCGGCCTACGGCATTTCCCCATAGAGCACATGTTCCGGGCGGCCTTGCCAGGCGACTAGGCGAGCTTGCGGAGGATGTCCTCCACGATCAACCGGGCGTGCTCGCGGCCGTTTTCGATGAAGATCTTGTTGGCGTCCTTGCCGCCTGCCGCCACGCCGGCGATGTACATCCCCGGAATGTTGGTCTCCATGCTGGCCGGATTGAAGGACGGCTTCTTCATCTCCCCATCGAGGCAGACCCCCGCCCGCTCCAGGAAGTCGAAATCGGCATGGTAGCCGGTCAAGGCAAAGACGAAGTCGATTTCGATGGCGGCGAGGACGCCGCCGTTCCGGATGGTTAGGCCCTGGTCATCAATTCTCACCACCTCGGTGTTGAACAGGGCGCGGATGCTTCCCTCGCGGAGGCGGTTTTCAATGTCCGGGCGGATCCAGTATTTGATGGTGGCGCCGAGCTGCTCGCGGCGGTGGATCAAGGTCACCTCGGCGCCGTTCCGCCAGAGGTCGAGGGCCGCCTCGGCGGCCGAGTTCTGGCCGCCGATCACCGCCACCTTCTGGCGGTAGTAGGGATGGGGCTCGTGGTAGTAGTGGGAGACTTTGGGGAGATCCTCGCCGGGGATGCTGAGAAGGTTGGGGTGGTCGTAAAAGCCGATGGCCAGGACCACATGCCGCGCGGCGTAACGGCCCCGGCTGCTTTCGATCACAAACCACCCATCGCTCCCGCGCCGGATTTCGTTCACCTTTTCGTAAAGCTGGAGGTTGAGGCGGAAGTGCTCGGCCACCCGCCGGTAGTAGACCAGAATCTCGCCGCGGGCCGGCTTCGGTCCGGAAATGATGAAGGGGACGCCGCCGATCTCGAGTAGGTCGGGGGTCGAGAAGAAGATGAGGTTGGCGGCAAAGCGGTGGATGGCGCTGGTCAAGCAGCCTTTTTCGATCACCACGTGGGAGAGGCCGGCCTTGCCCGCCTCCACGCCGCAGGCGATGCCGATGGGGCCCCCGCCGACAATCAGGACCTGGACTTCGTTCATTCCGGAAAATTATAACCACGGGCGAGGCGCGCGCCAAACTCCTGTCTTTTAAAGCCCCGAACCGCTTTCAATCTTCACCTTCTGGACCGGCACCACCGGCCCGAGGCTCTCCTCCTGCATGATCTTGGCGCCGTTGGGAACGCCGGCGAGCAGGGTGGGCGGGAAGAAGTTGCCGCGCGTATTGGGCAGGCGCTGGCCGCCGAGAAGGAGCCGGGCGCCGCGGCGCAGCGGTAAATCTCCTGCCCCCCCTCCACCGAGCCGGTGAAGGCGACGTGGTCGATGCGGCGGTCGGCGATCAGGCTCGCCGTCTGCTCGTGGGTGAGGATGAGGCTGGTCACGAGGCCCGGAACCTCCAGATGGCCGAAGGCGTCCTCGAAGTGCCGGCCGCAGAGGGGGATCCGGGCGCTGTGCTTGAGGAGGACGACGTCCCCCGCCAGGAGCGCAGGCACGACGACGTTGACCGAGATGAAAACTAGTGACTGTCACTAGCTGCCTTGCTGTTGCAACATCTTAACACTTGAAGCAAGTTTTTCCATCGCCCCAGTACATTCTGCTTACTGGCTGGCGCCAGCCGCCAGTCGCCAGCCGCCAGCCTGCGCAGCTCCCAGGAATCACAAAGCTTTTTAGCCGTCCTGGAAAGTTTTTGGATAAAAAGGCTCGTCGGTTTGCGGCGAAGCTGCGCTAGTTTTTAATGTGGTATCCGGCCGAGCTGGCCGATAATATACTGCCTTCTAAAACAACCAAAGGTTCAAGGAATATCTCTGGAGTGAACCCCATGTCCGATTGCGTGAAATGTGGTGTGAAAGTCGAAGAGGGCGTCACCAGGTGCCCAGGCTGCGGCGCCAGCCTCATCAAGACGGGGACGTTCATGGAGCTGATCGGCTGGGTGGTGGTCATCATCTCCTCGATCCCCATAATAATTGGCTTGAAAACCCTCGATCAGAATTACTACCTGCCGATGGTTATCGGCGGAGCGGTCCTGGTCATCGGGGCGGTTCTCATCGTCCTGGGCCGGGGGAAGTCCAGGGCTGCCGCGGACACGGTGAAAGCACCCGCGCCAGCCACAAGGGAATGACCCTCAGCTTCCAGTTCGGGCCGTAAACCAGGTTGTTGAGGAAGTCGCGCTGCAGGAAGGCGCGCCAGCCGGCGGTGGTGAAGTCGCGGCCGGGATTCCAGGCGGTGCAGCCGATGGGCTTGGCGGCGTCGTGGACGAGGCACTTCGTCCCCTCCAGGAGCGGGCACTGGAAGTTCTGCCGCCGGGTGCCGTCCACGAGCCGCTTCAGCTCCTCCTCAGTGCGCTGGCGGATCTGAGGGAGCTTCTGGCGCAGCTCCGGAACGGTCTCCAGGGCGCGGGCGATGGATTGGGCCTCGAGAGGGGTGATGCGCATCTGGTTGCGCGCTCGGGTGCAGCAGAGGTGCGGCGGCTCGCCGCGGAAGTAGTTGGGATTCTTGAGGAGCCGCTCCAGCTCCCGGAAGAGCGGGCGGCGGGCCTGTTCCAGCCTCTTCAGCCCTTCTTCGAGCGGCAATTTTTCGTTTTGCTGACGGCTCATCCCGCCGGCTCCATTTGTTGATTGCTCAGCGCTTCAATAACGATTATTCTCCACCGGCGTGAAAAACGGTGCAAGCATTCGCCCTCCGATATTTTACCAGGGGCTCATCACCCTCGGCGTTTTGATCTCGGGGATCGTGGGGGTTGCTGCCGAGGAAACCGGGCCGCCCGCCAAGGCCCCCTTCGGCCCCTATCCCCGGCGCAACCTCCATCCCTTGTTTCTGCCTTTCTATCAGCCTACAGCGGACCGGGCCCAGGCCCTCAAGCCGGGGAGCTTCACCCTGTTCACCCTGGGCCAGTACGCCAGCCTCCAGCGGGCCGACCAGCACTTCGGCGCCAGCGGCGAGGACCTGGGGCTTTTTGACGGGGAATTCCTGCGCTGGTCCATCTTCCTGCGCTACGGCATCTGGGAAGGCCTGGATCTGAGCGTCGAAATCCCCTTTCACGCTTCCGGGCCGGGGTTCCTGGATCGCCTCGTCGAGGGGATTCACGACCTCACGGGCTCGGTCCGGGATGACCGCCAGGCCTTCCGATTCGATGAGACGCTCCGCGTCGATGGCCGGGAGGTCCTGCGAGAAAATTCCACCGGCTTCGCCATCGCCGACGTGCCGCTTCAGGTCAAGTGCCAGCTGCTCGAGGAAAGCCGCGGCGGATTCGGTCTGGCGCTGCGGGGCGGGCTGGAGCTGCCGGCGGGAAGCGAGGCCCGCTGGATCGGCAACGGCGGGGTCGATGGGGCCGCGGGCCTGCTCTTGGAGCGCAGCTTCTGGGACTTCACCCTCTACCTCAACTTCGACTACCGCTTCTTCACCACGCCGGCCCGCCTCGAGGTCAACGGCCTGTCGCTGCGCCCCGTCCCCAACGGCGTCGCGGCGCTCGAGTGGCGCGTCTTCCCCCAGGTGGCCTTCCTGGTGCAGGTCGATGGGTCCCAGAGCCCGTTCATCGACGATGACTTGAAAACCTTGCGCCACCCCCAGGTGGAGATCGCCGGCGGCATCCGCTTCCGCGCCGGCGAGCGGCTGAGCGGCATGCTGGGATTTGCGGAGGATCTGGTGTTTGTGACTTCCCCCGACGTGACCTTCTTCCTGGGGGTGGGGATGGACCTGGGAGAGTGACATGGGCATATTTTGCCGGCTTTCGAGCCTGGATTGCCCAAAGGCAGCTCCTGTCCCCTGGGCTCCTGGAGACCCTAAAGAGCTGCTCCGAAACGGTTTTTGGAAATAAAGAACGGCTGGCACGCCCCCTGCTTGAGAGACATGGAGATGGCCGATATCAACCACCAGGCGGCAGAAGCGTCCTGCCCTGAAAAATTCACTTCCGGTAACTGCATGAAACGGGCCCTTCTGGTTTATTTTTCATGGACTCTGACCTCCTCCTGGCTCGGCGCCGCCGATTGGCCGCGCTTCCTGGGGCCGGAGGGGAACGGGATTTCCCGGGAGACCGGCCTGCTCGAGCGCTGGCCCGAGGAGGGGCCGCCGCGGGTGTGGGAGATCCAGAGCGGCGAGACCTACGCCGCCCCTTCCCTGGCCGGCGGCGCGCTCATCCTCTTCCACCGCGTCGGCGCCGAGGAGGTGGTGGATTGCCTGAATCCCCTCGCTGGCCGGGAGCGGCGCTGGCGCTTCAGCTACCCCTGCGATTACGCCGACGATTACGGGTACAACGGCGGCCCGCGCGCCACCCCGGCGATCGACGGGAACACGGTCTTCACGTTCGGCGTTCAAGGGAAGCTGCACGCCCTCGATTTGAAGACCGGAGACGTGATCTGGAAGCGCGCCGTCGACGAGGAGCACCGGGTGCCGAAGAACTTCTTCGGCACCGGCGCCACCCCGCTCGTCGAGGGGGACCTCCTCATCATCAACGCCGGCGGGCCGGAGGCCGGCATCGTCGCCTGCGACAAGAAAACCGGCGATTGGCGCTGGAAGGCCACTCAGGACGGGGCGAGCTACGCTACCCCGATCGCCGCCACCATTCACGGCCGCCGCCACGTCTTCGTCTTCGGAAAGAGCGGCCTCCATTCCATCGATCCGGCATCGGGGGCCGAGCGCTGGTTCATCCACTTCCGCTCGCGCGCCTACGAGTCGGTCAACGCGGCGACGCCCGCCGTCGACGGCGACCGCGTCTTCGTCTCGGCGAGCTACCGCACCGGCGGCCTCCTCCTCAAGATCCTCCCCGGCGGCGGCTACGAGGAGCTGTGGCGGAGCCCGGCGCTGAGCACCCACTGGTCCACCAGCCTCTGCCTCGACGGCTGCTTGATCGGCTTCGATGGCCGCCACGAGCCCGAGGGCATCCTCAAGTGCGTCGCCATGGAAAGCGGCGCGGTGCGCTGGCAGGAGGAGAATCTGGGGCGCGGCTCGATGATCCTCGCCGACGGCAGGTTCATCATCCTCAGCGAGCGCGGCGACCTCATTCTCGCCGCCGCGTCCACGCGGGCTTACCGGGAGATCTCGCGCCTCCGCCGCGTGTTGAGCGCCCCCTGCTGGATCGCGCCGGTCCTGGCGTCCGGGCGCCTCTACGCGCGCGACGAGCGCCGGCTGATCTGCTTCGATCTGCGCCGGGGAACGAAGTGGGGCGAGGCGAAGGATCCGCCACAGGCTTCTGAGGGGAAAAAGAAAAGATCTCAGGATTGAGCTTTATGTCCTTCTCCGACCGCAAAAGTTACTGGAGCTTGATCGCCGCGCAGTTCACCGGCGCCTTCAACGACAACTGCTTCAAGGGATTCCTGGCCGGCTTCGCTTTCGACCGGGTCGCCAGGAGCAAGGTCGAGATCATCCTGGCGGCCTCGGCCGTCTTCCTCATTCCCTTCATCCTCTTTTCGACGCACGCCGGCTACCTGGCCGACCGCTTCAGCAAGCGCTCGGTGGTGGCGGCGCTCAAGGCGGTGGAGGTGCTCATCATGCTCGCCGCCGTCCTGGGATTTTACTTCGAAAACGTCTTTTTCCTCATCGCCGTCCTCTTCCTCCTGGCGGTCCACAGCGCCCTCTTCAGCCCCAGCAAGTACGGCATCCTGCCGGAGCTGCTCGAGGCGCCGGAGCTGTCGCGCGCCAACGGCATCCTCGAGCTCACCAGCTTCTTCGCCATCATCGCTGGCACCGTCGCCAGCGCGGCGCTGTATCAATGGCTCGAGGAGGCTCAATTTCCCTTGTTCTGGGGGCCGTTGCCGCTCGTGCTGCTGGCGGTCCTGGGCTGGGGTGCGAGTCTATCCATCCGCAAGCTCTCCCCCGCCGCCCCGGACCGGAAGGCGGTGATCAATCCCCTTCCGGAAATCGCCAACTGCCTGCGCGCGCTGGCTCCCAACCGAGACCTCCGCCTGGTCGCCCTGGGGATCGCTTATTTCTGGTCGCTGGGGGTTCTGCTCGACTGCACCCTGATCTTTTACGGGCAGGAGGTGATGGGCCTTGATTTTTCTTCCACCGGCAACTTGCGCGGCGGGGTGGCCGTCGGCATCGGCCTGGGAAGCTTCCTCGCCGGCTACCTGTCGAGGCAGAAGGCGGAGATGGGCTTGGTCCCCATCGGCTCCCTCGGCATGGGCTTTTTTTCGATCTTGATGTTCTGGGCCAAGGCCGGCTTTTTCTGGGCGCTCCTGGCGCTCTTCTTCCTGGGGCTCGCCGGCGGCCTCTTCATCGTCCCCTTGAACGTCTTCCTCCAGCAGGAGGCCCCCGACGATCAGAAGGGGCGGGCGATCGCCGGCGTCAACGTCGCCTCCTTCTCGGGGATGCTCCTCGCCACCGCGGCGGTCTGGGGCCTGATGCGCGTTTTGAAGCTGGACGCCTCGCAAGCGATCCTGGTCGCCGGCCTCGGCACGGTGCTCGCCACCATCTACGTCTTCTACCTCCTTCCGGCAGCATTCTTCCGCTTCCTCTTCTGGCTCCTCACCAACACCGTTTACCGCATCCGCATTGCCGGCCGCGAGAACCTGCCCCTTCACGGGCCGGCCCTTCTCGTCGCCAACCACACTTCCTTCGTCGACGGCCTCTTGATCCTCGCCTCGACGCACCGCTTCATCCGCTTCATCGTCTACAAGGGCTTCACCGAAATCCCCGGCCTGCGCTGGCTGGCGAGGACGCTCCGCGTCATTCCCATCTCCCCCGACGATGGACCGAGACAAATCGTGGCGTCGCTCAAGGAGGCCTCCCAGGCGCTCGAGCGCGGCGAGCTGGTCTGCATCTTTGCCGAAGGCCAGATCACCCGCACCGGCCAGCTGCTCCCCTTCCGCAGCGGCGTCGAGAAGATCTTGAAAGGTTTCCCGGCGCCGGTGATCCCCGTCTACCTCGACCGGGTGTGGGGGAGCATCTTCAGCTTCGAGGAGCGCAAGTTCTTCTGGAAGTGGCCGCGCCGCCTCCCCTATCCGGTGACCCTGGCTTTCGGAAAGCCGCTGCCGCCGGCGACGCCGGTGGCCGAGATCCGGCAGGCGGTCGCCGAGCTGGGGAGCGACACCTTCCTCCTTCGCGGGAAGGGCCAGCTGCCGCTGCCGTGGATAATGGTGCGGTACTTCCGGCGCCGTCCCTTCCATCTCGCCGCCGTCGACTCGAGCGGCGCCAGGATCTCGCGCCCCGGTTTCCTGGCGGGGGCGGTCTTCCTGGCGCGGCGCCTGGCGAAAGCCTTCGGCGAAGAGCCCATGACCGGCATCCTCCTGCCGCCTTCGGTGGGCTGCTCGATCGCCAACGTCGCCGCCTCCATGCTCGGCAAGCCGGCGGTCAACTTCAACTACACCGCCGGCGCCGAGTCCATGCGGTCCGCCGCCCGCCAATGCGGCATCCGCAAGGTGCTGACCGCGCGCGCCTTCCTGGAGAAGCTCCCGGTGGAGGTGCCGGGGGAGGCGGTTTTCCTCGAAGACCTCGCCAAGGATGGCGGTCGAGGGGAGAAGCTGGCCGCCGCCATCGCCGGGCTGTTTTTCCCGCTGGGCCTCCTCCGGCGCCACGTCGGCGCGCGGCCGGCAGGGGTCGATGACCTCATCACGGTGATCTTCTCAAGCGGCAGCACCGGCGAGCCCAAGGGGGTGGAGCTGTCGCACTTCAACATCCTCTCCAACATCCAGGCCGTCGCCCAGGTGTTTTCCTTCACCCCCAAGGACTGCATGCTCGGCGTCCTCCCCTTCTTCCACTCGACCGGCTACACCTGCGCGCTGTGGACGCCGCTCCTCGCCGGCTTCCCGGTGGCCTACCATCCCAATCCCCTCGACGCCCGCGTCATCGGCCACCTGGCGAAGCAGCACGGCGTCACCATGCTCCTCACCACTCCCACCTTCCTGCAAGGGTACATCCGCCGCTGCGAGCCCGGCGAATTCGGCAGCCTGCGCTACGTGGTCACCGGGGCCGAGAAGCTGACCCCGGCGGTGCGCGATTCCTTCCTGGAGAAGTTCGGCATCGAGCCGCTGGAGGGCTACGGCGCCACGGAGTGCTCGCCGCTCATTTCCGTCAACGTCCCCGACTATCGAGGCCGCGGCATCCGCCAGGTGGGGAAGAAGCCGGGAATCGGCCACCCCCTGCCGGGGGTGAGCGTGCGCATCGTCGATCCGGAGACCTTCGAGCCCAGAAAGACCGGCGTGGAAGGCCTGCTCCTGGTCAAGGGCCCCAACGTCATGCGCGGCTACCTCGGCAGGCCTGACCTGACGGGGGAGGTGCGGCGAGGCGATTGGTACATCACCGGCGACATCGCCGCCATGGACGGCGACGGCTTCCTCACCTTGACCGACCGCCTGGCGCGCTTCGCCAAGATCGGCGGCGAGATGGTGCCGCATCTCAAGGTCGAGGAGGCGCTGCACCAGCTCCTCGAGGCCAGGGAGCAGGTCCTGGCCGTCACCTCGATCCCGGATGCGCAGAAGGGGGAGAAGCTGGCGGTGGTGCACAAGCTGGGCGAAGCGGAGCTTGCCAAGCTCTTCGAGCGGCTGCCGGAAGCCGGCCTCCCCAACCTCTGGATCCCGAAGCGCGAGTGCTTCCTTCGCGTCGACGCTTTGCCGCTCCTGGGAACCGGCAAGCTCGATTTGAGGAAGATCCGGCAGGCGGCCATGGAAAAGTTCGGGGTGAGTTGACAGCCATCCATCCCAATATCTTGCCACTTTTTATTCGAATTGATCTATGGTAAAAAAGCGGCTCATTGCTGATACGGAAAATCCTTTCAAAGGAAATAGCATATGCCCGTCACCCACCAGAATTTCGTCCCACCGGCCAGCCCCGCGCCGCCCCCTTTCCAGGCGGCGGCGGTGCAGATGGACGTAAAAATCGGCGAGAAGGAGCAAAACCTCACGCAGATGGCCGGTTTCGCCCGGCGGGCGGCCGGCGCCGGCGCGCGCCTGGTGGTTTTTCCCGAGTGCGCTCTCACCGGCTACTGCTTCGAGTCGCGGCAAGAGGCGATGGAGCATGCCGAACCTCTTCCCGGACCGGCGACGGCCCGGATGGCCGGCCTTGGCCGCGAGCTCGGCGCGCACATCGTCTTCGGCCTCGTCGAGCGCGCCGGCGACCGCCTCTTCAACGCGCTGGCGCTGGTGGGGCCGGAGGGCTTCATCGCCGGCTACCGCAAGGCCCACCTCCCCTGCCTCGGCCTCGACCAGTTCGTCAGCCCCGGGGACCAGCCCTTCGCCGTCCACGACCTGCGGCTTTGCCGCCTGGGCATGAACATCTGCTATGACGGCGGCTTCCCGGAGTCGGCCCGCGTCATGGCCCTGCTCGGGGCCGAGCTGATCGTCCTGCCGACCAACTGGCCCAAGGGGGCGGAGGAGTTCGCCCTCTACGGCGTGAACACCCGCGGCCTCGAAAACGTCGTCTACTACCTGGCGGCGAACCGCGTCGGGGAGGAGCGGGGCTTCCGCTTCATCGGCCTCTCGCGCATCGTCGATGTCCACGGCCGCACCCTGGCGGAGGCCGATGGCGGCTCGGAGACCATCCTGCTGGCCCCCATCGATCCCGCCGTCGCGCGGGTGAAGAAGATCATCCGCGTGCCGGGAAAGCACAGCATCGACCGGTTCGCCGACCGCCGGCCGGAGTTTTATGGCCCCATCGCCGATCCGCGTCTGAGTAAATGCTGACGCCGGGGTTGGAATCGTGATCTCGGGCCGGGAAGGACACTCGCATGCGTGAATTCCTCAAGGCGCCGCTCCAGCGCCCCAGCTTCCAGCTGCTGCTGGCTTTCCTGGCGCTGATCGGCGCCGGCGCCGCCCTCCTCCTTTTTCCCGGCAGCTTCGCCCGGCCGGAGAAGGTGAACTTCCTCGCCGCCCTCTTCACCTCGACCTCGGCGGTCTGCGTCACGGGGCTCACGGTGGTGGACACGGGGGCGGACTGCACTTTCAGGGGGCAGGTCATCATCCTGGTCTTGATCCAGCTCGGCGGCCTGGGGATCCTGACCTTTTCCAACTGGATCCTCCTCACCGTCGGGCGGCGCCAGCTTGGCCTCAGCGGCCGCAGGCTCCTCGAGGAAACCCATGGCCAGCTCGGCGCCACCGAGCCGGGGCAGCTCCTCAAGCAGATCGTCTTCTTCACCTTGTTCTGGGAAGCCCTCGGCGCGGCGATCCTCTTCTGGCGGTTCCGCGCCGACCTGCCGGCTTCCCAGGCGCTGTGGTTCGCCATCTTCCATGCCGTTTCCGCCTTCTGCAACGCCGGCTTCAGCTTGTTTTCCGACAGCCTGGCGCGTTACCAGCAGGATGCGGCGGTCAATCTCACCATCATGGGCTTGATCGTGGCCGGAGGGCTGGGCTTCGTGGTGTTCAGCGATCTCTGGCGGCGGCTCCTCGGGGGCGTCCGGCGCGGCTTGACCTTGCACACGCGCGTCGTCCTCCTGACCACAACCGCCCTCATCCTCTTCGGCGCCGGCTCTTTCGCGGTCTTCGAGTGGTCCAACGCCATGACCGGCTTCCCCCTGTCAAAACGATTCTGGCCGGCCCTCTTCCTCTCCGTCACCGCCCGCACTGCAGGATTCAACACCGTCGAAGTCGGCCGGCTGACCAACGCTTCGCTCTTTCTCTTGATCCTGCTCATGATCATCGGCGCTTCCCCGGGATCGACCGGCGGCGGGATCAAGACCACCACCGCGGCGTTGTTTCTTGCCATGTTCCGCTCGCGACTCAACAATCGATCGCAAGTGGAGATCTTCCGGCGCAGCCTGCCGCGGGATCTGGTCAACAAGGGGCTGATCCTGACCATGGTGTTCCTCTTCGTCATCTTCCAGGCAACCTTGATCCTGGAATGGCTGGAGGGGACCGCCATCCCGGTCGGCAGGGGGAGGGGGCGATTCCTGGAGCATCTCTTCGAGGTCGCCTCCGCTTCCGGGACGGTCGGCCTGTCCACCGGCATAACTTCGTCTTTGACGGCGGGCAGCAAGATCGTGATCATCCTGTGCATGTTCATCGGCCGGCTGGGGCCGCTCCTCATCGCCGATTCGTTCATCGGCTACCGCAAGGAGGAGCCCTTCAGCTACCCGGAGGAACGCTTTCTGGTAGGATAAATGCCCTCATGACCAAGTCCTTTTGCTTCTGTGGATTGAGCACTTTCAGCTACCGCGCCGCCACCAGCCTGTTCGCGGCGGGAAAGGAGGTGCTGGCCATTGACCGAGATCAAAGCCTCATCCAGAAAATCCGCGATTCGGTCAGCAATGCCGTCTGCGCCGACGTGCGCGACCGCGAGGTGCTCCGCGGCGTCGGCGCCTTTGCCTGCGACGTGGCGGTCATGGGGCTGCCGAAGGATTTTGGCGCCATGATCCTGACGGTGCACTTCTTCCGCCAGCAGGGGACGAAGCGGATCATCGCCGAGGTGCGCAACCAGGATGAAGGGGAGGCCGTCAAGGTGGTGGGGGCGACCGAGGTGATCTTTCCGGAGCGCGACGCCGCCGACCGCCTGGTGAAGAACTTGACCCTGCCGGGGCTGGTGGAGCATTTTGCGCTCTCTCAAGACGCCGGCATCATCGAGGTCCAGTGCCCGCGCCCGTTCGTCGGCAAGACCGTCATCGAGCTCAACATCCGGCAGGAGTACGGCGTCACCATCGTCGGCATTCAAAAAAACGGTTCTGGAGTCGGCGGCCCCCCGCGGCGGACGGTCATCGCGCCGGATCCTGCCACCCGGTTCGAGGAGGGCGACATCATGCTGGTGCTCGGCGCCACGGAGAACTTGACGGCGTTTGCCAAGGCGATTGCAAAGCTTTGATTATTCTCTTACAATTTTTAGCAGACTAAAGACGGCCAAAAATTGTAAGAGATCAGGAAGATGCTTATGCCTAAAATAAAATTCATTCGTGAAAACAAAGAAATCGACGTCCTGCCGGGCTCCAACCTGCGCCAGGCCGCCCGAAACCACGGCATCCAGCTCTATCCAGGAATCTTCCGGTTCTTGAACTGCCACGGCTTTGGCCAGTGCGGCGAGTGCCGCGTCCACATCAAGAAAGGCATGGAAAACACCAGCCAGCCGGGGCTCCTTGAAAGGCTGCGAACCAAGTTCAGCTTCTTCCACATCGAGCACGAGCACGAGGTCCGCCTGGCCTGCCAGACCGAGGTGAACGGCGACATCGAAGTCTACACCCGGCCGGAGTTCAACTGGTTCGGCAGGAAGAACATGGCGGGCCGTTGATGCTCCAAACCAAGATGATCCCGCATGTGGCTTTCTGACGCTCGCCTCTTCCTGAGCGAGTTGGCCGTATTTCTGGAGAGCGGCGTTCCCATCCGGGACGCCCTCCAGGAGCTGGCCGCGGGCCCGCGCCGCGCCGTCGCCCGGCTGTCAAAGGAGCTTCTCAGCCGTCTCGCCGCCGGAACCTCCCTGGCCGAAGGGCTGCGGCAGGCTTCCGGCGCCCTCTCCCCCGATCTGGTCGCGGTCATCGAGGCGGGGGAGCGGTCCGGCAAGCTCCCCCTCCTCCTGCGCAGGATGGCCAGTGAAGTCGAGCGCCGCCTCGAGGCCCAGAAGACCCTCATCTTGAGGGCGGCGTACCCCCTTGCCATCCTCTTCCTCCTCGCCTGGCTGGCGCCGCTCTTTCTCCTGGTGGAGGGGCGGGCGGGGGCTTACTTGCTACTGGAAACGAGCCTCTTCATTCCGGCCGGCCTGGTGGCGGGCGGAGGCTGGTGGCTCTTCCATAAGGCGAAGCAAAATGCAGCGCTGCGCTGGAAACTGGCTGACTGGCTCCGCCAGATGCCGGTTTTTGGCTCGGCGTTGTACCGTCTGTCTCTGGGCCGGAGCCTTTCCTTGCTCGGGCTGCTCCTTGAGAGCGGCCTGAGCTTCCGCGACGCCCTGCCGCTCGTCGCCAGGGCTTCGGCTTTTCATCCCCTGGCCGAGGACTTCCGCCGCCTCGAGGCCAGCCTGGCCGAGGGAAGAAGCTTCGCCGAAGGGCTCGGGCTGGTGCGCGGCCTTCCCGGCCCCCAGCGCCTTGGTATCGCCAACGGCGAGCGCACCGGCACGCTGGACCGGGCGCTCGAGGAGGCGGGTGAGCGGCTCTCCGAGGCGGCCTGGCGGAAGGTGATGGCGGTGGTCTGGGCTTTGCCGGTTGCGGTGTACTTGATTGCCGGGGCGGCGATCCTGCTGGTGATGCTGAATTTGATCTCCAAGCTGTATCCAGGACTTTGAACCCGGTGGCCGCGAGAGTTTTTCAACACGCCATTCCATTCTTGCCCGCCTCCCTCCTCTTCCTGGCCTCCTGCTACGAAATCCCCCCCTCGATCCCCGTGGACTATATCGGCGGCCCCACGGAGCCGGGCTGGCCGCCGCTGGCGGTTTACCATGTCGATCCCTTTCACGCCGCCAACCGCCTGTTCCAGCGCCTCTTCATCCTCGAGGCCGGGCCGGCCGGCGGCGACGCCCCCTGCATGCCCCGGGAGGCGTTCACCCGCGTCGACGCGGCGGAAATCGAGGCCCTGGCCGAGGCGGTGGAGAGAGAGGCGTTGCGGGATTCCGGAAGCGAGCCGCTCGCGGAGCGCGGCCGCCGGCTGCTCGAGATCGATTTGCGAAGCGCCGCCGAGTTCCTGCGCGAGCGCTCGCAAGGGGCCGACCTCGGGCTGGCGCGAGCTCTCGAACCCTTGCTCGCGGCGGTTCGCAGTAGTGCCCTGGCCGCCAGCTCGCCGGCGATCCCGCCGCCCCCTCCGGGGGCCCTGATCCGGGATGCCTTCACGAAAACTCCGCCGGACCATCCCCTGCCGGCGCGGAGCGGCCTCGAGGCCTGGGCGATGGCGAAAGGAGAGGACGGCAAGCCGGGCCCGGTGCGCCTCTTCCACTTCCACCGCGCCCGCTGGATCGCGGGCCAGGATCCCTGGGAGGAGGTTCCGCCGGACCGCGCCATCGTCTTATGCTCCAGCGCTACGCCCGCCGGGGAGGATAAGCACGGGACGATCGCTTCCTTATGCGGGAAATGCCATTGAGGCCTGCTGCCGGTCTTCATTCTTGGGTCTTGACATCTTCATAATTACCAGATAAATACGGAGATCGAACATGGTTGAAAGGCAAAAACCTGGAACCATCCTCGCGCTCATGGCCCATCCCGATGATGCGGAGTTCCTCTGCGGCGGCACCCTGGCCCTGCTCGCCGCGAAAGGCTGGGCCGTTCACATCGCTGCGGCCACGCCGGGCGACGCGGGCGCGGCGAGCCTTCAGCCAGACGAGATCGCCGCCATCCGGCGCCGGGAGGGAGCCAGCGCCGCCGGGCTGGTGGGAGGAACCTTTCACTGCCTCGAGCGGCGCGACTTGCGGGTTTTTTACGATGAGGACGGGGTGCGGCGGGCCCACAGCTTGCTGAGGAAGGTCCGGCCGGACCTGGTCATCACCCACAGCCCGGCCGACTACCTGCTCGACCACGAGGAGATCTCCAAGGTCGCCCGCACCGCCTGCTTCGGGGCCGCCGTCCCCAACGCGCCGGCGCTCGATGCCAACCTGCCCCCCTGCGGCAAGATCCCCTGCCTTTATTACGCCGATCCGATCGAGGGGATCGACCTCTTCGGCCAACCGGTGCGGCCCTCCTTCGCGATTGACATCTCGAGCGTCTTGAATCTCAAGCTGGACATGCTGGCCCGGCACGCCTCGCAGCGGGAGTGGCTGCGCCTTCACCACGGCATGGACGAATACCTCGAGTCGGCGCGCCGCTGGAGCCAGCAGCGCGGCGCCTTGATCGGCGCGGCCGCTGCAGAGGGATTCCGCCAGCACCTGGGCCACGCCTACCCCCGGGAAAACCTCCTCCTCGCGGCGCTGGGAGAGAAAGCGAGGATGCTGTGAAGCTGGATCTGGTCAGCACCATCGAAGGATCGCTGCTCGAGGGCTTTTTCCCGGCCGGCTGGAACCTCGCCCGGATCGATGAGATCGCCTCCCGTCCGCCGGAGCGCCTGCTCGAACGCGAGCCCCACTGGCACCAGGATTTTTTCCCGGAGCCCTGCGCGACGGTGGCCGACCTGGAGGTGGGCATGGGGATCGAGATCGCCTACCAGGTCATCCAGGCGCGCCAGGCCGGGAAGGAGCTGGCCTTGATCCTGCCGGTGGGCCCCATGGGCATGTACCGCTGGATGGTGCAGATCTTGAAGCGCTGGAAGGCCTCTTGCGACCATGTCCACGGCTTCAACATGGACGAGTGGTCCGACGCCCAGGGGAACACCTTGCCCCCCGAGAATCCCGCCGCCTTCCAGAACGCCATGGAGGAGGCCTTTTACCGCCCCCTCGGCCCCCTGACGGTGCCGCCGGCGCAGCGACACTTCGCCACGCGGGAGAAGCTGCCGGGCTACCCCGAGCGCCTCGCCGCCCTGCGGCAGAGGGGCGCGACGCTGGTGGTGGTGTACGGCATCGGGCGGGCGCTCCACATCGCTTTCTGGGAGCCGCACTTCGCCGCCGAGTTCGCCGAGGAGGCGGGCTGGCGCGCCCAGAATTTCCGAATGGGCGCCAGGCTCCATCCCTTGACCATCGAGCAAAACGCCATCACCAGCTTCAAGAGCCGCACCACCCTCGTGCCGGCCTTCGCCAACACCATCGGCCCCGGCCTCTTCCTCCAGGCCGACCGGGCCATCGGCGGCTGCGACGGGACCCTGGGGCGCGGCATGCAGTGGCAGGGGCTGTCGCTCTGGCTGGCGCTCCATCACCCGCCCGACCGCTGGCTGCCGGCCACCTTCATGCCCACGCTGCCGGGCCGCCTCTTCTTCGTGAAGGAGCTGGCCGGCCCGCTCGTTCCCGAGTGCAACTAGAACCTCTCGACTTTCCGCTTGGGCTTGAGCTTTTCATTCATGTCCGTCATGTCCCAGGCCACCAGCCACTGCGAGTCGACTTTCCGGAAGCCCAAGTCCTTCACCAGGCGCGCCTCCAGGTCGCGCATGTGGCCGCCCCCGTAGAAGATGCCGATGGTCTTCTTCCCCTGCGCGATGGTCTCCCGGAGCACCTTGAGGGCCACCTTGTTCCTCTCGGTCAGGATGACCGAACCCTTTTCCCCCTCGAAGCCGGCGAGCTGGGCCTCGATGTCCTCGAACTGCCGGCCCAGCACCAGCTTCAGCTCGCGGGAGCGGTCCTTGCTGGTGAAGATGCGGATGAGGTCGATGAGGGTGATCTGGGCGGTCTTTTCCCCCCGGCTGGCCCGCGCCAGGTCGTTTTGCAGGGCCCGCAGCATCAGGGTGAAGATCGACTCACCGCGTTCCTTCTGCAGGGCGAAGAAGGTGTCCGGGTCCATGTCGGCGTGGATGAAGTTCCGGGGCGTGTAGTCGATGGCGTCGAGCTGGAATTCGAGCTCGAGGGCATCTTTCAGCCAGCGCTGGAACATGCTGATGGCGCTCTGCGAGCGGCCGGTCTCCGCCACGGGCAGGTCCTTGGGCTTCACCATCTCGTAAAGCAGCGCGTCGTAGGTTTCGAAGGCCTCGGAGAGCTTCCTGTAGTAGCTCTTCTCGCCGACGTGCAGGGCGGCCGCCAGGTGGACCGTCACCCCATCGCCGCGGCGGTAGGTGACGATGGCCGAGTCGAGGTGGCCGGCGTGCTTCCCCTCCTCGACGAAGCGGATGAAGTCGCTGGGCACAAACTCCTCCGCTGCCTGCGCGATCAGCGCCGGCCTGGCGGCCGGGAGGATCGCCAGGGGGAGCAGCAGGCGTTTCAGCAAATGCCATCTTGCGGTCATGGATTATTCCTCCTGCTGAGGCCCTTCCGGGGGGAACTGGTGCCCCAGCTTGTCGCGCTTGGCGCGGATATAATCGGCGCGGTGCGGGTCCGGCGGGGCGATGAGGGGCACTTGGTCGACCACGTGCAGCTCGTAGCCGTAGTAGATGAACGATTCCGACTTCTTCGGATTGTTGGTCAAGAGCCGCACCCGGCTCAAGCCCAGATCCTTGAGGATCTGGATGCCGATGCCGTAGTCGCGCATGTCGGCGCGGAAGCCCAGGGCGAGGTTGGCCTCGACGGTGTCCTTCCCCTCTTCCTGCAGCTTGTAGGCGCGGATCTTGTTCTTGAGGCCGATGCCGCGGCCCTCCTGGGGCAGGTAAACCAGCGCTCCGACCCCCTCCTGGGCGATCATTTGCAGGGCGATGCGCAGCTGGTCGCCGCACTCGCAGCGCAGCGACTCGAGCACATCGCCGGTGAAGCAGGCGGAGTGCATGCGGACGAGAGGGCCCTCGGACTTCTTCAAGTCGCCCAGCACCAGCGCGAACGGCTCCTGCTTCTCGTACTTGACCTCGTAGTAGATCATCTTGAAGTCGCCGAAGCGGAGCGGCATGTCGACCTCGGCCACCCGCGAGATCAGCCGCTCGTGGCCGCGGCGGTATCGGATCAGCTCTTCGATGGTGATGATGGGGCAGCCGAACTGCTGGGAGATCTCCAGCAGGCGGTCGCGGCGCGCCATCCTTCCATCCTCATCGAGGATTTCGCACAAGATGCCGGCCGGAAAAAGTCCGGACAGGCGCGCCAGATCCACCGAGGCTTCGGTGTGGCCGGCGCGGCGCAGCACCCCGCCTTCCTGGGCGACGATCGGGAAAACGTGCCCGGGCCGGGCCAGATCCTCCGGGAGGGTGCGGGGGTTGATGATGGCCTTGACCGTCTCGGCCCGCTCGAAGGCGGAGATCCCGGTCTTGCAGGTGCGCGCATCCACCGGCACCGTGAACGCCGTCCGCTGCAGGGCGGTGTTCACGTCCGCCGAGGGGCGGAGGCGCAGACGGTCGGCGATCTCCGGCAGGATGGTCACGCAAAAGAGGCCCTTGCCGCGGCTGACCATGAAATTGACGATCTCGGGCGTCACCTTGGCGGCGGCGGCGATGAAATCTCCCTCGTTTTCCCGGTTTTCGTCGTCGACGACGATGACGACGCGGCCCTGCCGGATGGCTTGCATGGCTTCCTCAATGGTGGAAAAACGGTGGTTTGACATGCATTTGTATCCTTGATGTTCGCCAAGGGGCGGTAGATTTTTGACTTTTTTTTAGATAATAATCTGTTAATCTCTTCTCTTCCGCATCGGTAAAGATAAACGGAATTTATGGTAACTTCAAGAAATGAGGCAAATCGTTCCAGCCATGCTAGAGCCGGCGCCGGCTACTGATCCGCCTCTCCTTGCGCCCCTGCAACATGCCAGCTCCCAATGACTTTTTCGACCGCCTCCTCGGCGCCACGGCGGACCGCCTCCTCCGCCATCCCGGCAAAATCCTGACCGCTTACCTCGCGCTCGCGGCGGCGAGCGGCCTGGCCGCCTGGCGGTGGCTCCAGTTCGACACCAATCAGGACAACTTGATCTCCAACGAGCAGGAGTACAACCGGCGGTACCTCGAGTTCCTGAAGGAGTTCGGCGACCTGGAGTATCTCTATGTGGTCATCGAGGTCAAGGACCTGCCGACCGCCATGCGCCTGGCCGACCGCGTCGCCGAGGAGGTCAGCGGGCTGACCCAGCACGTCGACAAGGTCTTTTACCGCGTGCCGGAGGAGTTTGCGCGGCGGAGCGGGCTGCTCTTCCTCCCGGAGGAGCTGCTGCGGCGGATCGCCGGCTTCCTGGCGGAGCATCAAAAAGAGGTTCAGGAGTTCCTCGCCGTCGAGAGCCTCGCCCGGCTTCTCGAGTTCGTGAGCAGCCGCCTCGACGCCCGGCTGGCCGAGGCGGATCCAGAGCTCGCCGGCCTGGCCCTCGAGGGGCTCGAAAAAATGCTGGCGGGCCTCGAGCAGGCCGCGGCCGGGGAGCCGGCGGTCTCGCAGGAAGAGGCGAGGGGAATTTCCGCCGCCGATCTTTTGAGCCGGTTGACGGAACCGCCCTTGAAGGACCTCCTGGAAAAAGGACCCTGGAAGAGCCTGGTCCCGCGCGATCTCCTCCAGCAGGCCGCCGGGCAGGGGTACTTCTACACCGGCAAGCTTCTCTTCGTGCAGATCCTTCCTAAGAAGAATTTCGAGACCCTGGAGGTGATCCGCGAGCCGCTGCGCGCCATCCGGGAAGTCCTGGAAAGGATCCGGAAGGATTTTCCCGGAGAGCGGATCGGCCTCACGGGCCGGCCGGCGCTGCAAGCCGATGAGATGGAGACCACCAACCGCGACATGACGTGGGCGACCGTGCTCGCGATCCTCGGCGTGACGCTCCTCTTCATGGTTTTCTTCCGCGCCCTGCGGCGGCCGGTCCTGACCGGGCTGGTGATCTCGATCGCCATCACGCTCACCTTCGGAATCGTCACCGCGACCGTGGGCCATCTCAACTTGCTCTCCATCGTCTTCGCCGTCATGCTGGTGAGCCTGGGAACGGAGTTCGGCATTCACATCATCGCGCGCTATCAGGAGGAACTCCACCACACCGGCGACCTCGAGAAGTCTCTGCGCAGCGCCTTGCTGACCGCGGGCAAGGGCAACATCACCAGCGCCACCACCACGGCGGCGGCTTTTTACACCAGCTTGCTGGTCGACTTCAAAGGCCTGGCCGAGCTCGGCTTCATCGCCGGGACCGGAGTCCTGGTCTGCATGGCGGCGATGAACACCTTGCTGCCGGTGCTGCTCCTTTTCACCGACCGCTGGCGCTTGCCGATCGGCAAGCTGGCGCCGGTAAGAATTCGGTTCCTGGCCCTGTCCGCCGACCGCCCCGGCTGGACCCTGCCGGCGGCCGCCGCCCTGCTCCTGGCCGGCTCGCCGCTCCTCCGAACCGTTCATTTCAATTCCAATCTGCTCGAGCTGCAGGCGAAGGGGCTGGAGTCGGTGGTGTTCGAAAATCTCATCAGCGAGAAGTCGGACTTTTCCACCTGGTACGCCGCCTATATCGCCGACTCCGTCGATGAAGTCCGCCGGCTGGTGAGCCAGCTTCGCGGCCCGGAATTTCAGAACGTCATCGGCAAGACAGAGAGCGTTCTGGATTACCTCCCTGACGATCAGGAGCGGAAGCTGGCCGCCATCCGGCAGATCGGCGCGAACTTAAAACCGGGCCCTGGCGGCGGCAAGGAGACGGGGGGACAGGCTCAGAAGGAGCTGATAGACATAGACAAGTTCAGCGCCGCCCTGGAGGCGCTGCTCGACCGGTTCGATTCCTTTCTCAGCGGCGCCTTGCGCTCGGGGGGCGAGGGGGCCAGGGTCCTCGAGCGCTTGACCGAGACCATCGACCGCATCGCCCAGAAGGTTCAGGAAGACAAGGCGTCCGCCCGCGAGCGATTATCGAAGCTGCAATCAAGCTGGCTGGAGTTGCTCCGTTCGGCGCGGGCGGAGATCGAGCCCCTGCTGGATCCTCTGCCCCTGGCCCTGGATCGACTGCCGCAGGAAATCCGGGAGCATGTGGTGTCGCGCCGGGGGAAGTTCCTGGTCTACGCCTATCCCAAGGAAAACATCTGGTACGAGCAGAACATGGAGCGGTTCATCCAAGCGACCCGATCGGTGGATGGACGCGTCACCGGCGTCCCCGAGCAGGTTTACGAGTCGACTCGCCTCATGAAGCGGGGGTTCATCCTGGCCGCCCTCTATTCCCTGGTGGCGGTCTTTCTGCTGATTTGGATTGACTTCAGAAGTTTGTTGTTTACGCTACTCGCGATGGTCCCGATCCTTCTGGGGATGTTGTGGCTGCTGGAGCTGATGCCGGTTTTCAACCTCGCTTTCAACCTGGCCAACTTCTTCGCCATACCGATCATCATCGGCTGCGGAGTCGACGGCGGCGTGCATATCATCCATCGCTTCCGGGAAGACCGCTCCGCCGCCATTGCCACCCGGAGCACCGGCACGGCGGTGGCGCTTTCTTTCCTCACGACCATCACTGGCTTCGGCATGATGCTCCCGGCGCATCATCGAGGCGTGGCCAGCCTGGGGGGGTTGATGGTGCTGGGGTGCTTCACCTGCCTGGTGTTCTCGGTGGTGGTGCTGCCGGCGATCCTCAGGCTCGTAGAAAGGAGAAGGTATCATGAAGTCCGTTGACGGCTCCGCCGCCCTCTTCCTGGCGGTCCTGAGCGGCCTTTCGGCCGCCCCCGAGCCCAGGACCCAGGCGGCGGAAAAGCCGATGGTGTTCATCCAGCCGGGGTATCCGGGAACCACCGAGGAGGCCAGGGGGTTTGTGAGCAGTTTTTGCAAGGTGATCCGGCAGGCCGGCGGCCCGGAAGTCCCGGCCGGCGAGTACCACAACGACGAGAAGGAAGGGCTCAAGGCCGCGCAGGAGAAGCAGCCACTCTTCGGGATCGTCAGCCTCGGCTTTTATCTCAAGCATGCCGGCGATCTCTCCCTCCAGCCCCTCCTCTTCAGCAGCCCCGCGGAGCCGTTCCACCTGGTGGCTCGCAAGGGAGCTTTCAAGGACCTGGCCGGATTGAAGGATAAAGCGGTGACCGGAACCACCCTCCTCGAGCTTGAATTCGTCGAGCGTATCCTCTTCGGCTTCGCTGACCAAGGCGCCGCGCCGGCGGGAGGGCCGAGGGAGTGGAAGGTCCAGCCCGTCAAATTGTTTTCCCGAGGCTACCGCGAGGTCGCCAAGGGCCGGCAGGACGCGGTGCTCATGAGCCATCGCGAATATCAAGGCTTGAAGCAGCTCGAAGCGGCCAAGGAGCTGGAGGCGATCCATACCACCCGGTCGTACCCAGTCGCGGTGGTGGTGGCGTTCGGGGAGCGGCTGCCGGCCGAGCAACAAGCCAAGCTGTCGGCGGCGCTCAAGAGCTTCGGGAAGACGGCGGAAGGGAAAGACCTCCTCCAGACCATGGGGATCGACGGCTTCACCGATGCCGATTTGAAGTACCTGAAGGCCCTGGCGGAACGCTATCAGAAGAACGCTCCGGAGAGCGCGGCGGCGGGGAAAAAAGCGCCCGGAGCTTGATGTTGAGCCGGCTTTTTCATCGGGCCCTGCTTTTCGCCGCCTTGACGGGGGGGCTCCTGGCTTCGGCGGGCTGCTCCCTGTTCATCGACCCGGTGGATGAAGCCCGCTTCAAATACGTGGAGAGCCCGATCGCCGGCCCGGCGCTGGAGGCCCGCATGGCCGAGGCCGATCAGCTTTACCTGGAGCCGCGCTCGCCGGCCAAAGTACGGCAGTCGCTGTCGGTGGCCGCGCAGTCCATCTCCAGGGCCAACGGCTACGCCGCCCTGTGGCGGGCGGCGCGGGCCTGCGCCTGGCTGGCGGACAGCGAGCTCGACGAGGAAGAGCGCCATCGCTACGCCTTCGAAGGCGTGGCCATTTCCAAGGAAGCGGCGCGCCTGGCGCCGCAGTTGCCGGAGTCGCATTTTTACTACGCTCTCAATCTCGGCCTCTTGAGCCAGATCGAAGGCAAAGGCTTGAACCGCATCCCGGTGCTGGAGAGGCTGGCGAAAAAAGTGGTGGAGCTGGACGAGAAGTTCGAGCACGCCGGCGGCCATCGCTTCCTCGGGCTGCTGTACCTGGAGACCAAGGACTACCCCTTCGCGGCCATCGGCGACCTCGAAGATGCTTTCCGGCACCTGAAGCGCGCCTGCGAGCTGGCGCCGGACTACGGCCACAACCAGCTTGCCCTGGCTCAGGCCTACTACGAGGACGGCGAGTACGAGAAGGCCGCCGAGCGCTTGAAGCTGGTCCTGGCCAGCCCCGCGCCGCCCGATGAAAGCGAGGATCACCGGAAGTGGGTGGAGAAGGCGAAGGAGCTGCTGGAGGAGATCAAATAGGATCGAAGCAACGGTCAAAGAGTCGCCTGCGGCGTAGCCCGGCGAAAATGAAATTCTTAAAAAGAGGATATAACCGCCAAGACGCGGAGGACGCCAAGATTAATAAAGAAATCCAGAGTTTAAATTAAAAAGTAATATTTTTTCACATCCCAAACCGAATAATATTATTCCTTTTTATTTTTTCTTCTTGGCGCTCTTGGCGTCTTAGCGGTTCAATC
>JACQVS010000172.1 GCA_016209605.1 Planctomycetota bacterium
GGCGGCGATGGCCAGCTCCGGGAGGCCGTCGCCGTCCAGGTCGCCGGCGTTGGCCACGGCCTCGCCGAAATTGAAGTGGCGCGGCGGGCCGGGGAGGGCGCGGAGGATGGAGCCGTCGGCCCCGCTCAGGATGACCACCTCTCCCGGGGTCTGGCTGTCCTCCCAGACGGCGTGGCTGCTGCCGGGCTTTCCGGCCGCCAGATCGCGGCGGCCGTCCCCATCGAGGTCGCCGATCAGGGCCAGGGAGAAGCCCAGCCCATCGAACGCCTTATTCCCCTTGCGGGTCCATATTTCATGGCCGGTTTTCCCGGAGTAGACCGAGATCCTGCCGCCAATGACATAGCCAGAATCTCCCAGCGCCAGGTCTGGGGTGGCATCCCCATCGGCATCGAAGGGCTCCGCCAGGATGGGGTAGGCGGCGGTGAACGGCCTGATGCCAGCGGAGATCTTGAGGATCGCCTCGCCGCTCCGGGGGGAGATGATGGTGATGGTCAAGCCTTCCCTGTGGTCCACGGCGGCGAAGTCGGTGATGCCGTCCCCGTCCAGGTCGCCGGCCGCGGAGACCGCTCCCCCGAAACCGATGTGGGCCTCCACTCCCACCCACTCGCGCAGGACCGCCCCCGTCCGGCCCGAGACCAGGAGCACCCGGCCGCGGTCCTCCGCCCAGGGATAGCCCTCGGCGCCGGCCACGAAGTCGGGGGCCCGGTCGCCGTCCACGTCCCCCAGGCCGGCGACCGAGATGCCCAGGTCCTCGTCGCGCTCGCTCCCCCGGACGGAGTAGAGGAGCGTGTCCTGGGCCGGCGCCAGCCCGGCGATCCCCGCCGCCAGAGCGACCAGTACCGCCAGGGACAAATGCCCGCAGGCCCAGCAAGTGCCGGCCAGGGAACAAGTGCGGGCCAGGGAGGCGGAGATTTTTTTTCGAGCGCTCATTTTCGATCCTCGTGATTTTTCCAAGAGTCCATTTTACCCCCAGCCGTCCAGCCAGGAAGCAGGAAAGTGCCGCATTCAAGCCGCCAGTCCCCGCCTCCCCGTATCTCTCCCCATCCCCATGGTCTTGCAAAGCTCTCAACGATGAGATATCATGCCCACCTCGACAAGCTGCCAATAAAAGAAAAAGAATCAGCCAAATCCCCACGGGCGTTTAGCTCAGTTGGCTAGAGCACCAGCTCGACAAGCTGGGGGTCAGTAGTTCAAGTCTACTAACGCCCACCACGATAAGCCCCTCCGCAGCGAGAAGTTGCGGAGGGGAACTTTTTTGGCTAAACCCCCTCAACTGGCTTTCGAGATCCGCCGCGCCCAGGAGCGCAGAGAGCTGGCGCTTGAACTCTACGATACCCTTGAAGGCGAGGCCCCTCCCCCATTCCCCCTTAACGCAAAACTCGGCGAGGATCCGGAAGAGGTCCCAAAACGCCTCCGCACTCACCTCGGCATTCAGTACGAAGAGCAGATTCACTGGATGCAGCTACACCGAGCTGGCCAGCAGAAAAAAACCACAGCATGCTTTTTGATTAATCGTCCAGCTCCTCCAAATCGCCATGGATGAATTTCAAAGTTTCTAGAAAGTGCACGATAAACAGGGACCAAATAAAATCTAGAAAATCCATTGAATCGAAATGGAAAATTTTACCTTCCTCATAAGAGAGCACCTCTTCAATCTCGTCGGTGATCGAAATTGCATATCGCTTGTAGCATCTCAAGATATCCTTGATGATGACCCGGTGAGAATCAATGACACGTTCTTCAGTGGCGGTGAAGTCTTCCTGGGATTCCTCGGGCCTGTAGGAATTCCGCAGGATGTACTCGACGAGGCAAAGGGGGTGGCGATAGACACGGCCATCCAGGGGGCCGTTTTGAATCCGGCAAAATTCCCACCGCTTAGAATCGCCCGGAGTGATTATCGCGACCGTTCCAGCACGGCTTTGCCCCAATTCTATGAACCTGCCTTTTCCCATCTTCAATCCGATAATCTGAATCCTGAAAAGTTCAGCATACTAGATGGTCGCGGAGTTGCCAGGAAAATCAAGCGAAAGATGGGATGCGGTTGGAACCTGAAGCCAGCGATCTGATGGCCGGCATACCAGCCATTTGGAGTGGCTGTTTCCCATCCCTTTATTCCAGGTCGCCTTTCGTATACAATAAACCCATCATGAACGCGCTGTGGGATGTAACTGGGAGTGAAGGGAAGCAGCACCATGGATGTCTTCGCGCTCAGGAATAACCTCATCGAGGACTACTCCGCCTACGTTCGGAGCTTCATCCATATCCGCGATGGGCGAATCCGCGCTCATGTCGATGAGCGGCTCGACCAGGGCCTCCTCTGGCCCGAACCGTGGATCCAGCTCACTCCCGCCTTCGAGCCCGGTGAGACCATCGATGCTCTGGCCGCGCGGGGAGCCCTCCATCCCGAATGCCGGCGCATTTTCAGGATCCAAAAGGACCTCCATCCGGAGGGTAAGCCCCTTCGCCTGCACCGCCACCAGGCGGAGGCCATCGAAGCGGCGCGGCGCGGGCAGAACTACATCCTCACGACCGGCACCGGCTCCGGGAAGAGCCTCGCCTACATCATCCCCATCGTCGATCAGGTCTTGAAATCCGGATCCCGCCGCGGCATCCAGGCCATCGTCGTCTATCCCATGAACGCCCTCGCCAACAGCCAGTGCGTGGAGCTGGAAAAGTTCCTCTGCCGGGGATATCCGGAGGGGAAGGAGCCGGTCACCTTCAAACGCTACACCGGCCAGGAGGACGATGAGGAGAGACGCCGCATCATCGAGAAACCTCCCGACCTCCTCCTCACCAATTACGTCATGCTCGAGCTCATCTTGACGCGAGTCTACGAGAAGGATCTGGTCCGGGCGGCGCGGGGGCTCCGCTTCCTGGTCCTCGACGAGCTCCACACCTACCGCGGGCGCCAGGGTTCCGACGTCGCCCTGCTCGTCCGGCGCCTTCGGGACCGCCTCGAGGCCCCGGACCTCCAGTGCGTCGGCACCTCCGCCACCCTGGCGGGCTCCGGGGATTTCAAAGCGCAACAGGAAGAGATCGCCGGCGTCGCCAGCCGGATCTTCGGCAGCCCGGTCCGGCCCGAAAACGTCATCGGCGAGACGCTCAAGCGGAACACCCCCGAAAGATCGACCTCCGACCCCGCCTTCCTTGCCGCCCTCAAGGCGCTGATCGACAATCCTTCCTGGGCTCCGCCAAGAGCCTTCCAGGACTTCACCGCCGATCCCCTCTCGAGCTGGATCGAGAGCGCCTTCGGCGTCGAGCTGGATGAGACCTCGAAGCGCCTTTGCCGGAAAACTCCGCGGCCCATTCACGGCGAAGAGGGCGCCGCCGGCGAGCTGAGCAAGCTCACCGGCTGCCCGGAGGACCGCTGCGCCCGAGCCATCGAAAAGACCCTGCTCGGCGGTTACCTCGCCGAGCCCGACCCGGAGACCGGCTTCCCGGCCTTCGCCTTCCGGCTCCATCAGTTCATCAGCCGCGGCGATACGGTCTACGCCTCTCTCGAGCCCGAGGAGAAGCGCCACATCACCGTCTACGGCCAGCAGTACGTCCCCGGCGACCGCGGCCGCGTCCTCCTCCCGCTCGTCTTCTGCCGCGAGTGCGGCCAGGAATACCACTGCGTCCGCGCCGCGAGGGGATCGGGCGCCGGCCAGCGGCAATTCCTGCCTCGCGAGCTCAACGACCACGTCCAGGATGAAGGCTCGGAAGCCGGCTTCCTCTACTTCAGCGCCCGCGATCCCTGGCCAGCCGGCGGGGAAGAAGCCCTGGACCGCTTGCCCCAGGACTGGCTCGAGGACCGGAACGGCCGGATCGCGCTGAGGAAAAACCTGAAAGACCGCGCCCCCCGGCCGGCGCGCGTCGGCCTTCTGGGCGCGGAAGGCCAGGATGGCCTCGAGGCCTGCTTCTTTCCGGCCCCTTTCAGCTTTTGCCTGCGCTGCGGCGTCTCCTATGACCTTCGCCAGAAATCCGACTTCGGCAAGCTCGCCTCCCTCGGCTCCGAGGGCCGCAGCACGGCGACCACCATCCTCTGCCTCTCCGCCATCCGCCAGCTCCGCCACGAGTCGAGCCTGGACGAATCGGCCCGGAAACTCCTCAGCTTCTCCGACAACCGCCAGGACGCCTCGCTTCAGGCGGGGCACTTCAACGACTTTGTCGAGATCGGCATCCTGCGCGCCGGAGTCTACCGCGCGGCTTTCAAGGCCGGTCGAGATGGCTTGCGCCACGACGACCTCGCCCAGAAGGTCTTCGAGGCCCTCGATTTCCCTTTTTCCTTCTATGCCGTCGATCCGGCGGTGCGCTTCCAAGCCAGGACCGACACCGAGAAAGCCTTCCGGGACGTCCTCGGCTACCGCCTCTACCGCGACCTCGAGCGCGGCTGGCGCATCACCTCGCCCAACCTCGAACAGTGCGGCCTTCTCGAGATCGCCTACCAGTCGCTCGATGAAGTCGCCCGGGCGGAGGACCTCTGGCAAGGGGGCCATGCCGCCCTGGCCGGCGCCCGGCCGGAGACCCGCGCCGCCATCGCCAAGGCGCTCCTCGACCACATGCGCCGCGAGCTGGCCGTCAAGGTGGATTATCTCGATCAAAAAACCCAGGAGCGCATCAAGCTGAACAGCAACCAGCGTTTGCGGGAGCCCTGGGCCATTGACGAGGATGAAATTATGAATTACGCCCGGATCCTCTTCCCGCGGCCGCAGCGTCCCGACGACCACCGAGGCTATATCTTTCTCTCGGGACGGAGCCGCTTTGGGCAGTATCTCCGCAGCTGTGATACCTTCAAGGAATTCCGCGGCCGGATCTCCGTCGAAGACGCCCAGCGGATCATCCTCCAGCTCCTCGCGGCCTTGCGCGAGGGAGGCCTCGTCGAAGGAGTCTCTGAGCCGGAATCCAGGGACGATGTCCCCGGCTATCAGCTCCTGGCCTCGGGAATGCGCTGGATGGCCGGCGACGGCACCCGCCCCTTCCGCGACCCCATCCGCGTCCCCAACCCTCCCGAGGGAGGCGGCCGGACCAATCCCTTCTTCGTCTCCTTCTACAAGGAGTTGGCCCTCCAGGCGAAGGGGCTCGAGGCCCGGGAGCATACCGCCCAGGTCCCCTACGACGAGCGCGAGAAGAGGGAAACCCGCTTCCGGAAGGGGGAGCTGCCCATCCTCTTCTGCTCGCCGACCATGGAGCTGGGAATCGACATCGCCGAGCTGAACCTGGTCAACCTGCGCAACATCCCGCCGACCCCCGCCAACTACGCCCAGCGGAGCGGCCGCGCCGGCCGGAGCGGCCAGCCGGCCCTGGTCTTCTCCTACTCCGCCCTGGGAAGCTCCCACGACCAGTATTTCTTCAAGCGCCCGCATCAGATGGTGTCCGGCGCGGTGACGCCGCCGCGGCTCGACCTCGCCAACGAGGACCTCATCCGCTCCCACCTCCACGCCATCTGGCTGGCCGATACCGGCGCCGGCCTGGGGAAGTCGCTCAAGGATGTCCTCGACCTTTCGGGGGACTCACCGACCCTCGAGCTGCAAGGCTCGATTCGCGAAGACCTCCGCTCCCCGAGGGCGCTCCAGGAGAGCCGCGAGCGCGCTTCCCGCGTCCTGAAGACCATCGAGAAGGAGCTCGAGCGGGCGACCTGGTACACCCCGACCTGGCTCGACGAGGTCCTCGACGGGGCGGCGCACCAGTTCGATCAGGCCTGCAGCCGCTGGCGAACCCTGTTCCGAGCCGCACAAAAACAGCGCGACCGCCAGCACGCCATCATCGGCGACGCCTCGCGCCCGGCGGCCGACAAGGAGCAGGCGAAGCGCCTCCGGCGCGAGGCGGAGTCCCAGCTCGAGCTCTTGACGGAGTCGAAAAACATCGTCCAGTCCGACTTCTACAGCTACCGCTACTTCGCCAGCGAAGGTTTCCTGCCGGGCTACAACTTCCCCCGCCTCCCGCTCTCCGCCTTCATCCCCGGCCGGATGCGCCGGAAAGGGACCGACGAGTTCCTGTCGCGGCCGCGCTTTCTCGCCATCACCGAGTTCGGCCCGCGCTCCATCGTCTATCACGAGAGCTCCCAGTACAAGATCAACCGCGTCATCCTGCCGATCCGCGAGGCCGAGCAGGAAGGGGCCTTGCCCCTCGCCATGGCGAAGCAGTGCCCGGCTTGCGGCTACCTTCACCCCGTGGCCGCGGGCGATGGCCCCGACCTCTGCGAGCGCTGCGGCGCCGGCCTCGACGCACCTCTTCGCCGTCTCTTCCGCCTCGAAAACGTCTCGACCCGGCGCGTCAGCCGGATCAGCTCCGACGAGGAGGAGCGCCTGCGCATCGGCTACGAGGTTCGGACCGGCCTGCGCTTCTCCGAGCACGGCGGCGTGGCCTCGCAGCGGATCTCGCGGGTTCTCCTCGACGGCGAGCCTCTTGCCGATCTCGCCTACGGCCCGGCGGCGCGGATCTGGAGGATCAACCTCGGCTGGCGCCGGCGCCGCGACCGCGGCAGCCTCGGCTTCCTCCTCGACGTCGAGCGCGGCTACTGGCAGAAAAACGAGGACCTCGAGGAAGAAGGCCAGGACGACCCCATGAGCCCGCGCGTGGAGAAGGTCGTCCCCTTCGTCGAGGACCACCGCAACGCCTTGCTCTTCACCCCCGCCGCCCAACTGGACGAGCGGGCCATGGCCTCGCTCCAGGCGGCCCTCAAGGTCGCCATCCAGGCAGTCTATCAGCTCGAGGACAGCGAGCTCGCGGCGGAGCC
>JACQVS010000015.1 GCA_016209605.1 Planctomycetota bacterium
CGCGGAGGACGCCAAGATTAAGAAAGAAATCCAGAGTTTGAATTAAAAATATTATCTTTTCACATCTTTAATAATTTTTATTTCTTCATTTTGTCTTCTTCTTGGCGCTCTTGGCGTCTTAGCGGTTCAACCAATTTCCGGACTCGTAAATTGATTTGTGTTCCGCCGCAGGCGGACGAATATCGGTTGTAGGTTCTCCATGCGCATCGGCATCGACCTCCTCTCCGAAAGCGGCGCCCCGGGCGGGGTTCACACCTACTCGAACCGGCTCATCGAGGCCCTCCTCGACCTGGCGTCCAGCCGCTTCGAGGGCGCGGCCGCCGATCTCGAACTGGTCCTTTTTCTCCACGACGACTTCCAGTGGATGTTCGCCGAGGACAAGCTCGAGCGCGGCCGGGTGCAGCGGATTTTTACCGGCCGTAAGAAGGTCCGGGCTTGCCGGCGCCGCTGGCTGGAGCAAACTCTCCTTCCCCGACTGCTCGACCGGCATCCCGTCGATCTGCTCCACTCGGTCAACAACGTCCTGCCGCTCCGGGTGAATCTTCCGCGCGTGGTCACGGTGCACGATCTGTCGCCGTACGTCCTGCCCGGCCGCTTCGGCTTCTTCAAGCGCACCTTCTTGCGCTGGGCGGTGCCGCGGTCGATCCTCGCCGCCAACCTGGTGATTGCCGTCTCCCAGAACACCCGCACGGAGATCCTCCGCCGCATTGCCGGCGTTCAACCCGAGAAGGTGGCGGTCACCCCGGAAGGCTTCGACCTCCGCTTCCACCCGCGGCGGGACCCGGAGGCCGAGGAGAAGATCCGCCGGCGGCACCAGCTCCCCGATCCGTTCCTCCTCTATGTCGGCGCCGGCGAGCCCGGCAAGAACCTCCTTGGGGTCAGCCGCGCCCTGGCGCTGCTCCACGAGAAGTTCCAGCTGAACATTCCCTGGGTTCTCGCCGGCGCCTCCGGGCCCCATCTCGATTGGCTCGAGAGGCAGTGGCTGGAGATGGGCTTGAAGGGGTGGATCCGGACGCTGGGACTGGTCCCCGATGAGGAGCTGCCCCACCTCTATCGCATGGCCAACGTCTTCATCTTCCCCTCGCTTTACGAGGGCTTCGGCCTCCCCCTGCTCGAGGCGCTGGCCTGCGGGACCCCGGCCATCACCTCGCAAGCCCCTTCGGCGCTGGCGGAGCTGGCCGGCAATGCCGCCCTGCGGGTCGATCCCCAGGCTCCCGAGGAGATCGCCTTCGCCATCGCCAAGCTCTGGAAAAACCTCCGCGTGCGGGAGTCCTACAGCGGGATGGGGCTGGCCCGCGCCGCCGAGTTCAGCTGGGAGGCGACGGCCCTGAAAACCTTGCGGATCTATCAACAAGTGCTGGGCGGGAAACCCTCTGATGGATCAATGGCTCTTCAGTCGCGCCCTTATTATAGCCCATCCAGGGAGATCAGGTACTCGGGATAGTTCTCGATGGTTTCGGTCCGGCCGAACTGGTGGATTCTCTCGACCAGCACCATCCACTCTGCGTATGCCTCCAGATCCGCAACCGCCGGGGCGGCGTTGACCGTATTTTCCTTCTGGAAATGCCCCACCAGGGTCTTCAAGGTGCCGCGCAGCCCTTTGGAGAGCACCTTGTTCTCGATGTCGCGCAGGAAAGCGCCGATGGAGACGGGGAGTTGCTGGGACTTGCGGGCGACGATATCGGCGATGCGGGCGACGAAGTCGAAGTGCTTGCCGAGGGGCTGGGCCCACTCTTCAGAAGCACCGCCGTGATAAGCACCAAAGCTGGACATTGGAACCACCTTCCTTCTGGCGCTCCCGCCCATAAGAGGGGGAGCGGATTATCGGTACTTACCCCCATTCAGACCCATAAGCATACCCGAAACGGCGGCCCGGAGTCAACTCTAATTGACGGAAATGTTCCCTGCTCGATCCCTAACATCTTAATCTACTTATACTTATTCCTTCGTGCCCTTCGTTTCCGACGCGGTTTAAATCTTTCCAGGACCTGCCGCAAAGACCCCCCGGCCTGCCGCAGACGCCGCTCCGCGGCGGCCCGGCCGGCACCGAGGCGGGCCATGACAATGGCTGCCTTGACGCTGCGGCCGGAGCGCTCCAGCAGTCGGGCCGCGGCGGCGGTCTCGAGGCTGCCCAGCTTGGCGATCAAGGCGGTGGCCCGGCGGATGAGCTTTCGATTCACCGGTCGCACGTCGACCATCAAGTTGTCATACACCTTGCCCCAGCGGATCATGGCCGCGGTGGTGATCATGTTGAGGGCCATCTTCGTGGCCGTGCCGGCCTTGAGGCGGGTGGAGCCGGCGATCACCTCCGGGCCCGCCAGGAGCTCGATCAAAAAATCGACCGGCAGCGTTTTTTTCCGCCCCGGCTCGAGGCGATTCGAGGTGATGAGGGCCGTGGCGGCGCCGCGGGCCTTCCCCGCCGCCAGGGCGCCGAGCACGTACGGCGTCGAGCCGCTGGCGGCGATGCCGCAGATCACATCCCTCGGCCCGGCGCGCCGCCGCCGGATCGCCCGGGCGCCGCGGCCGCCGCTGTCCTCCGCCCCTTCGATGGAATTCCTCAAGGCGCGGTCTCCGCCGGCGATCAATCCCACCACCCGCCCCGGGGGAACGCTGAAGGTCGGCGGGCACTCGGAGGCATCGAGAACCCCCAGCCGCCCGCTGCTCCCCGCCCCTACGTAGATGAGCCGCCCGCCGCGGCGGAACGACTCCACCACCCGGTCGATCAGCGGGGCGAGCCGCTCCAGGGCCCGGCCTACCGCCAGCCAGGCGCGCCGGTCCTCGCGATGGATGACCCCGAGGATCTTCGGGGTGGGGAGGGCGTCGATGCCGATGGAGGCCGGGTTGACCGCCTCGGTGAGCTCCGCCGGGTCGGGCTGGAAGCGCGCTGCGGGCCGTTTTTCTCGTCGCGGCGATCCCATGTCGAATTCGCTCAGCCTCCGTACTGGGCTTTGCGGTAAATCTCGCCCCGCTTCTGGTTGGCGCGGCGGATGAGATCGGTGAAGGGGTACTTCTGGGCGATCTGCTCCAGGGCCCGCATCGCCTCCTCGTACTTTTTCTGGCCGACCAGCTCGTCCGCCTTTCTGAAGATTTTCTCCGCCTCGGCGCGGTACTTCTCCGAGAGCGCCGTCACCTGTTCCAGGGACACCGCATCGAGCTTCTTCCGCTCCTTGGGGTCCTCGAGCGGCTGGAGGTGCTGGACGGCGGCCTTGGTGTCCTTCAGCTCCCAGGCGTAGCGCGACTTCTCGAGAATCTTGTCCACCTCCCTGGCCACCGCCGCCTGCCTCTTGTTCTGCTCGGCAAAGACCTGGATCTGGCGCTGCAGGGCGCTCAAGAGGGGCAGCTTGCCGGTGAATCGGTGCGCCACGCGCTCGCGGAAATCGACCAGGATCACCGCCGGCACGCCGCGCACCAGCCCGAGCCTGGCGGCCGCGGTGTCGTCCTTCGCGACGGCCTCCTTTTTCTCGCCCGCGGGCTCCTTCTTGTCGCCCGGCTCCTTCCGGTCTACCCCATCCTTCTCGGCCTCCCCTTTCTTCGGGTCGCTTTTTTCGGGCTGGTCCTTTCCGGGGGCCGTTTTCTCGGCGGCATAGGCCGCGGCCAGGTCGTCGTCCTCGAGCTGGCAGGCCGGGAGCTGCTTCAAGGCCTGCTCGAACCGTGATTGGGCGAGGTACGACTTCCAGGCGCCGGGGAGATCCCCCTCCGGGGCCTGCCCTTCCGGCGATTTATAGCCGGCCCCGCCGCCGTAATAGACCAGGAAGGGCCGGTACTCGGCGCGGCACTTTTCGAGAACCTTCGGCAAGGGGAGGAAGACCGCCCCTTTTTCCGCTCTGGAAGCTTTTTCATCCTTGGGCCTCACGTCAGCGACGAGGGCCAGGGGCAGCAGGATGAAGACGGGGAAGAGCAAAATTCTGATACTGAGCGGGTGGATGGTTTTCATAATCAATCTCTATTTTAAAGAAATCCCGGTTAAAATGAACTTGTTTTTGCAGTCCTGAATCCCTGGCCGCAGCATGGAAAGGACTCTCCGTGTCCGGAGCGTTGACCGCCAGCAAGGATCCTCGGCGCATCCGTCGGATGTTCGCCGACATCGCGCCGACTTACGACTTCCTCAACCACTTCCTGAGCGCCAACCGCGACCGCGCCTGGCGCCGGGAGGCGGTGCGCCTGGCGGGGATCGGCCCCCGGCATCGCGTCCTCGATGTCTGCTGCGGCACCGGCGATCTGGCCCTCGAGGCCTGGAAGCGCCTGGGCGAAGAGCCGGCGGGCGTCATCGTCGGCGCGGACTTCTGCCCGGAGATGGTGCATCGGGCGATGGAGAAGAAGCGGATCCTCGAGCGCCGCCGCGAGCGCCCGGCCGCGGCACCCTTCGAGCTGCTCGTCGCCGACACCCTCCGCCTGCCGTTTCCGGAAGGCGCCTTCGACTTCGTCACCGTCGGCTTCGGCATCCGCAACGTCTCGAGCCTCGAGGCGGGGCTCCGGGAGATGCGGCGCGTCCTCCGGCCCGGGGGCCGGGCGGTGATCCTCGAGTTCGCCACGCCGCGCTCCGCCTGGTTCCGCAAACTGTTCGAAGTCTATTTCCATCAAGTCCTGCCGCGCCTTGGCCGCTGGCTTTCCAGCGCCCCCGACCCGGATCTCGACAACGCCTACAAATACCTGCCCGACTCGGTGGACCTTTTCCCGGAGCCCCAGGTCTTGTGCGACGTCCTGCGGAGCGCCGGCTTCGCCGAGGTCGCCTATCGCTTGCTGACTTTCGGCATCGCCGCGGTACACTTGGGGGTCAAATGAGCGACTCTCCGACGATCCCACGCGCCCTCATCCTCGAGCCCGGCAGCCCGAAGCCGGATGCGGAGATCGGCAGGGTCCTGGCCGCCGAGTTGGGGCTGTTCCCCTCCGACGCCGTGGCCCGCGTGCGCTACGGGGGCGGCATCCTGGTGGCCAGGGCCGCCGCGGCGGCGGTCGACGCCATTCTGGCCAGGGTCCAGGCCCTGGGCGTCCGGGCGCGGGCCATCCCGGTGGAAGCGCTGGAGGAATGCCACCGCGGCTACCGCTCGAACCGGCTGGAGATCCTCGAAGAGATCCTCTGCGCTCGGCTGGCGGGCGGCGGCGAGATCGTCATCCTGCGCGAGGATCTGAAAGCGATCCAGATCGGCGGCCTTCCGGGCCAGGACCAGCCCCTCCCGGCCCCGCCGCGATCCGAGCAGGGCCGCAAGGACGCCCCGCCTCCGGAAAAAGCCCTCGAGCCTTACTTCGCCGAGCTGGCCGCTACCTCCCGGATCAGCCCGCGCGGGCAGAAAGTCCTGAGCTGGCTGCGCGAGTTCGAGGGGCCGCCGCCCCGCTTTTTCCTGACGCTTTATGCCAGGGACCCGGCCGGGCCCATCCGCCTCGAGCGCGAGGAGATCGACTTCTCGCCTCTGGGGGAGAAGAAGCTGGCGCACAGCCTCGACAACTTCCTGCTCCTGGCCGAAACCTTGATCGGGCAGTTCCCCAACCTGCTCAACCGCGAGCGGGTGGCCGGCTTCCTGGAGCGGCTCGATCCGGCGGAGATCCTCTTCTTCAAAGAGGAGGAAAGCCAGAACTTCGACCGCTGGATCCAGGCCTGGATCCGCGCCGAAGAGATCGCCCTCCAGCCGCCGGCGCCGGCGAGAAACCCATCGAGCTCCTGATCGCCCATGACCGACGAAGCTTGCAACCGACCAGACCGCCACGAGCCGCCGCCTCCGGGAGAAGGCGGATCGCCTGCCGCCTCGAGGGCTCGGCGGGTGGTGGTCGGCGTCACCGGGGCGAGCGGAGCGATCTACGCCCACCGCCTGACGGCCGAGCTGCTGCGCCGCGGCGCCGAGGTCTTCCTCGCCGCCTCCAGCGCCGGGCGGCAGGTCATCCAGGAGGAGATTCCCGAGCTGGCCGGCCCGGCCGACCGGATCTTCGCCCGCTTGCCTCCGGGCGAGCTGCGGATCTTCCACGAAAAAGACTTGTTCGCCCCCTTTTGCAGCGGCTCCTTCGCCTTCCACGGCATGGCCGTCGTTCCCGCCTCCATGGGAACGATCGGCGCCCTCGCCTCCGGCTGCGTGAGCAACTGCATCCACCGCGGCGCCGAGGTCGCCTTGAAGGAGAAACGGCCGCTCGTCCTGGTTCCCCGCGAGACCCCCCTCTCGGCCATCCATCTGGAGAACCTGCTGCGCCTCGCCCGCGCCGGGGCCGTCATCCTGCCGCCCATGCCGGCCTTTTACCAGCATCCCCGGACCATCGGCGATCAGGTCGACTTCGTGGTCTCGCGCGTCCTCGACCATCTGGGCTTTGACAACGACCTTTTCCCCCGCTGGACCGAACGGCCATGAGCCCCGCTGATTACCCGCCGCCTCCCGGAGGCTCCACCGCCGCCACCGAGCCGCTCCGCCCGCCCGCCGCAGCCCGCGGCCGGAGCCTCCTCGAGTCGGTGAAGACCTTCGGCGAGATGATCAAGATCTCGCACTCGGTTTTCGCGTTGCCTTTCGCCGTGGCCGCCTTCTTCGTCGCCGCCGGCGGCGCGCCGGACTGGCTGCTCTTCCTCAAGGTTGTCCTCGCCTGCGTCTTCGCCCGCACCGCCGCCATGTCCTTCAACCGCTGGGCCGATGCCTCGATCGACGCCCGCAATCCGCGCACCCGCGGCCGCGCCCTCCCCGCCGGACAGCTCCACCGCGGCGCCGTCCTGGCGGCGTCGGCGGCCAGCGCGGCCCTCTTCATCGCCACCGCCTTCTGGATCAACTCTCTGGCCTTCCGGCTCTCTCCGGCGGCGCTCCTCGTGCTTCTCGGCTACTCCTACACCAAGCGCTTCACCTCGGCCTCGCACCTGGCCCTCGGGCTCGCCCTGGGGCTTTCGCCGCTGGGGGCATGGGTGGCGGCGCGCAACGAGCTGGCGCTCTTCCCCGCCCTGCTGGGCCTGGCGGTGCTCTTCTGGACCGCCGGCTTCGACATCATTTACGCCTGCCAGGACCTCGACTTCGACCGCCGGGAGAAGCTGTTGTCGATTCCGGCGCGCTGTGGGATCGCCCGCGCCTTGTGGATCTCCCGCCTGTTCCACCTGCTGACCCTGGGTCTCCTGGCCGTCTGCGGCTGGATAGCGGGCTTAGGCCCCGCCTACTTTTCTGGTATCATGATAGTTGGCGCGCTGCTCCTCTACGAGCAATGGGTTGTTCGCGGAGATGACCTGACGCGGGTCAATGTCGCCTTCTTCAACCTGAACGGTTTGATCAGCGTGATCTACATGACCGCCACCTTGATCGACCTTTTTCTTTTCAAACGCCAGCCATGAGCTCGACCGAAGGATTTCTGCTGTCTGCTTACCTGCGCTCCAAAGGTCCGGTTCCTTACTCCAAGGCGGCCCGGATCGCCTGCGAGCTGTTGAAAATTCTGGAGAAGGCGCGGCAAGGCGGCGGCCCGGCGCCGCTGGCCATCCATCCGGGCCGCATCCACCTCGACGCGCGGGGGAAGGTGGATCTGCTGCCGGAGGAATCCGGCGCGGCGCCGGAGGCGGATCGCCTGCTGGCATACCAGGCGCCGGAAGTGCTCGCGGGGAAGGCGGGCGACTGGCGGTCGGCCCTCTACTCCCTGGGAGCCACGCTCTTCGAGCTGCTCACCGGCCGGAAGGCGCGCTCCGGAGCCAGCGCCGCGGAGGTTCTGAAGGAGAAAGTTCCCGAGCTGCGAGAGCTCAATCCAAGCATCCCCGTTTCCCTCGCGGCCATCGTCCAGTCGCTGCTCGCCGGCGATCCCCGGGCGCGGCCTCAGAGCCCCCTCCAGGTCCTGGAACGGATCCAGCAAGCCATGGGCTACGGCGCGAGCGCGGGCGCTGCGGCTCCTCGGCCGGCCGCCGCGCCCGCGCCGCGGCGGCCGCGGCCTGAAAAAACGCCGCGCCGGACCCCCGTCCCGGAGGAGTGGGAAGAGGAGAGTCCGGAGCGCTACGTGGTGGTCAAGCCCCGCCAGCGATACTTCACTTACGGCGGCATCGCCGTGGGCGGCATGATCTCGTTCTTCCTGGTCTTCACCGCGCTCAAGCGACACGACCAGCTTCCCAAACAGCAGGCCCAGCTCCTTCAAGCGCAAACCGAAGCGGCGGCCAGGGCCGTTCTCACCCAGCGCCTGGGCGAGCGCCGCCGGCAGTTCGAAAAGGAGGAGAAGGAGGCGGCCAGGCATCTGGAGCAGAAGCTGCAGCTCAAGATCTCCGACAACATGAAGATCACCGTCCTATCCGGCATGGTGGACCACTACTTTCACACCCCCAGCGGCCGGCTGATGGCGGAGGAGGTGGCCAAGCTGCGTCCGAAGCCCCAGATCGGCAATCCGGACCGCCCGCCGCCGAAAAAACAGGGTGAGAATTGAACAAACCGCGTCAGCGTCATTTGCTCTACTTCTTGACCGGCCTGGTCGCCCTGCTCGTCTATTATCTCCAGCGCGGCGGCTTTCCACCCGCGTCCCAGCCTTCCCTCCCCCCCGACGATGCGGCGGTGTACGCGGAGCTCTCGCAAAAGGCGGAGTTCTCGCAACAGACTGGGCGCGGCTTCGGCCGCCTGGAGGGGCCGGTCGGCCGGGCCATTGACGGCGACACCATCCAGCTCCTCGATGGCACCCGGATTCGTTATCTCGCCGTCGACACCCCCGAGAAGGACGCCCCCTTTTACCGGCAAGCCCTGGAGCTCAACCGCCGACTCACAGAAGGCCAGCGGACCATCATCTTCACGGCCGCCAGACACCAAAAAGACGCCTATGGAAGGGTGCTGGGGGCGGTGTTCATCGAGACCGGCGGGCTCTCGGGCAGTTCTACCAATGCTTCCCCGACGGTCCTGCTCGTCAACGCGGAGCTGATCCGGCAAGGCCTGGCCCATCTTTACCTGAAGGACAGTAATCCGCTCACCGAGGCCCTCAAACCGGTCCTCCTCGAGGCCCAGGCCTGGGCCATTGACCACCAGCTCGGCCTCTTTCCGGGCGAGCTGAAGGCGGGCCAAGCGGTGCTGGCGACCCGCTACCGCTACCACCGCCCCGGCTGCCAGAACCTCAAAGCCGGCGAAGGGAAGCCCATGGACCGCGAGACGGCGCTGCGCTCTGGCCGCAGTCCCTGCAGGACGTGCCGGCCGTGAGGGTTGAAAGGATGGTTCGAATCATGCAAGAATCTCCAGAATTGCCCTGGTTGCGCGAGATGGTTCCTGAGGCCCTGGAAGGGCTCTTCCAGGAGAATGACGCCGAGATTCCCCGCACCGTGCAGCGGCTGGTTGAGCATATGGACTACGACCGCAACCTTGAGACCCAGCTCATCGAAACGCTGCAGACGGCCGTCGAGCAGCACAACGATGACACCCAGGGAGCCATCTGGATCGCTTTGATCCTTGGCGAAAAGCAGTGCCACCCGGCGATCCCCCTCCTCCTCACGGCCCTGGGCGAAGAGGAGGATGAAGAGCTGCAAGCGGCCGCGGGCATCGCCCTTCTCAAGATGGGCTCCCAGGGCGTCGAGTCCTTGATCGAATCCCTGGAGGAGGAAAGTCCTTCGGTGGGTCTGCTGCAGGCCGGCTGTCGCCTGCTCGGCCACGTCGGCTACCTCGACGACCCCGACTTGCGCCAGCGGGCCATGGACTTCCTCCTCGAGCGGCTGGAGGCGGAAAAGCGCCGCCCCGGCGCCGATCTTCTGATCGAGAACATCGCCTCGGCGCTGGCCGAGCTGGGCGACCGCCGAGCCATCCCGGCGCTTCAGGCCATCTTCCAGGAGCGCTTCCAGGAGAACAATGTCGCGCTCCAGGACGCCCTGGAAATGCTGGAGGAAAATCTCAACGGCCAGGCCCGAACCGGCGACTTCATCCCGGGGGAAGAGGATTACCGCTGGGCCTTCGAGGCGGAGCCGGAGTCGCAGGCAAAAAAGAAAGCAGGGGCCAAAAAATCCCGGCGCCGCCGGAAAGGCCTCACGAAGGATATGAAAAGATTCTACCGGGGCCTGGGAACGGAATTCGAGCCGTAACTGAGCATGGGATACAATTCTTCGTGCCTTCGTGGTGATTCTTATGCCGGGTAAATCAGTTGGCTGTAGATTCAGGCGCGGCTAGAAGTCCGACTCATCCTCGTCCAAGTCGTCGATGAACTCCTCCCCTGGCGCTTCCTGGGCGCGCACGGCGGCTTTGGCGATATGCTTGAAGAGGAGAAGGTTCTCCGGGTTCTTGCGCAGCTGGTCCCAGCGAAAGTTCCAGGCCCGCTCCGACTGGTTTCCCGCCCCCAGGCTCGAGACGCAGGTGTTGGGCCACTTGTCGCTCAAGGAGTGGCGCAGCTGCCACGCCTTGCCGGAGTCGATGCCGCTCGCGGAGTCGAGCGCTTCCTTGGCATAGTACTTGGCCTGGTCGCGCAGGTCCCAGGCGCGCGGGTCTTCGGACCGGCCCAGCGTCTTGACGATGATCTTGGGGGCGCAGCGGAGGAATCGGACTCTCCACTCCCAGGACCGGTCGCTCTGCAGACCCCGCAAGCTCATCAGCACCCAGGGCAGGTACTCTTCGTGATGCTCCACGCGGATCTTCCAGGCCCGGTCGCTGTCGATGCCGCCCAGGCTGATCAGCAAGGCCGGGATCGCGGTGCGCTTGTCGGCCCGCTTCTCCCTCAGCGCCCAGGCCGGCTCGGAATCGATCCCTTGCAGGCTGATGAGCACCTCGTTGGGCGCCTTCTTGCGCAGCCGCTCCCGCAACACCCAGGCCGAATCGGTCTCGTTGCCGCGCAGCGCCAGGGCGACCTGCTGGGGGGCAATTTCCGCCATTTGCTCGCGCATGGCGATGGCGCGGGGGTGGAAGGCCATTCCGGACAAGCTGGCGGCCACGTACAAGGGCTCGCGCTCCAGCAAGCGGGCCCGGAAGTTCATGCTCGGCTCGGAAACGCAGCCGCGCAGGCCGTGGGCGATCAGGGCCGGCTCCCGTTCGATCAGCTCCTCGCGGATCTCGTGGACTTCCATGATGTCAAAGCCGGAGATGAACAGCGCCGCGTAGGCGCTGCGGCCCGGCACCATGGCGCGGATCTGGTCGAAGAAGATCTTGATCGAGTGCTCCTGGCGCTTCTTGGCCTCGCCCATAGCCAACAGCTTCTCGACCGCCACTTGAAGGGGAGAGGAGGTTTGTTTGTGCTTTTCGGCCTCCTCCAGGTTGGCCCAATGGGGATCGAGGATGGCGGGATAACCCTTCAACCTGAGGACCTCGCTGACGCGGTTGAAAATGCGCTGCAGCGACTCCTCGATGGTCGAGCGAGCGTTGTCGATGACGATCCAGGAGCCTTTGTTCTCCTCGGCCAGCTCCAGGAATCCCTTGCGTATTTGCTCGCGGAAACCGATGCCCATGAGGCCCTTGCGGCCGAAATCCCCCAGCCGATGCTCGCGGATTTTCTGGAGCTTCTTGCGTACCCGCGAGGTCAACGGATCGACATCGCAGTACACCACCAGATCCGGCCAGAGGCCGCCGGCGGCCATGCTCAGGACATGATCGACGATCTGGCGGTCGAGGCCGCGGCCGTGATGCGACTGGGTCAAGGCGGAGTAGAGGTACCGGTCGCTGAAGATGACATGACCCGGCTTCAGCTTGGGCCGGATGTACTCATCGATCATCTGGGCATCGCGGGCGACATACAGCAGGAACTCGGTGACATCCGACATCCCCAGAAAGCTCGGATCGCGCGTCAGCTCGCGAATGGCGCGAGACACCTTGGAGCGGAAAACCCCCTGGTCGCGGGCGTGGTGCACCGGAATCCCTTGCGACTTGAGGTATTCGGCGAGGCGGTTGGACAAGGTGGTTTTACCACTCCCATCGATTCCTTCAAAATCAATAAAAATCGGTTGCGGCTCCGCCATGGAGGTTTCCTGAACTGTCATGGATCTCATGGTCAAAAGATCTCTGAGAACAGGCCCATTTTACCCAAAAGATGCCTGAAAGACTACCGGGGTCCGACCTTTTCCCGGTCGTAAAATGCGGTTCCTTTTACGGGCTAGCTGGGATTCTCGGAGGAGTTTTCCTTGCTGTAATCCTGGCTGGAGTTGACGTTGGATTTTTTTCCCAGCCGGCGCTGGGGCGGCCGGACCTCCCCCGTGCCCCTCCCCCCCAAAGGCGTGTCGCCCATATTGAAGATGTCCGAGCCGTTGGCGCTGTCCAGCTCCCGGGTGAGCAGGTTGATGCTGGTGGTGAACTTCGAGACCCGCCGCGGCGGCATGGATCCCAGTTCTTTCTCCAGCCACTCCGGATAGCGGTTCTCCTTGCACTTGATTTCCAGGATGACCTTGTTGATCGTCTGAATGGGCCTTCCCAGCGTCTGGCGGTTCAAGGACTCGACCCGGTCGTAAAGCCCGCGGACCGGCTGAAAAACCTCCAGATTTTCGTCAAAGGTCACTCTCAGCTCTTCTTCGTTCTTCTGGTACACCGTCCGCCGGTAGTTGATGATGGATCGGGGGCGAACGGTGTAATGCTGGAGATACCTTCTCAGCTCGTTGTAAACCTCCCCGAAATCATCAAAGGCCAGGCTGGGATCGGAGTTGACCAGCTGGTCCAGGATGTTCTTCCCCTCGAAAAGCTGGTTGATGAAGGATTTCGGCACCCTCAACCGCCGTTTGATCACCAGACCTTCCACCCGTTGCTTGATCTCGACAAAGCAGCAAGGGAACCACTCGAGCGTTTTCCCATCGCCCAGCTCGTAATAATATTCCTTGACGCGAATCTTGGTGTTGTTGTCGTAATGGTGAGTGGCGCGGTTGTAAAATTCGTAGAGATCGGTGTCGTAGTATATGGTGGAAATGAAGGTATGGGACCGGCCTCTGCGGAACTCGTAGAGGGGCAAATGCTTCGAAACCACTTCCTTGAGGCGCTTGGCCTCTTGCATCTCCAGCTCGTACTTGATTTCGCGTCGACCAAAGATACTCATTGACGTCTTCACCACGCTCTGAAAAATTCACCGTGGGGGATTATGGCGTGCGGTTAATGGGCGATTGGAAGCTTCCTCGGGCTCCCTTCCCGGCAGGCACCCGGGAACGATGCAGGAACAAAAATTCCTTATCCCCTTCACGGCCCTTCCTTCCCCGGGTTGAAAAACGGTTTACAAGCTTCACTCTATTACAGACAACCGTTATCGGAAGTAAAGGTGCTGAAACTAGATACTCCACTGAGAAAATTCAAGTCCATTATAGCCAGGAGGGGGTCGATGTCAACAACCAGAAAAAAAAAGTGCCGGTCACCAATTTTTTAAAAATTGATCAGCAGCTGCACGATGAGCTCGTTCGAGTCCACCGCGCCGGCGCCGGTGGACTCGCGGTTGAAGACGTACTCGGTCTTGATGTAGATCTTCTTGGTGACCGAGAGCACCCCGCCGACCAGGAACTGCCGGCGGTCCCAGGTGCCGGGGAGGCTGGGGACCTGATCCATGCGGACATCGAGGACGCCGTAGCGCACCGTCGGCTCGACATAGTGGAAATAGTTGTCGATGAGCGGCTTGGGAAAGGAGAGGCGGTAAGAGCCCTGGACATACCAGCCGTCGCGGTCGAGGTTGCCATCCTGCGCATCGATATACTGGAAGAAAGCGTATAGCCCATCCCCCTTGCGGGTGTCCATCAAGTCGAGCCAGTCGCGCAGCAGGTGGTAGGCCTCGAGGTGGTAGCCGGCGCTGAAGCCGATGCGCTTCTGGTAGTCCTTCTCGGAGTTGCCGTAGCCGGCGGTCGGAATGCCCGCCAGATCGCGGACGGTCAGGCCGTCCTGCAGGAAATCGATGGAGTCCTGATTGAGCCGGTTGTCGAAGAAAAAGAAGAGGAAGTCCAGCTCGCCAAGGAAGTTGAAGTCGCGCTCGTAGCCGATGCCGAAGCCCAGCTCCCGGAGCGACAGGCCGGTCTTCACGTTGCGGTCATCCTGGACGATCTCCTGGAGATTCGCCTGGTCCTTGCCGATCTCCTTGACCCCGAGAGTGTGGCCATCCCCCACCGAGAAGTGCAGGACCAGGGCGCCGGGATTGTTTTCGAAGTCGAACGGCTCGTGCTCGGTCGAGGAGGTCTGCGAGGCCCGCCCGTTGACCTCTTCCAGGGCCGGAGGGGCCTCATCCTCAGCGGCAGGGGCGGAGCGCCGGCGGGGAGGTTTCGGCGCCTTGGCCGGCTTGACCGGTTTCTCCACCTTGGCGCCGCGCTTGTTGCCGATGGTACCCTTCCACATCAAGGCGATCTCCTCATCGCGCCAGAAAGCGGTGCCGAGGAGCGGATAGGTCTCCGAGAGGCGGGCGCTGGGGCCGATGTGGATGAAGCGGTCGTCGAGGCCGATCTGCGACTCGGTACGGAACCACCACTCGTGCTTCCAGTCGTGAAAGAAGCTCATTTCTTTAAGAAGGGTGTTGCCCCGGTCCGGGCGGAAGTCGAGCTGGCCGCGGATGCCCACGGCCTTGCCAACGTCGAGCTCGGGCTCGAGGCGCAGGCGGTCGAACTCGAGATGGGGGTCGGGATTGTCGGTGGTGCCGAGGAGCGAGTCGTGCTCCGACTCGGTGTCGACGAAGTTGAGCTCGAGCTTGCCGCCCAGGCGCAGCTCGGCGGCGCCGATGGTGATGACGCCCTTCGAGTAAACTTCCTTGGCAGCCTCGACGATGCTCTTCTTGACTTCCTTCGCGATCTCCTTCTCGATCTCCTTCTTCTGCGTCTTCTCGGTTTCGGCCTTCCATTGCTCGAGCTCCTGGAGGCGCAGCTCGATCGACTCCCGGGAAGCCGGGCGCTCGCGCGGCTGGGCCAGGAGCGGGTCGCGGGGAAGGAAGGAGAACATCCCTCCTCCCAGGATCAGCAAGGTCAATAATCGGCGCTTCATTTTCTTCTCCGGTTATCGTTAGTTCATGACACTTTTCTTAACGGCATTCGAGATCATCCGGCGTCAGGTCCACACCCTCCTGCGGGTAAGGTTCGGGTATCCTCTGGCCGGCCTTGAACAGGAAGTTGAGCAGGAAGAGGCCATCGGCCACGTCCAGTTTGCCGTCATCGTTCGTGTCGAAGGCATCCAGGCAGGTCGGCCGCGGAACCTTCTCGAAGAGCACCCGGAACAGCCAGGCCGCATCGGAGATGTTGACCAGGCCGTTCTTGTTGGTGTCGCCGCGGATGAACTTGCCTTGCGGGCAGAGGTCGACGGGGAACGGCCCCGCGTTCAGCTCGCCGCCGCGGGTGTCGACGAGATGCACGGTCACCGTCATGGCGCCGGCGCTCCCCGCGCTGAAGATCGCGTTGAAGCCGATGCGCGCCTGGCATGTCGGCGGCGCGGGAGTGAAACGGCGCGACAAGCTGAGCGGCATGGTCTCCTTCACCCCATCCCGGTCGATGATGAGCTCCGCGGTCCCGAGGCCGAAACCCGCCGGGCGCAGGACGACCTCGCGCAGGAAGACCAGGGAGTCCCCCTCGATTTGCAAGGTGTCGGCCGGCTTGACGCACTCGCCCGGCCGGCCGCCGATGACCTTGATGTTCACGGCCCCGGGGATCTCCGGCGCCTTGTAGAAATCACGGCAGTTGGTCTCGCCCGGCGTCGGCGCGGGGACGTTGAGGAGCTGGATGGTCGGATCGCCGTCCGGCAGGCGCCCGAAGGCGCGGTCCGGCCGCGGCGTGCAGTCGTTGTTCGTGAAGAAGCTCCAGGTGATCCGGTCGATCGGGCAGTTGCCATCGGCATCGCGCGAGAGCACGTGGAGGATCTCGTTGCAGTTGTCGAGGAGGATGGTGTGGACGAGCAGCGTCTGCGTTTTTATGCCTTTCGCCTCCAGCACCTTCAGGTCGGGCTGGTCGTTCAGCGGATCGACGAAGAGGAAGAGCAGGAACTCCTTGGGGGGGATGATGGTGCCGGCGGGGATGCGGTACTCGCGCACCTTGCCGATGAGGCCCGCGGGGCAGCCCGGCTGGTCCTTTTCGTCGGCGAGGAACATGTCCCCCACGTCGAGGGGCGAATCGCCGGCGTTGTACAGCTCGGCGAAGTCGGGCGGCTCGAGGTTGGGGTCGTCGTAAAGCTCCTTCAAGGTCGCCTCGCTCAAGGGGAGCGCCTCGTTCCAGACGAGGGGCGGCTTGGCCGGGCTGTAGGCGAAGCGGAAGGAGGCCAGGGGCGAGGCCGCCTCATCGTGGATCGTCGGCTCGGCGAACGACGGGTCGATCTCCCCCTTCGCGGCCCGCTCCGCCAGCACCAGATCCTTGGCGCGGAAGAAGAAGGTCACCAGGGTCCCCCGCGGCCCCTCCGGCAGCACGGCGCTGAGGCGGTAGGCGGTGGCGCCGGCGACCGGCGCGGGATTGAAGCACTGGCGGTCGACCACCTCCGAGAGCGGCTCGACGGTCAAGCCGTTCTGCCGGCTCAAGGTGACCGGCGCGGCATTGCCGGCCTGGTAAACCAGCTCGACCTCGAAGCTCGGCTTCTCCGGCGTGTCCTCCTTCACGGTGTCCTGGTCGATGCTCACGAAGGCGATGATCTGGGGCTTGTCGGCCGGCGGCTCCTCGATGGCCCGCGGGCAGCGCGGCAGCACCCACACCAGCTTCTCGAAGGCCGGCTTGATGTCGCAGGCCAGCAGGTTGGGGCCGCCGGGGGTCGGGCAGGTGAAGCGGCAGCCGGGCCGGAGGGTGCGGCGCTCCCGTCCGTCTTCCTCCTCAACGGTGCTGAGATCGCACTCGGAAGACGCTGGATGCTCGCCATCGCCGCCGCCTCCATCGGGATAGCGGCCGAAGGAGAGGTCGGGAGCGACCCCATCCGCCCCCTCCCCGGAGAAGTCGAACTCGGCGAGATCGACCACCTGGGTATCGGGGTCGAGGAGGGCGATCAGGTCGGGATCCAGTCTGCTCAACTGGAAGTCGGCGGAATACAGCCGCGCGCGCGTCCCCGGCTGGCCCGCTTCATAGTAGGTCTTGAAGGGGGGGTTGTCGCCGTCGGCGACGATCAGCAGGAACTCCTTCGGGTCGATGCGGTCGATGCAGACGGCATCGAAGCGCCAGAGGAACAAGCACTCCGGGGGGGTCGGATCCTCGAGGGGGCAGAGGTTGGAGAAGTCTTTATCGGGGGCGAAGCAGAGCGGCCTCTGGTCCGGTTTTCCCAGCTCGCCGAACTTGGTCAAGCCCACCAGCGAGTAGCCCTTCAGGGAGACCGGCTGATCGCCGTAGTTGTAGATTTCGATCCAGTCGGAGCTCACCGGCCCGGACCCGGAGGGCTCCTCTTGAGCGTTGAACTTGTCGAAGAGGATGGTGCTGTGGTTGCGCGGCTGGTACTCGTTGATGACCACCGGCGGCAGCGGCCCGCCGACCACCTGGCAGTCCTCGCGGATGCTCTCCCCGACGATGTTCTCGACGCGGATGAGCAGGTCCAGCTTGGTGCCTGCCGGGCGGCGCGGAATCATTGCCGAGAGAACGATCCGGTGCATGGTGAAGCGGCAGGTCTTGCACGACGGGAAGGTCTCCCCTTTGAAATTGCGCCGCGTTTCCTGAACGTCACTGCGGCGGATCTCGGTGAGCGGAATGGGCCCGGGAATCACCTCCAGAACCTCGCCGCGGGGGCAGGCGCTGACGACGCGGATCTCGACGATTTCCTTGGCGAGCAATTCGAGGTCCTCAAGAAGCGTCACCGTGACCGGAATCAGCTCCGGCTCGGGCCCCAGGGCTCCCAGGTTGCTGCGCCCAAGGTAGCGCGGCGGCTTGATGCCGATGGGCTTGTTGGGCATGCCGGGGGTGGGGACGTAGATGACCCCGTAATTCTTCTCGTCGCTCTGCGGCAGGCCATCGGGGTATCGACCGACCGCGACGTTATCCTCCTGCAGGGCGTAGCCGCGCTCCTCGAGGAGGCCGCGGCCGCGGCCGCCGAAGAGATGGAGCTTCTCGCCGCCCCCTCTCAGCCTGAAGGGAGCGTGCAGAGGCCCCTTCTCGGGCTGGTTGTCGCAAATCACCACCAGGAAGCCTTTGGCCGGGATGACCATGCCGTCGGGGAAGGTGAAGCGGCGCGGCCGGATGCGGTCATCGGAGAGGCTGTAGTCGGTGAGGTTGACCGGCTTCTCCAGGGGGTTGTAAATCTCCACCCAGTCGACCGGCTGGCCATCGGCATCGAGCGAGATGGTTTTATCAACTTCGGCGTAAAAATCGCTGAAGCGAATAGCCTGCGGAGCGGCATTGGCATTGGCGAAGATCTCATTGATGACCAAGGGCTCGAATCCGGCCCCTCCTCTCGAGCGCTTGCAGGAAGAGGCCGAAAACAATAAGAGCGCCAGCCCGGCGGAGATGAGCAGGCGAAAAAACAGCTCTTCTCCGGCTCGCCGCGGGAAGTTGGGAAGGAACTGGATGTGGGTCAACAAACCCGGCTTCACCATAAAAGATCTAAGGAGCGCAAAATGCGTCCACTGGACATGGCTTGAAATCCATAAAGCCATATCCGCTCACTTATTCCAAACCACTTTCAATGATAGCAGAAAGCCCTTCTTTTGACTATGCCGTTCCCGAGGCCTTACCCGCGGCGGTAGACCCGCTGGCCGCGAAGATAAGTCTCTTCGACCACGAGGCGGGAGGACAGCACCACCAGATCGGCGCCTCTGCCCGGGGCGATCTCGCCCGCGTCCTTCCAGCCCAGCAGCCGGGCCGGGGCGCGGGTCAACGCCGTGACGGCGGCGGCGGGATCCGCTCCCACCGCCTCCACCTGCACCCGCAAGGCGCGGTCGAGGGTCAAGGCGCTGCCCGCCAGGGTGCCGTTCCGCCGGGCGACGCGGCCGGCCTTCAGCTCCACGTCCACGCCGGCGAAGACGTAAAGGCCATCCTCCAGGCCGCAAGGGTGCACAGAATCGCTGACCAGGCAGATCAGATCGCCGGGCTTGAGCCGCTCCACCCAGCGCAGCACCGCCGGATCGACGTGGAAGCCGTCGCTGATGAGCTCCACCCGCACCCGCTCGTCTTCCAGAAATGCCGACACCGGCCCGGGACGGCGATGGTGGATGCCGTCCATGGCGTTGAAGAGGTGGGTGACGTAGCGGATGCCGGCCTGGATGGCCCGCCGGGCCTCCTCGTAGCCGGCGCCGGAGTGGCCGAAGGCCGGCACCACCCGGCGGCGCCGGAGATGCCGGACCAGCTCGAGGCCGCCGGGGCGCTCCGGGGCCAGGGTCATGGTCCGCACCAGCCCCCGGCCGGCCCGCAGGTACTCCTCGAGCAGCCTGGGAGAGTAGGTCCTGAAGTGCCTTCGCGGCAAAGCGCCGGGATGGCCGGGATCCAGGAACGGCCCCTCGAGATGGAGCCCGGCGGCCGTTCCCAGGCCGGCGCCGCCGGCAATGGCCGAGGCAAGGCGCTCGAGCGCCGCGAGAAATTCCCTCTTCGGCCCGGGATAGAGGCTGGCGAGGAGGCGGGTCACGCCGTGAGGCAGGTAGTGCTCGCGCACCACCTTCTCGAGCTCCGCGGCGCCGGCCGAGTTGAAGTCGATCCCGAGAGCCCCGTGGGTGTGGAGGTCGATGAAGCCGGGGGCCAGGCAGCGCCCCTCGAGGTCGACGCGCCCGAGCGCCCTCGCCCGGCGCCTCCCCCGCCGCAGCGCCTCCTTTCCCAGCGCCGTGATCCGGCCCCCCTCCACCGCCACCGGCACGCCGGAAACGATCCGGTCCGGGAGGAAGAGGCTTCCCCCCCGAAAGAGAATTCCTGATGACATCATGGGCCGGGTATTTTATTCTGGCGGGCATTGCAAATTGGAGCGATTTCTTGGAAATGACCGATTTTTTTCTCGCCCTCCTCCTCCTCGCCGGTTTCATGGCTTTAGGCGGCGGGTGGTCTCCAGCGGCCGCCTGGGGGCCCGGCATGCACATCCATCTCGGCCGCAGCCTGCTGCAGCGCTTGCGCAGGAGCCCCAAGCCGAGCGTGGAGCAGCAGCTCGTCCTTTACCACCCCGACCACTTCTATTACGGGAACATCGCCGCCGACATCATCAATTTCAAGAACTTCGGCGGCATCAAGAACAACTGCCACAACTGGAACATCCACGAGCGCCTGCTTTCCGAGGTGACCACGGACACGGAGCGCGCCTTCGTCCTCGGCTACCTGTGCCACCTCGCCGCGGACGTGATCGCCCACAACCACTTCGTGCCGTTCCATCTGCTGCACAAACTGCCTCCTCGCTACCTCGGCCATCCCTACTGGGAAGCGGTGGCCGACGGAACCGTCGGCGACGAGGATTGGAACATCATCGCCGCCCTCAAGCGCAACCGCAGGCTGCGGCGCAACGACCGCCTCATCCACCGCGCCGTCCGGCGGAAAGCGCTGGGCATGCGCTCCAACAAGTGGATCTTCAACAACATCACCCTGATCAGCCTGCGCAAGGCGTGGCGGGAGTTCATCCGCAAGGCCCACCAGAGGGAAAGACGCTACCCCCTGCACGGCGAATTTTTCAAGGCGTGCTGGACCCGCTGCTTCGAAGACATGCTGAAGGTCTTCGATGCCGATCAGCTCCTCATCCTCAAGCTGCAGGACCCCACCGGGCGCGGCGCCCTGCGAGGCGCCCTGCATCTGCGCCGCGAGCTGCTCCGGCACCACCCGGACGCCGCCGAGGCGCGGCGGTATTCCATTCCCATGGCGCACACGGTATACTACGCCTTTTTCCCCTCTTCCGTGGAGAAGAGATGATCCAGAAAGAGGCCTAGCCATTCATGGTTCAGAAACCGGACTTCCAGCTCGCTTCCGAATCCTGCATCGCGTCGACTCACCGCCGCAGGGCCCAGGGTTGGAGCCCGGCGGCCATCCTCGAGTTGGGCAGGGAAATCCTCGAGAAGGAGGCCCGAGCCATCCGGAAGAAGAAGGAGAGCCTCGGCCCCTCCTTCGTCAACCTGGCCGAGCGGCTGTTCAACCTGCGCGGCAAGACCGGCGTCACCGGGGTGGGGAAGTCGGGGATCATCGGCGAAAAGATCGCCGCCACCCTTTCCTCAACCGGCACGCCGGCCCTGTTCTTGAAGCCGGTCGACGCCCTGCACGGCGACCTGGGAGTCCTGCGCGGCGAGGACTACCTCATCGCCATCTCCAACAGCGGCGAAACCGCCGAGGTGCTGGCCGTGGTGGAGTCCGCCCGCGCGCTGGGGATCGGCGTGGCGGCCATGACCGGAAACCTCAACTCCTCCCTGGCGCGGGCGGCTGAAATCGCCCTCGACATCGGCGTGGAGGTGGAGGCGTGCCCCCTGGACCTCGCCCCCACCGCCTCCACGACCGTCACCCTCGCCGTGGGCGATGCCCTTGCCATGGTGCTCCTCGAGATGCGCGGTTTCACCCCCGAGCAGTACGCCCGGTTCCATCCCGGCGGCCCCCTCGGCCAGAGATTGAAGCATCAAGTCAAGAACCTCATGCGCAGCGGCGACAAGCTCCCCCTGGTGCGGTCAACCAGCACCCTGGCGGAGGCGCTGGCCGAGATGACCCAGCGAGAAAACCTGGGGGTGACGCTGGTCGTCGACCCGGAAGGCCTCCTGGCGGGCATCCTGACCGATGGTGATCTGCGGCGCATCCTTCTCAAGTCAAAGCTCCTCAAGTCAAAGGAAGGCGGCGGCCTCGAGCTTCAAAAGGCCGTCGGCGATTGCATGACGCGCCGCCCCAAGGTCATCGAGCCCGAGGCGCCGGTTTCGGAGGCGCTGCGGCTCATGGAAGTCCACAGCATCACCTCCCTCGCCGTGATCAATCCGCTCTCCAGGCCGGTCGGCATCATCCACCTGCACGATATCCTGGGGCGAGGCAAGATTCTGCTTTGAAACGCCGGCTTTCTTGAATAACTGGCCTTTTGCACATTTTGCGAGCTGTCTGCAGCTTGGAAAATGTGCAAAAGGCTTTAATTTCACAGTTAATTATCGCCTATGGACTTACAATTCGTATAATACCTGGAATTTCGGTGCGATCCCAGTTCATCTGGGATTAGTAAAAAATCCACTTAGCTTTTGCATATTTTTGCCCGCAGACAGTCAAAAATATGCAAAAGTACAGAAAAGATGAGAGGCGCATGAAAACCAACGTCAGAAAGTCGAACATCAAGCGGGAGAAGCGGGGCTTCCGGTACCGCATGAAAACCCGCGGCGGCCGCCAGGTCATCAAGCGCCGCCGCGCGCTGGGACGCAAGCTGCCGGGCTTCAAGAAATCGCGAGGTAAATAAAAAGAGCATCCCGCCGTGTTAGAGCCTATTTCAGTAGACCATTCGGCCGCTCTTTTGAAGGCACGGGGCCGGCTGCGAAGACGCCATACTGCGTTGGGCCCCGCCGGTCGAATGCTCCGCATTCGCCTCCGGGCGGCCCTCGCAGCCACCAGCCTTCGGCCGGTGCCGGCTGCTCCGGGCGCTCGCTCCTACGCCAGCTCGGAGCTCGCCCTCGCCTTATTTCTCCGGTTAATAAGGCTGCGTCGGCCCGCCTTGTCTGGCGCCTTCTCGCTCGGCCTCGGGCCTCGAAGCGCCTACCGAAACAGGCTCTTATTCCCGGCGGGATGCTCTTTTTCTGGTTCGAGTCAGGGTGGTTCAGTTCTTAGAAGGGCACCTGCCACTGATCGTCACGGACGTTTTCCGCAATCTTCAGGGCGCCGCGCGCCACCAGGTGCTTGTAATCGGCTGGCTTCAGGGTCGTGGCCTCGTCGAAGCCATCGTTCCTCAAGGCCTCCTGCACGCGCTCGCAGATGCCGTCGATCTGGCTGCCTCCGCCGGTGAGGATGATGTTCTGGAGGACCTTCTCGGTGACATCCGAGTCGCAGCGCTTGAGGAGAGTCTTCACGCCATTCACGAGGTCGGGGACCAGCGCCTCGCAAGCCTCATGGATCAGCTCCCCGAAATCGAGCTGCTGCGGCCGGCCATCGACGTAAACCTTGACCATGGCGTGGCGGACGCCCTCGCCCACGTAGGAGTGCTTCTCCTTGAGCTGGGTCAAGGTGACGCGGGTGAGCTTGAGGTCGGGATACCGCCGCTGCACCAGCTGGAAGAGGTTTTCATCGATGAAGTTGCCGGCCTTGGCGAAGCTGATCTGGTCTTCCTCGGTAGGGAAATAGCCGCGCACCAGGCAAAGGTCGGTGGTGCCGGCGCCGATGTCGACGATCAGCGAATGCTTGGTAGGGTCGCTGGCGGCGCCGTTTTTCTTGAAACCCGCATCGTCGCGCAGGCCCATGGCCGCCAGGAACGGCTCGGGAACGACCACCATGCGGTCGAGCACGCCGACCATGGCGGCGCGGATCTCCTTCAGGCGCTCGGGCGTGGCGTGCGCGGGGGATCCGACGACGCCCCACAACCGGTGCTCGCCCTTGGGATCGATCATCCTGCGGAGATGGGCCGTGAACTGCTTGCACACGTTCACATCGTCGACAAAGCCGTCCTTGAGCGGCCATTTCAGGTCGAGATGGATTCGGAAGTCCAAGGCCTCCTCGCCGAAGAGCACTTCAGCGTCCGAGGGCAGGATCCCGGGAATGATGCCGGCCTTGGGATAGCCGACCAGACTGAGGAGGAAGTCCTGGTCGTGAGGGAGCGGCTTGCCGTCCTGACTGACCTGAAACACGGTGGTGTTCGTGCCCAGGTCGATTCCGACCCGCAGCGCGGTGCCGGCTGCCGCCATGGCCCTGCCTTCTGCCGCCATGGTACTGCCTTCCTTCATGCTGGCGGGGCTGCAAAGATTATCCTTCTCGGCAGGATTGTCGAGAGACTCGGAAAACTTGGATTTGAGGGTGGCGATTTTGGGCATGGAGGTCCTTCCTTGCATCGGTTGAACTGGAATGGAAACCTGATTCACTACCTTCACTTTCACAACGACATTCAAGGCCGGCTTGGAGGGATGGATTGGGCAACAAGCCTGCCCGTCTCACCGTCTCCGCAACGGAGCCTGGAGGGGCCAGGATTTAGGTTGATCGTGCCGGTAATCTGGACTTCCCGAACTTCCAGTTTACGATTCAAATCTGGACGATCCGGTTCGTTCCGGGAAAACGCCGGAGGCCGCCCCGGTAAATTCTCGGTAAATTTTCTGATTTTTTCGGATCTTCACGCTTCCAAGATTCCAGAACAAATGTCTTTTTTTGGTGCTATAATGAAACCCAACTCGGCCGAAATCTCGTTCTTGAAAAAAAATTCGGCCGAGCCAAAATCACTTTGACCAACTTCTGGACACCATCGGAAAATACAAACTCGGTTTGTAGGCAAATTTACTGGTGCGTTCATGGTCTTCTGGATGAGCAAGGAATTGACTTGCCCGATGTGCCTATCCCGGCTGTCGGGCCGGGAAGTCGGTGGAGGTTTCGCGCTGGGTCAAGACTCGGATCTGCTCGTGCGCATGAAAGGAAAGCACATCATCCAAGCGGAAATCCATTCGTGCCAGACCTGCCGCTTCTCCGGCTTCGCCAGGGATTTTTCCATCAACAGCACGCCTGAAATGGGCGTCGAGTTCCGCACCCGGGTGACGCCTCTCCTCGCCACTGCTCCGAGCGTCCCGCCGGCGGCGCCGTTTCCGGATATCCAGTATTACTGGGCCTATCACTCCGCTGATTTCCTGAAACGCCCCTCGCTGGCGCTGGGCCTGCTGCTCCTGAGAGCCTACTGGTGCCTGCGCCTTCCCCCCACCTCCAACCTTCCCGCCACGGAACTGGACATGCGCCGGGAGCGGTACTTGCCGGCCTGCGTCGAACACTTGCGCCAGTCCCTGCGCGGCAGCCGCAATCCCCATCTCTACTATCTGCTGGGGGAGCTCTGCCGGCGCTTGGAGATGTTCGAGGACTCGGTCGCATACTTCGAGAAATTCCTCCGCCGGCCGGCGGCAGCCCGCTATCTGCAGCTGGCGACCCTGAAGCTGATGGCGGCAGCGCGCGAGCGCGATGGGCGCGAGCGCACCATGGAGGAGATTTTGTACGATCACAAATCCAAGGAATTTTACGATTCACTTTCCGAATAGGGAGGAGAAGGACATGGGGGAGTACCAAGACCTGGTCAAGTCCGAAGCCAAGAAATTTCTGGAGGGCTGCCTGCCGGAGTTCGAAAACGACGCCGGCGATTTCGGGGGCAAGTCCAACCTGCCCAACTTCGCCAAGTGGGTGGACCGCACCGCCAAGCTCAATCAGGTGATCGACGGATTGGTCTCCAAGTGGAGCCGCAAGGAGTTCCAGTGGGTACAGTCGAACACCCGCAATCCCAGCAGCCAGGGCGGCGACCCGAAATCAAACTGCTACGGCAGCGTGTACTCGGATATCCTGCACGAGATCAAGAAACTGAAGAAGCAGAAAGGAACATAGTGCGCTGACGCGCGTGTTCAGGGGTAAGTTAGACCTGGTTCAGCCGATCGATCAGCTGGCGCAGCCGGCCCAGGCTGCGGCGGTTGAAGGAAAACACCAGGCGCGGCAGGCGGGACAGCTCGGGGCGGTCGTTCTCCTCCGGCAGCGCCATGGCCAGCTCGAAGCGCCCATGGCTCAGGAGATCGGCGAAGCGCTCGTTGATCTCCTCCAGCAGCGCCGCCCCCACCGGTCGATCGAGGCGGATGACATACTGGTCGCGAACGAAGCGCGAGGAATGGTAGTTCCGGTAAAAGCGGGTGATTTCCTCGCAAGCCTCATCCAGATCGTCGGTGATCTTGAACAAGCTCATGTCCTCGGGATCGATGAGCTGGGCCTTCAAGAGGTGGTCGTCGAGGTAGCCCTGCCAGCCTTTCCAGAAGCTCCCCCCCGGCTGGTCGATGAACACCAGCGGCATGGGATCGCACTTGCCGGTCTGGAGCAGGGTCAAGGACTCGAAGGCTTCATCGTGGGTGCCGAAACCGCCCGGAAAGATGGCGATAGCCGAGGTCTCCTTCACGAAAATCACCTTGCGGGTGAAGAAGTACTTGAAATTGATGAGCTTGGGGTCGCCGCGGATGGTCTCGTTGGCCGGCTGCTCCATGGGCAATCGGATGTTCACCCCGAAGCTCCGCTCCCGGCCGGCGCCTCCCTGAGCGGCCGCCATGATCCCGCCGCCGGCGCCGGTTATGACCATGTATCCCAGACGCGACATGCGGTTGGCGAACTCGAAGGCGTGGCGGTAAACCGCCTCCTGGGGACCGGTGCGCGCCGAGCCGAAGATGCTGACCTTGCGATACTGGCGGTAAGGCGCGAAGACCTTGAAGGCATAGCGGAGCTCTTTGAGCGAGCTGAGAAGGATCTTGAGGTCGCCGCGCCCGGGTTTCTCCTGCGCCAGCTTGAGCCCCGTGGCGAGCAGGTCGACGAAGAGGAGGTTGTCAGGGTGGTCGCCGATCTGATCGGTGAAGCCCCGGAGGGCTTCCAGGAGATTGCGAACGGAGATCTCGGTTTCAGGGCTCATTAACAATAAAATTCTTCAGCCGTCCGGGCTGTTCAAAGAACTAGCATAATAGTCTTACGGCTTACTGACCCGCCAACTTTTGGTCAAATCCCCGGCTCGATCGACAAGATCCGGTAATTTTCCTTGCCGCTCGGCAGCTGGACGTTGACCTCGTCATTGATCTTGAGCCCCAGGAACATCCGGCCTATGGGGGAGCGGTAGCTGATGACCCCGTCATCGGGATTGCCATCCCAAGGCCCGAGGATCCGGTAAACCTGGTTCTTGCCGGTCTGAATGTTGAGGAAGGTCACCTTGGAGCCCAGGGTCACCTCCCCCTCCTTCAACATGCTGCGCGTGATCAGGCGAGCCCGGTTCAGCTCGGCGCGGATTTCGGTCGCTTTCTTGGTGAGAAAGTCGCGGCTTTCCAGCGCCGCGCTGTACTCGGCATTCTCGCTGAGATCGCCGAAAGACGCGGCCCGGCCGATGTCGCGAAAGTTTTCCGGCAGCTTGACCTCCATGATCTCTCGCAGCTCCTCATGGCGCTTCTTCAATCCGGCCTCGGTGACATAGATGGTGTTTTCCTCCCAGACCGGCACATCCTGCGGCCGGGTCACCTCCGGCATGGTGCGCGTGATGATGTCCAGGGCCTCGATGCGCAAGGCTTCGCTGAGGCCGCTCGAGATCAGGATGCGCTCGTAAAGAGAGCGGCCCTTGACGCGGTCGAGGTCCTTCAAGACGCGGCGCAGCAAATCGTGGGAACGAGCGCCGATCAGGCTGCGGGCGCGAGCCAGCGCCTCTTTGGTGAGCTCTTTCCCCTCCCGCTCCCCCTTGCGCGCCAGGTGGTCCAGGAGATCCAGAATGCGTTCGAGAAGCTCGACGGGAGTCAGCTCGCTGACGGCGGCGAAGATCTCATCCTGGGCCCCATCTATACTCTTCCGCGCCGCCCAGACGAACAGGTCCGGAGCCATGCGAGGACCCCGCACCACCTCCGCGATGCGGCTGGCGATGCGATCGCGCCAGGGCTCCTTCCGGGACAGCTCGCAGATGGAGTCGCGGATGCTGTCGCTCCCGGCGGTCAAAAGGGCCAGGGCCGCCTCGGGCCACTTTTCCTTGACGACCTGCGGCAGGACCGCCATCGCCATACGTTGCTCCTCGCCGCCCTCGATTTTACAGACCATTTTTTGGGGATCGGAGCAGGTTTGCAGGGCGCACAAGAGAATGGAGCTGTTGGCAATCGGGGCTCCAAGGTTGAATTTTTCGAGCAATATGGCCGCTTCGATGGCCTGCGGGCCGATCGCCTCTCTCACCACCCGCTGCAGATCCGCCGTGATCACCTCGTGCAAACGGGGATGGACCTTGCCCCGCTCCCGGAACACCTTCTTGGCGAGCGAGCGCCGCCCGCTCCAATCGCTCTTCTGGAAGGCCTTGAGGAGGTCCTCTTCATAGGAAACAGCCTGCTTCAGCCGCTCGACCGCGAAGGGGGCGGCATCTTGAATGCGGTAAAAGCCGGAAGCGCGGAGCAGCTTCTTGGCGCGGCCCCACCACTTCGACCAGTCATCGCTCGCGACCACCGCCGGGATCAGATGGGACTTGATCGCCTTCAGCTCCAGCGGATTGCCGTAGCTATTGATCACCGTGTCGATCAGCGCCACCGGATCCGCTTCGCGCATTTCCTTCAGCCGCTCGCTTCCTTTGAACTTCAAGACCAGGAGATGGTCCTCGTGCAAAGGCTCGAGGATGGTCTTCAGGGCCTCAAGGGTGACGCGGTGATTGGGCTTCTTCTCCAGATTGACGGTGGCCTGGCGGAGGATGGGATCGATGGCGGTGATCTGGCCGGTCCCCCAGCCGGCGGGATGGTGGACGTAGGTGCCCTCGCGAAAGCGCAGGAACCGGTCCAGGTCATGAAAGGCCTTTTTGAGGTCGCCGGCTTTCTCCAGCCCCGACAGCTCCAGGTAAACCGTCTCCAGGGAAGCGCTTCCGTAGGCTTCGCGCCACAGGGAAATGAAGCGCTGGCGCAGATCGACGGAGGAGGGCGAGGCGAAGCACTGCAGGCGCAGGAAGCCCAGAAAGGCGCGGGGATCGACCCGTTTTTCATACAGGGGGGCGGTAAGATCGAGGAGCACCTCGGCCTTTTCCAGCTGCGCCGCCTGAATCAGGCCGTCGGCGGCTTCCAGAAAGACCGCCAGGTCCGGCGGGGTGTTGCCCGCCGCCCCTTCAATGGCCGACACCCACAGCGACTCCAACGTCTGAAATTCTCTCCGCCCGAGCAAGTCGCGAAATTGAGTCCGAAGGTCGCCTTCATTTTTCATAGAACCTTGGGCCGATTCCTTTCACGGCCAACGAAAAAAGTCTAATCATATACCCTAGAATGCGGAACTTTCAACTTTTAAAAACCGCTCCACTAAACCCTCGATTAATAAATGAATATCAGGTATCTTCAAGCTTTGTTTGTAACCGATGGACTTTTTTCATCCCATGAAACCGATTTTATTGCGCATGGAAAAGGACATGACCCCAGAAGAAAACCTTAACCGGCAGCATATCACCCTTCCGCCTCCCCCCAAACCTGTCGCCAACTATGTCACCTCGGTCCGGACCGGCAACCTGCTCTTCGTTTCCGGACACGGCCCCGCGCCGGCGGAGGGCGTGAAAGGGTCCGGCAAGGTGGGGAAGGACTTGAATGTCGAGGAAGGCTACAGCTCGGCGCGCCAGACCGGCCTGTCGATCCTCGCCACCGTGAGGGCCGCGCTGGGATCGCTGGACCGCGTCGAGCGGGTGGTCAAGGTTCTGGGCATGGTGAACGCCGTCCCCGAGTTCGCCGATCATCCTAAGGTCGTGAACGGCTGCTCGGATCTCTTCGTGCAGGTGTTCGGCGAGGAGAAAGGGCGCGGCACCCGGTCGGCCGTCGGCATGGGATCGCTGCCGGGGAACATCCCCACGGAAATTGAGGCCATCTTCCAAGTCAAGGAATGAGCTGATTTCTGGCGTTCGAATCGCCTCCCCCCATGCTCGATCGAGAAGCTTGCCGCCGCCGCATCCAACGCCTCTGCGACCTGGTAGGTCCGGGAAGCCAGCCGGACCGGCCGCAGGCCATCCTGCTGTGCCGTCCCGAGCATCTCCTCTACTTCGCCAACGTTTCCCCGCTCCCCACCACCCTGAACTACCGCGCCCCCTGCTTCCTGCTCATTCACGCCACCGGCTCATCGACCCTCTTCACCGACAACTGGATCGGCCCGCCGCCCGACAACGCCGCCGACGAGGTGGTGGTCACCGAATGGTACAACATGAAGAAGCCGGCCAGCCTTCGCGCGCAAGCGGTGGCCGAGGTGGTGGCGGAGCACCTCGAGCGGCTGGGCCTCCGGTCGATCGCCGGCGAAGCGGGGGCGATGCCTGCGCCCATGGCGGCAAAGCTCCAGGCCTTCGTCGATGTCAACCCGGACCTCCTCAAGCTGCGGGAGATCAAGGACGAGGACGAGGTCCGGGCCATCCAGGCCGCGGTTCAGGTGGCGGAAATCGCCCAGGAGGCCTGCCGGCAGTTCGTCCGGCCCGGCCTCCGGGAAATCGAGGTTTATGCCCATCTCCTCGAGCGCGTCACCAGCGGGATCGGCCAGCCCTTCCAGATGCTCTGCGACCTGGCCTCCGGCGAGCGATCGACGGCCGGCGGCGGTTCACCCACCGACCGAATCTTGAAGAAAGGGGAGCTGATCATCCTCGATTTCTTCCCCATCCTCCAGGGATACCGGGGGGACATCGCCAACACCCTGGCGGTCGATGGGTGCCCGACGCCCGCCCAGGAAGAGGCCTTCGGCCTGGTTCTCGAAGCCTTGCAGGCCGGCGAACAGCGGCTGGGGGCTGGGGTGCCCGTGAGCGATGTCTTTTACGCCATGGATGGGGTGTTCCGCCGCCATGCTTCCAAGGGCTGGAGCTTGATCCACCACGGCGGCCACGGCCTCGGGCTGGAGCATCCCGAGCCGCCGCACATCGTTCCGGAGAGCGACCGCAAGCTGGCCGAGGGGATGGTGATCACTCTGGAGCCCGGACTGTACCACGACTCCTTTGGCGGGGTGCGGCTCGAGAACGACTACCTCATCGCCAAGAGCGGCTTCGTGAAGCTCTCCAACCACCACCTGGGACTTAAGTAAACCGAACTTTCAAGAGAAACATCACTACTGCGGTAAACCGACGTCGCAGCCCAGGCCGTCCTGGGTTTCGTCGACCTGCGGGCCGCGGATCAGGCCGCTGGCCGCCGGGTTCACCGTGCCGTAGAGGGTCTTGAGCAGCTGGACGGGATCGAGGACCTCCACCCAGCCGTCGTCGTTGACGTCCGCCGCATCGGCGCACGGCAGCGGCCCCTGGGCAAAGAGATACCGCACCAGGACGATCGCATCGGCAATGTTCACCCTGGCGTCGACATTGGCATCGCCGCGGATGAAGACGCGCGGCAGGTCGAGGAGCGGGCTGTGATCCCCGCCGCTGCCGTAGCGCTCATCGTCCGGATTGGACCGGTCATCCTGATAATCCAGCTCCCAGCTGTCGTCCGGTCCGGCCGCCGGCTCTTCGGCCGCCGGATTCTGGCCATCGAGCTCCCAACTGTCCTCATCGCTCCAGACCATGCCCTTGGGGCCCCTGGGCAGGCAGATGAGCAGGCCCAGGAGCAGCAGGGTGATGACGGATCGCATGCCGATGAGCAGGCGGATCCGCGACTTGCCCGATTTTTTTTCGTAGCGCATGGTGAGCTTGGCGATTTGCCGGGTCAATTGTTCATAAAATTCCGGCAGGTCCTCCGGGGGAAGGTTCACCGTGAAGTCGATGCGGACAAGGTTCGTGTCGCCAACCACCCGGGAAAAGCGCTGGGTCTTCTCCGGGGTCAAGTGGGACTCGTCCACGCTTTTCTGGGCGACGATGATGCAATCGAGGTCGCGGGCCTTCTGATCCACCAGGTCGCGATAAGCCTCCGGAGTGTTCGGGCAGCGGATGGCCGGCCGGGGCGACGCCCGGTAATGCCGGCCGGGCAGTTCCTTCACCTCGCCGGTCCGGAGGAGCTTCTCGATCGCCCGCTTGGCATCATCGAGGGTGAAGTCCCGCCACGGGCTGAAGATCGGCAGGACCTTTTCATATGCCTCCTCCAGGGTCAGCGCCTGGTCCTGGAGGATCCGGGCCAGCTCGCGCTCCGGCGACTTGGGATTCGAGCGCGAGTCCTTCAAGTAATTCTCGATGCTCTTCTCGGTGACGCCGCACCGGCTGGCCACTTCCTTCTTCTTCAAGCCGCGCTGGTGAACGGCGATGTCCGCCACCATGCCGCGGAGCTCCCGCTCCACTTCCTTGAGGGCGAGGGACTCATCGACGATATGGTTTGCCAGGCGGCTCATGAGAAAATCGGGATGCTCGTCAGCCATGGTATTCTCCTCGCGGCGGATGCGGTCGCATCCAACCGGGCTCAAATTCGTATCGGTCAACAATATAAACCGATTATACCAAAAAAGATCCGATGGGAAGCGCTAATTTTCAAACCGCCGCCCTTGCCCCCTCGCGCCGTTTTATGGTATGGATGGGTGGATGCAGACGAACCTCTTCACCGGGATCATCCCGGCCCTGTTCACGGCTTACGACGACCGCGGCGATCTGGACCAGGGACGCCAGGCGCGCTTGATCGGCCATTTGATCGGCTCGGGCGTGCACGGGCTCTTCGTCGGCGGCTCGACGGGCGAGTTCGCCCTCCTTTCCCTCGCCGAGCGAGAGCGCCTGGCCGAGCAGGCCATAGCCGAGGCCGGGAAGGCCGTGCCGGTGATCGTCCACGCCGGCGCCTTCGACACCCGCAGCGCCGTCCAGCTCGCCCGCCACGCCCGGAAGGCGGGCGCGAGCGCCGTCTCCAGCCTGCCGCCGCTCTACTACCAGCCCAGCGAGGAGACCATCCTCCAGCACTACCGAGAGATCGGCGCCGCCGCCGGCCTGCCCTTCTATATTTACCACATGCCGTCGCGCACCGGCGTCCGGATGACCGAGCGCCTGGCGCAGAGGCTCCTTGAAATCCCCAACCTGGCGGGGATGAAGTTCTCCCACGGCAACCTCCACGAGCTGTGGCAGTTCCTGGAGTGGACGGGGGGAAAGGTGCCGGTGCTCTCCGGGTATGATGAGCTGCTCCTCCCGGCGCTGGTCCTGGGAACCGTGGGAGCGATCGGATCGACTTACAACTTCATGGCGGCACACTTCCTCGCCCTCTGGGCAGCCTGGAAGGGTGAGGATCTCCAGCGGGCGCGCGAGCTGCAGCTCCAGGCCAACCGCGTCATCGACGTCACCTTGCGCTGGGACAACAGCCTCTCCGCCGGCAAGGCGGCCCTCGAGGCCCTCGGCCTCGGCTGCGGCGAGCCCCGCCCCCCCCTGCGTCGCTTCACGGCCGAGGAAAAACGTGCCTTGACCGCCGAGCTGGCCAAGGCGGGGCTTCCAGTCACGGGTTGAAAGAAAAGAAAAACTATTAACCGCCAAGACGCCAAGAGCGCCAAGAAGAAAAAAAGAAAAAGAATTAAAATTATTAAGGATGTGAAAATATCCTATTTTTTAATTTAAACTCTGGATGTCTTTCTTGATCTTGGCGTCCTCCGCGTCTTGGCGGTTCAATTCTGTTCTTATTGTCGGCTACCGGCTTCAGTCTCTCGCTTGGCTCTGTAACCGGGGCGGGATGGCGAACGCCAGCCCCAACCCCGCCAGGAATCCTCCCAGGTGGCCGGCGTTGTCGATGTACTTGATGGCCAGGAGGCCCATGCCCAGGGTCAAGAGGACCATCACGGGAATGGCCCAGCGGAAGCGCGCCCGCACCACCAGCGGGAGGCTGTGGGGCCGGCAGTACACCGCCCCCAGCAGGCTGCCGATGATGCCCATGATGGCGGTCGATGAGCCGATGGAGATGGGGCGCGCCGCCGTCTCGGCAGGATCGAGAAAGATGGTCCAGAGGGAGTTCAGGTAATCTCCGGTCGCCTGGGCGAAGACGTTGCCGAGAAGGCCGCTGCCGAGGTAGAGGAGGCCGGCGCGCCACCAGCCGAAGATGCGCCCCAGCCAGGGCGCGATCACCGCCAGGACGAGCATGTTGAGGGCCAGGTGGACCGCGTCGCCGTGCAGGAAGAGGGAGGCCAGGAAGCGCCAGGGCTCGTGGAAGGAATCCTCCGTGCGCGCCCCCAGGGCGATCAGGCGGTCGCGGAAGGCTTCGCCGCTCGAGTTTTTCGCGGCCAGATCGAGGGGCCCGGAGATCAGGAAGCAGGCAGTGTTCAAGGCCACCAGCGCGCCGATCCACAGGCGCGAGCGCAGGCGGTCGCCGCTGGAACCCCAGACCGGCAGCTCCTGCCGCTCCGGCGACTTTTTCTTGATCCACCTCAAGAACTGGCTGCCGAGGGGCGTGAGCACCGGCTGGATCCCGCGCCGCAGGAGGAGCGGCGAGCCGGCCGCCTTGAGGATGTCGAGGTGGAGAGGGATGCGGAAGCCGCGCCCCTCGATCTCCAGCTCGATCCCCTGGTGGCGCAGCCCGGAGACCTCGCTCCACGGATAAAACCGGCGGCGGAACAGCCGGCGGCGGGCGATCCCCGCGCCGTCAAAGCGGATGGATGAGGACCGGCGCCAGAGGAGGAGCCAGCCGTAGGCCAGGGCCAGGAGGCCTAGAAGGTACAAGGTCCCGGCGATGGAAACGGGCAGCTCCTGGTGCAGGTATTCCTCGTAGACGAGAAATCCCCCCACGCCCAGGAGGCCCAGGACAATGGAGAACGAATCGATCCGGACGGCGTACCGGAAATCGAACGGCTCGAGCGCGCCCGCGGCCGCGCCGGCGCTGCCGCTGGTCTCCTTGAAGATGGCCTGCTCGAGATCGTAGAGGACCTGGACGAACTCGAGCGACAAGCTGCCATCGACTCTCTGGAGGGGCCCGCCGGGGCCGCGGTAGCGGAGGAGGTCGAAGCAGATCCAGGAACGGCCGTCGCTCAAGCCGAAGACGCCGGCCCGCAGGTCGAGGAAGCGGACCCGCGAGAAGGGGATCGCCACGCGGCCGCCGCGGACCTCTTTCCGGGCAAAGTCGATGGTGACCTTCGGCGCGCCGCCGCAAAGCCGGCCCAGCGCCTTGAGGCCTGCGGGCTGGAGGATGGCTTCCCGGCGGCTCTCCTCCTCGACCGCGGTCGCGGCGGGCGGGGCCTTGGGGGCATCCGGAGGAGGCATGGGAGGAATGGAGGGATTGTCCAGCATAACTTGATTATCACTGGTGAACGCCGGAGTGGAATCCAAAATTTCTGAAGAATTTGGTGTCGGGGGCCTGCGGGCCTCATACAATTCCGGCATGGGAAAACTGGTGCCGCTCCTGATCATCCTCCTGATCATCGGGCTGTTCTTCTTCCACCGCGCCATCCCCAACTGGACGCGCCGCCTGGGCCGCCGCCTCGGCGACATGAAGCGCGCCGGCGAGGAGATCATCTTCGATGAAGAGGTCCCCGGCAGCCCGCTGGCGGCTTATGAACTCGAGGCCGGGAAGGCGATGACGGCGCGCCTCCTGGCGGAGAACCCCCTCTCCGCCGACCTTCAGCAGCAGGAGCGCGTCTACCAGATCGGCAACCGGCTGAGCGCCCAGGCCGCGCGCCGCGAGGTGCGCTTCCGCTTCGCCATCATCGAAAGCGCCGAGCCCAACGCCATGGCCATCCCGGGCGGCAGCATCTTCATCACTCGGCCGCTGGTGGCCCTCTGCGGCGGCGACGACCACCGCCTGGCGGGGATCCTGGGCCACGAGATCGCCCACCTCGACCGCCGCCACGCGGTGAAGAGCTACGCCGCCAGGGCGGCGGCGCGGACCGGCATGCGGGTCCTGGCGCTCGGCCGGGGGGTTCTCCTCTCGCAGGTGGTCGCCGGTCTCGAGACCTTGATCGCCCAGGGCTACAGCCGCGACCAGGAGCTGGAGGCCGACCAGGTCGGCGCCCACTTGGCCGCCGCGGCCGGCTACGACCCCCTGGCGCTGGCGCGGCTCTTCCGCGACCTGCGCGAGCGCCCCACCACGGGCGGCCACCCCATGCTCGAGCTGCTCCCCTTCTTCAAGAGCCATCCCCCCTTCGAGGAGCGCATCCGGGCGCTCGAGGCCCACTGGAGCGCGCGCCGGGCCTAATCCGGGCAAGGCGTCAGCGGTCGCGCAGGCGCAGGCGCTCCAGCAGGCGATTGGAAAGGGCGAGAAGGGCCAGGCTGCCGGCGGCGTGGAAGAAGACGAACAGCCCGAGGACCGCCTCCACATCCTTGACGTTTCGATTATGGAGGAAACCTTCGATACACACGCCGTAAGCCATGAAGGGATTGGCGGCCGGCAAGAAAATTTCAAAGAAAGACCGACCTTGGCCCGACCGCAACCCCCAGAGGAGCGTGGCCACCAGCGGGAAGAGGAGGAAGATCCCCAGGAGCGTCAGGTAGGAGCCCAGCAAGGCCCCCAGGGTGCGCCGGCAAATTACCGAGAAGAAGCAGGCCACCGAGACGGTGAAGAGGAGGGCGAGGGGGAGGACCAGGGCCGAGACCAGGTAGCACCACAAGATGGCCTCGTGGCGCGGCGGCGGATTTCCCCAGCCCCCCGCCCTCGAGAAGTGCGGGCTGACGAGGAGCACCAGCCCGGCGGCCAGAAGCAGGCCGAAGACGCTCGCCAGGCCGGCGAGGAACTTTCCCCGCAGGATGGCCCGCAGGGGGAGCAGCGTGCCGCGCAGGAAGTCGAGGTTGCCGTGCTCGATCTCCCGGGGGATGGCGCTCGCCGCCACTCCCGGGGCGATGAGGACGAGGAGCGCCAGCGCCGCCTCACCGACCGGCAGCACCTTGGCGTCGAGGTCCTTATCGATGAGCGTAAGAAGAATGAAGATGACGAGGGGCACCCAGAAGATCAGCCGCTGGTACCAGACGCGGCCGAAGAATTCCGAGCGGATTTCTTTCAGGAACATGGGACTGCGAAGGAGCGGGAAGCCGCCCTCCCCCAGGGCGAGGAGCAGCTTCGAGAAGAGCGGGCGGCGGATCCTCTTCGAGCCGCTGGCTCCCTTCCGGGCCAGCCTCCGCTCGCGGCGGCGGCTCATGACCAGGTCCGGAACGCGCACCCGCCGCAGGAGATAGAGGAAGTGCCCGAGGGAGAGGAGGCCGGCGTAGAGGAGATAGACCTGGAAAGGAGACACCGCCACCATGCGGGTCGGCATCTCCGGAAAGATGGCGAAACCGATGGCGCTGTAGGGGGAAAGGCCGAGCAAGAAGACCAGGAATTCTTCAATCCCCGAGACCCGAAACAGGCCCAGGCCCTCGCTCAGGAGCACCAGGACCAGCCCCAGGAGCATCAGCAGCCCGCCGTTCCAGAAGACCACCCACACCATGCCGCGGACCACGGCGTGGGAGGTGCGTCTCGAGCGCATGGAGGCGGTGAGGCAGATGAGCCCGGAGTGCAGGACCGCGAGGAAGGTGGCGAGGTAGCACTGGAGGATGGTTTCGAGGCCGAGGCCGCCGAGGAGGTAGAGGACGCACACCGACGGCGCCGAGGCGAGGAGCAGGAGGAGCACGTAGCCGGTGGCGGCGAGAACCTTCGAGAAGACGATCGACCAGGGGGAAAGCAGCGTAGTGTAGAGGAGGTCGTAGGTGTTCTGCTCGCGCTCGCCGGAGATGGCGCCGGCGGTGAAGGCGGGGATGATCAGGAGGGCGACCGAGAGCTGGGTCATGAAAAAGACCATGAAGACCGCGGTGTTCTCGTAGGCGTACCAGGCGGCCCGCTGGCCCTGCGGCCAGCCGAGAAGCGGCAGGAGGGTCGATAGCGCCACCGCGATGAAGAGCAGCCAGAAGGCGCGGCGGGTGCGCAGGAGGCCGACCAGCTCGCGCTTGAGGAGCGGAAATTCGAGGAACGGCCGCTTCATCGTCCCCCTCACGCCAGCTCGCCCTTGGTGAGGGTCATGAACGCCGTCTCGAGATCGACCAGGTCCTCGCGGAACCCGGTGAAGCGGATCTTCTCTGCGACCAGCCCCTCGAGGAGGGCGGCGATCTCCGGCTCGGTGGCATCGAGGACGATCTTCACGGTGCCGCCAAAGGGCTCGGCGCTCTTCACGCCAGCCTGCCCGGCGATCCACGCCCTGGCGCGCGAGGCCTCGGCCGGGTCGAGCAGCTCGAGGGAGAACTCGCGGTGGGCGCGCAGGCTCTCGAGGATCCTCCTCACCTCGCCGGAGGCGATGAGCTTCCCCTTCTCGATGATGCCGACGGTGTTGCAGATGGTCGAGAGCTCGGTGAGGATGTGGGAGGAGACCAGGATGGTCTTTCCCATGCGCTGCAGCTCTTTCAGGAGCTCGCGGAGCTCGATCCTCGCCCGCGGATCGAGCCCCGAGGCCGGCTCGTCGAGAATGAGCACCTGGGGATCGTGGAGCAGGGTCTTCGCCAGGCAGGCGCGCTGCTTCATGCCGCGCGAGAAGGCGCTCACGGCGTCGTCGCGCTTGGGGCCGAGGTCGGTGAGGGCGAGGACGTCCTCGATGACCCGCTTCCGCTTCGAGCGCGGGATGCGGTAGGCGGCGCCGAAGAAGTCGAGGTACTCCCACAGCGTCATGTTCTCGTAGACGCCGAAGTTGTCGGGCATGTAGCCGACCAGCTCTTTGATGCGCCGCGGCTGGCGCACCACGTCGACCCCCTCGATCTCGGCGGTGCCCCTCGTCGGCCAGAGGAGCGCCGCGAGGATGCGGATGGTGGTGGTCTTGCCGGCGCCGTTGGGGCCGATGTAGCCGAAGATGTCCCCTTTCTTGATCTCCAGGTCCAGGTCGTCCAAGGCCAGCTTGCCGTCGTAGGCCTTGGTGAGGCCGCGGGTGCGCACCGACACCGGGCGGTCGCCGGTATTATCAGTCACGGGATTGCTGCTACCATTCGTATCCATGTTCACACCTCGGCCCGAGATTTCGGGAGCTTCCCGGCTGGCCTCACCAGGGGAGCTCGCAGACGATCACGGTCATGCCCTTCCTTGTTCCCATGCTTTTCTGTCCTCCGGGAAAGACGGCCCCCCACTTCCAGGCGATTAAATACGCCGGCTGCTCTTCCTTGAGCTCCCGCCGCAGCGCGCGGGCTGGGCGATGGCTGCCGGGGTTCCAGATGTCCGCCGCCAGCACCGGATCCATGGGCGCGGCCACCGCCTTCAAGCAGCTCACGACGATGTGGTTTTCCATGGGTCGAGCTGCCAGGGTACGGAGGGGATTCTCCGATCCCTGGGCCTGCCAGCTGTAGCCCATGCCCGCGAGGTAATAGTCGGACGAGGGCTGGTTGTACCAGGGCACCGGCTTGAAGTCGGCCAGCCGCCCCTCGCCCGGCGCTTTCCGCCTCGAAAAAGTCAGCGCCGCTTCGGCCCCCGGCGCGATCGTCTGGAGCGAGGAAAACTGTTCTTGATAGAAGAGCAAGGCGCTCAGGGGCTCCGGGCCGGGATTCTTGAGAGCGATGGAGAGAGCGTCCTTCTTCTCCGGCTCCCCCCCGGCTTCGGGGCGGCCGAACTCGATGTGGAGGTGCGGGTCGAGGGGCAGGCGGTAGTCGTAGCGGAAGAAGCGCATGCCGTTGGGGTAGTGGAGGACGGGGGGCAGGCGCAGGCCCCCCGAGAGGTCCGCCTCGACGCCGGTGGCCGGGATCGAGGCCTCCCCCCCCCGCTGGCGGCGATAATAGAGGTCCTGTTGCTCCAGCTTGAGAGGCCAGACCCGCGCCCCGTCGAGGCCTCCCCCGGCCCCCTCGGCCCCTGCCGGCCGGGGCTCCTCCAGGGCGATCTTTTCATAGGCGGGGGAGATGCTCCCCAGATAGCTCGAGGCTTCCGCCGTCCGGCCATCGGCATGGGCGCGCAGGATGGTCACCTCCTCGAGCTCCCTCCCCGGGAGGCCGGAGAGCAGGCCGTAGCGGAAGATCGCCACCACGGCCAGAATCGCCGCGGCGGCCACCACGGCGAAAGTCCACTCCCGCCGGCGCAGCCGCTTGAAGATGAAGGCCGGCGCGAGGAAGCCGAGGAGAAGGTAGACGGCGAGGGCCAGCGCCACCCCGCCCCGGCCGGGGATGTGGAAGCCGGAGAGTGCGAAGAGGACGCCCGGCAGTAAGCCATCCAGATGCCCCAGGCCGGCTGGGGCGCCACCAGCGAAGGAAAGCGTCCGGGAAACCGGCGGGTGGAGAGCCTCGTAAAGCCGCGGCGCCTGGGCCGGGCCGGGAAACCGGAATCCTTCCAGGGCCAGGCGGAAGGTGACGGTGCAGCCGGCTCCCTTTCGGGCTGCGATGGCGATGCCTTCTTCCGTCAATGCGGCCCCTTCGCCGGGCTGAAGATCGGCAAATAGCCCTCCCTTGGCGCCGTAAATCAGCAGCTCCTTCGAGACCGCCGTCTCCCTGGGTTCCTGGGAGATGCAGAGGAGCTTTTTCAGCCCCTCCGTCAGGCCGGCGCGCCACTCCGGGCCGGGAAAGGCGATCAAGGTGCCGCCTCCTCCCACCCAGCGCTCCAGCGCCGCGAGCTGGGGCGGATCGGCCTCGCGCAGGGCCGTCCCCTGGAGGATGACCAGCGCGAAAGGATCGTAGGCCGGCGCCATGGACGGCAGGCTCCGGGGGGCCAGGTACGCCACGTGGCAGGGGGGCAAATTCGGAAGCGGAGTGTTCGGTTGGTTTCCCGCGCCACTTTCAGAGGTTTGCTTTTCAGAAGGACCTTCAAACGCGCCGTCCATCCACCCCGCCAGCTCGCCGAAGTCCACCGCCGCCTCGCTGGCAACCACCAGGTTGATGCGGTCGGGAAGGGCGGCGATGAACGGCAGGGAAAAGGACCGGCGGTACCCCTCGGCCTCGAAGGCGGCGGTGACTTCCGACCACAGGCCGAGATGCACCGGGAGGGAGACTTCTCGGGTGGTGCCGCGGGGGATTTCCAGCGGTAGCCGGCAGGAGACCGGATCGCGGGCGCCGTCATCCCCCACGCCCCCCACCACCAGGTGCCCCTCGAACGGCCCGCCGCGGTTGGCGACGCGGACGCGCACCAGGTTCCAGCGCCCCGGCTGGCAGACCCTCGCCAGGCCCGCCTCGAGCTTCACATCCTCCTTTTCGATCACCGGCGGGTCGGACTCGCCGCGGCGGCAGGAAGGTAAACCCAAGCTGCCGAGGAGAGGGGCGAGGACGATGACAAGGAATTTCCGGATCCGCTCCATGGCCGGAGGCATTGTAATTTAAAAATCAGCGATCGACAGTAATTTTCCTACCCAATGCTCCAAGTGAAATCGCCATATAATGAGCGGCATGACCATGCGCCGCTTCTTGAACTTCCTCGTCGGCCTCGCCGCGGCCGCCGCGCCGTTCGAGGCTGCAGCCGAGGGAGAGCCGCCTGAAATCCCCATCGGGCTCGATGCTTACCGGAAGTGGGAGCGCTGGCCCTATCTTCGGATCGGGGCGCGTGCTTACATGCGGAGCACCTACGACCGCCGCGGCGGAAACGAGGCTGCTGACGCCAGTCACTTCCTCTACCAGCTTGCCGAGGACTTCAACGTCACCCTGGATGTCCAGGGGCCGGGGGTCCTCTACTTCGCCCGCTTCAACCACTGGCACGGCAGCCCCTGGCACTTCGAAATCGATGGCACGGACCATCTCGTGCTGGAGACCAGCACCCGAGATCCCGACCATCCGGTTCCGGACTCGATCTTCCTCCCCGAGGGTCTCTTTCCGAAGCCGCTGGCGTGGACCTGGTCGGTCACCCGGGGCGCCGACCTCCTGTGGGTGCCGATCCCCTTCGAGAAATCTTTCCGCCTGGCCTACTCGCGCACCCATTACGGGACGGGATACTATATTTACCACCACTACGTCCGCGGCGCGCCGCTCTCGCAGCCTCTCAATTCGTGGGACGGGAAGATCCCGCCGGATAAGGACGTCCTCGAGCTCATCGGCCGCGCCGGGCAGGACCTGGTTCCCCCCGGCCTCGACGCCGAATCCGGGACGGTGGCGCTGGGCCCCGAGCCGGTGACGCTGGCGAAGCTGGCGCGCGCGCCGGCGCTGGTCCGGGCGCTCGAGATTACAGTCCCTCGCGAACAAGCGGCGGCCTTCTCCCGCGCGCGGCTCCGGATCATCTGGGACGACCGCTCCCATCCATCAGTCGACGCGCCGATCGCGCTCTTCTTCGGGGCAGGGACGCTCTACAACCGGGATGGCCGCGAGCATCTGGTCAAGGCTTTTCCGGTTCACATCCGCCAGGATGAGGAGCGCGTCCACCTCGCGTGCTATTTCCCCATGCCCTTCTTCAAATCCGCCAAGATCGAGCTGGAAGGAACCTCTGGACGGACTTTCGCGGGGATCCGCTGGAGGGTGCGGACGCAGCCATATCGCGATCCGCCGAACCATGCAGCCTATTTCCATGCCACCTACCGCGACCATCCCGTGCCCGCCGCGGGCCGGGACCTGGTCCTCCTCGACACCCGTGAGGCGGAAGGCGGCGGCGACTGGACGGGCCACTTCGCGGGCATGTCGTGGATCTTCTCTCATCGCGCCGTCCTCGAGACGCTCGAAGGGGATCCGCGTTTTTTCTTTGACGACAGCCAGACTCCGCAAGCCCACGGCACGGGCACCGAGGAGTGGGGCGGCGGCGGCGACTACTGGGGTGGACGGAACATGACCCTGCCTTTCGCCGGTCACCCGGTGGGCGCGAGGAGCGCCAAGGAAGCCAAGGACCCCGAGGACCTGATCCAGTCGGCCTATCGATTCCTGCTCGCCGACCTCATGCCGTTTGGAAACCGCGCCGTCATCCAGCTTGAGCACGGCGGGACCAACCAGGCCGCGGAGCATTACGAGACCGTGACTTTCTGGTACGGGCTGCCGGGAGCCTCGCTCGTCAAGACGGATGTCCTCCAGATCGGCGATCCCGAAAGCGAGAAGGCGCACCGCTACAGCTCCCCGGAGGCAAGCGAACCGGTCGAGATCGTCTCGCGCTACGAATGGGGTCCGGACGCCGTGGCGGGCGCGGAGATCTATTCCACTCACCCGGATCGCGGGCGGACCACGAGAGGATCATCCGAGTTCACCCTCAAGATCGCACCCGGCAACTTCGGCATCCTCCTCCGGCGCAAGCTCGACTACAGCCATCCCAACCAGCGCGCGGAAATTTTCGTGGCCGAGGAGGGCTCGGAGGAATTCAAGGCCGCGGGAGTATGGTACCTGGCGGGCTCGAACACCTGCGTCTACTCCAATCCGCGCGAAGAGCTGGGGGCCGCCCAGCACCACGTCCAGACCTCCAACCGGCGCTTCCGAGATGACGAGTTCTTGATCCCCCGCGACCTCACCCGGGGGCGCGCTGCCCTCAGGATCCGGGTGAAATTCACGCCGGCCGAGATTCCTCTTTTTCCCGGCCAAGCTTTCCCTGTCGAGCCAGCCTGGAGCGAGATCCGGTACACCGCTTACGCTTTCGTCCTCCCCCCGGCGCCCGGAGATCGTTGATGGGATCGCCCTTGATCTCATGAATCGAAGAGGATGAGGCCGGCATCAGTTTTCTTCCACTTCTCCAGGGCCGGTTTGCGGCGGCTTGGGGAGGAGGATCGAGGCGAGGATGGCCGAGGCGAGGATTCCGGCGATCACTCCCAGGGAGACCTGGATGGAGACCTCGAAGCGCGTTTCATCGAGGAACATCTTGACGCCGATGAACATCAGCACCAGGCTCAAGCCGACCTTCAGGTGATGGAAGCGGTCCATGAAGCCGGCGAGGAGGAAGTAAAGCGAGCGCAGGCCGAGGATGGCAAAGACGTTGGAAGTGAAGATGATGAAGGGGTCGCGGCTCTTCACCACCCCGAAGACCGCCGGGATCGAGTCGATGGCGAAGGCGAGGTCGGTGGTCTCGACGACGATGAGCACGGCGAAGAGAGGGGTGGCGAGGAGCCTGCCCCCCTCACGGAGGAAGAACTGCGTGCCCCGGTACCCCGGGGTCATGGGGATGAATTTCCGGAAGCAGCGCAAGATGAAGTTCATCTCGAAGTCGGTTTCCTCGGCCTTGTGAAAGAGGAGCCTGATCCCGGTGATGATAAGCAGCCCGCCGAAAAAAAACAGCACCCAATGAAACATCTGCACCACGGCGCTGCCGATGAGGATGAAGCCCAGGCGCATGACGATGGCTCCGAGGATTCCCCAGTAGAGGACGCGATGCTGCAGCTCTCCGGGAACCTGGAAGTGCCGGAAGATGAGGAGGAAGATGAAGAGGTTGTCGACGCTGAGCGACTCCTCCACCAGGTAGCCGGCGGTGAACTCGAGGGCGCGCTCCACCGAGCGGGTGCCCCAGTAGAGCCAGACGTTGAAGACCCCGGCCAGCCCCACCCACACCAGCGTCCAGAGCAGCGATTCGCGGATGCGGATGATCCGCCCCTGGCGGTGGAAGACGCCGAGGTCGAGGGAAAGCAGGCCCAGCACCAGAACGATGAATCCGGCCCAGTGAACAGGAGTGCCCAGCCCCGGCGATTCTGCGAGAATTAAAGGCGATTCCATTTTTAAGAAAGAGGTAGGAACCGCCAAGGCGCCAAGAGCGCCAAGATCGAAGAAGAGAATTCAGAATTGCTATATAAAGAACACTCTTCTCTCTTCTTATTCTTCTTGGCGTCCTCTGCGTCTTGGCGGTTAAATTCTAATTCCTGGTGCATTTATAAGCTTGATTTCGGATTTTCGCTCTATCTTCAATCCCAGAATTCCGGCCGGTCCTCCGGGCGGGTCTTGGGCGGGTCCTTCATTTTCTTCTCGAAGTCCTGGAAGGCCTTGCTCTGGCTCTCCTTCTGCTTCTTGAGAATTTTGTCGAAGCCATCCTGGTCGGGCTTCTTCATGGCCTCGGCGAAGAGGTCAACCTCCACCCGCCAGAGGTGCAGGCGGTCTCCCTTCAGCTCGAACTCGAGGTAGCTCCCGGTCGTCCACTTCAAGGCCTCCATCACCTCATTGGGGAGCTTGATGGAGCCATCTGGATTGATTCTGATTCGTTGGCTCAAAGAGCACCCTCCTTTCCAATAGTTTATTCATCCTTGGGCCGCATCAGCGGGAAGGCGATGACATCGCGAATGGACGGCGCGTCGGCAAGGAGCATCACCAGCCGGTCGATCCCCAGGCCGACGCCGCCGGTTGGCGGCATGCCGCAACCGATGGCCTTGACGAAATCATGGTCGATGGGATGGTGGGCGATGCCCGCCTTGTCCTTGCCCAGCCCCTTCTGGTCCTCCAGGCGCTGGAGCTGCTCCACCGGATCGGTCAGCTCCGAGTAGGCGTTGCCAAGCTCCATTCCGGCCGCCATGGGCTCGAAGCGCTCCACCACGCGGGGGTTGCCGCGCTTCGCCTTGGTGAGCGGCGAGATCTCCACCGGGTGGTCGCAGACGAAGGTTGGTTGTAGGAGCCCGGGCTCGACCAGATTCTTGAAAAGCTCCATGACGCCGTGCCCCCAGGTGAGCGGCTGCGGGATCTCGAGGCCGCGTTTCTTCAGCTCGGCGGCGAGGGCGGCCGCTTCCATGCCCTCGGCGTCAATGCCGCGCTCCTTGAGGCCGTCAAGGACCGTCAGCTTCCGCCACGGCGGCGTGAAGTCGATCTCCTGCCCCTGGTAGCGGATCTTCATGGCGCCGGTGATCTCCAGCGCGACGCTCGAGACCAGGTCCTGGAACCGCTCCATCTGGTCGTGGTAGTCGGTGTAGGCCTCGTACCACTCCAGCATGGTGAACTCCGGGTTGTGGCTGCGGTCGATGCCCTCGTTGCGGAAGTTCTGGCAGATGGTGAAGACCTTCTCGAAGCCGCCGACGATGAAGCGCTTGAGCGGCAGCTCCGGGGAGATGCGCAGGTAGGCCGGCTGGTCCGAGAGCGCGTGGATCGAGGTGGCAAACGGCCGGGCCTCGGCGCCGCCGTAGATCATTTCAATGGCCGGCGTGGTGACCTCGAGGAAGCCGCGCTGCTCGAGATGCCGCCGGATGGCGGAGATGGCGCGAGCCCGCACCTCCATGATGAGGCGCGAGGCCGGGTCGGTGATCCAGTAGAGGTAGCGTTCGCGGTACTTGATCTCCGGATCGGCGAGCTGGAACCAGGTCTTCTCCTCGGTCGCCTTCTGGATCGGCACCCGCACCACCGCCTTGGCCAGGATCTCGAAGGCCGCGGCGTGGACGGTCAGCTCCCCCATCTTGGTCAGGAAGACCGGCCCGCGCGCTCCCAGGTGGTCGCCGAGGTCGACGGTCTTCTTGACGATCTTCCAGGCGGCGTCATCGAAGTCGTTCTTGCGGAACATCAGCTGGAGTTGGGCGCTGGCATCGCGGATGTCGGCGAAGACGAGCTTGCCGGCATCGCGATGGGCGGTGAGGCGGCCGGCCACCGCCACCTCCTTCCCCATCAGCTCCGCCTGCCGCTGGCGCACCTCCGCCAGGGTGTGGGTGCGGGAGAAGGAGTAAGGGTAGGGGTTCAAGCCCTGCGCCCGCAGCTCCCCGCGCTTTTCTAAAAGTTCATCATCGAAGGAGTGGTGGGTCATGAATCTCTCTGGAATCCGGTCCTTCAGCTGCTCTTCAGCATCTCCTCCCACGTGACGGCCCGCCGCTCGTAAACCGCTTTGCGGACGAGCAGCCCCACCAGGGTGGCGTCGCGGCCGTTGTAGACGGTGGAGTGAGGAATCCGGTCGTGCCGGATGCAATCGATGAAGGAGTTGATGGCCAGGGTGGTCTCATCCTCGATCTCCGGCTGCACCAGCTGCGTCTTGTCCTTGCGGTCGGACCGGTCGGAGTAGGTGATCTTGCCGGCGGTCAAGTCGATCCCCCCCAGAAGGCCGATGAAGCGCTCGTGATGGCCGCTGAAGGCCGGGTCGTTGGGGGAGATCCAGCTGTGGCTGAACTGGACGATGAAATTGCCGGGGTACTCGAGGATGGCGCAGTAGAAGTCGGAGACGTCGCGTCCGGGATCGTTCGATCTGAAGAGCTCCCGGTTGCCGAGGCCGAAGGCCTGCCTGGGGGTGGCGCCGGCGACCCAGTTGATGACATCCCAGGAGTGCACCGCTTGCTCCACCATCCAGTCGCCCGATTCGAGGACGCGGCTCTGCCAGGAGCCCGGCCCGCCGAGGCCGAACTTGCCGCCCCAGGCGTTGTTGAAGGCCGCCCGGCCCTCGACCAGCGGCCCCAGCACCTTGTCCTCGCGGATCAGCTTGATGCCTTCCATGGTGCGCGGGTTGCAGCGCCGCTGGAAGCCGATCTGCACCTTGACCTGGGGGTGCTTCTCCTGCTGGCTGACGATATCATCCGCCTCCTTGACGGAGATGCACATCGGCTTTTCGCCGTAGAGGTGCTTCCCCGCGGCGATGCAGTCCATGTAAATGCGGTAGTGCGCCACGCACGGGGTGGCACTGAAGACCGCCTCGATGGAAGGATCCTCAAGCAGCTTGCGGTAATCGGTGTGAAGCGCCGGCTTCCGGCCGCCGGCGGCCTCCACCAGGCCCGCGGCGTGGTTGAGGCGGCCCTCGTCGAGGTCGCAAACGGCGGCGATGCTGACGTAATTGTTCTTGAGGGCGGTCTCGAGGTGGCGAGTCCCCCGCCCGCCCACGCCGATCAGGCCGGCGCGGACCGGGTCGCCGGGGCCGGCAGCGAGGGGGGCGGGGGGGCCAGCCAGGGCGCTCCAGCCGGTTCCCGCCGCCGCGGCGCTTGCGGCGCCCGCGGCCAGGAAGCTCCGGCGGCTGAGGGTTCGTTGGTCATCGGGTTTCCGGTTCATGTTCCTTGCCTGTCCGTTTACCAGCCGGCCAGACACGGGCCAGCAGTTGAAAGCACCCTATCATAAAGAGAACGGCGGCAAGATGGAACAAGCAAAGCGCCGCCGGCGTTTCCAGGACGGTGTTGTAGTGGAGCAGCGAGTAAATGGTGAGCGGCACCGGCTGGAAGCCCGGCGGCGCCGCCAGGACGGACGCCGACAGCTCGCCGCTCTGGAAGATGAGGAAGGCGGCGGCGGCGAGGGCCAGCCCGGGGGCGGCGAGCGGCAGGTAGACGCGGAGGAGCCTGGCGTGGAAGGCGGCCGGCGAGAGCGCGGCGGACTCGAGGTACTCGAGCGGCACCGACCGCCAGCAGGCGCTCGCGGCGTGCCAGGCGATGGGGAAGAACCGCGCCACCCCCGCCACGATGAGAATGCCCGGGCCGTCGTAGATGATCTCGAGAACGGGGCGGTTGTAAATCCGGATGAGCGCCGCCCCGAGGAGCGGGCCGGGAACGGCCAGGGGGAACCAGAGAAGGCACCGCAGCCAGGCGGGCGGCCGCCGCCGCGGCAGCATCGTGATTCCCGCGAGCAGCACGGCCAGAACCACCGCCGCCAGGCTCACCAGGGCGCTCCAGCCGAGATCGCGGCCGTGGAGATGCAGCACCGCCCGGGCGTTGGAGAAGAACCGCGCGCCGCCGGCCATGGAGAAGAGCTTGCCTAACGGCCAGGCCACCCAGAGGAGAGCCAGCCCCCAGAAGAGCAGGCTCCACCCCTTGCCGAGCTCCAGGGGCGACAGGAAGCGGGTCGAGGCGGAGGGCGCGAAGCTGAAGCCGCGCTCGAAAAACCGGCCCGCGAGCGCGGCCGCCGACCCGGCGACCGCCACCGCCGGCAGCGCGAAGAAGAAAGCCGCCCCCGCATCGCCGGTGGCCTGGTACTCGATGAGGATCTCGACCGGATAAGCGGAGAGGAGGAGCAGCGCCGGCACCTCGTAGTTGAGGAAGACGAGCAGGAAAACCAGGGCCGCGCCGGCCCCAAGGCTGGACGAGACCAGGGGAAGGATGACCCGCGCGGCGATTCGCCAGCGGCTCTCCCCCGAGAGCCGGGCGGCCTCGCCGATCTCCACCGGGATCGCCCGCAGGCCGCTCGAGAAAAAGGCGAGGATGAGCGGCGCGTAGGCAAAGCCGAAGATGAGCACCGCGAAGAGAAAGCGGACCTCCGGGCCGCGACCCGGTAGGTCCCCCAGCAGCCGGCGCCACACCGCCACCTGGTAGTAGGGCGGCAGGAGGAGGCCGGCGAGGGCAAGCAGCCGGAGCGCCGTCCGCCAGGCTTCCGTCATTTTCACGCTCTCGAGGATGACGGCCGCGCCGCCGCCGAGGAGCGCCGCCAGGGCGGTCGAGGAGCCGGCGAGGAGCAAGCTGCGGAGGAACAAGCCGGCGAGGCGCCCGCTCAGGAGGTCGCCCGGCCGCCAGCGGTCCGAAAGCGCCATTTCGAGGATCAAGAAAGCCCCGGGCAGGAAGACCAGAAAGGCCACCAGCAGCCAGCCGGCGGCCCTGGCAAGAAGGAGCGGCGCCTTCGAGGCCGTGAACGGGGGCGCGCGGCGCGGACTCTTCATCGGACGAAGAGTTCCTTCAGGAACGGCTCCGCCTCCTCCAGGGAGCGGGCCGCCGCTTCGAAGCCGACCTCGAGGAGGCGGAGGTCGGCCGGCAAGGAGAGTTCCGGCGCCGGCTTGAGCCCCCGGCGCACCGGGATCTGCGCCGACCCCGAGGCGGCGAGGCGCTGCTCGGTCTCCGGCGAGATCAGAAAGTCTAGCAATTTTTTCGCCGCCTCGGGATTGGGCCCGCCCTTCACCAGGGCGGCGGTGTTGGGGATGAGGAAAGCCCCCAGCGGCCGGTCCAGGCCGGGGAAGCCCGGCCGCTGGTCCGGGAAGACCATGCGGATGGAATCGCCGCGGCGGATGCCCTCCACGGCGTCGTCGGTGTCGGTGAGGCCGAGGGCGGCCTCCCCGGAAGCCACCAAGTCGCGCACCATGGCGTTGCCGGAGACGATCTGGACGTCGTTCTCCACGAGGCGCTGGAAAAACTTCCGGGCGGCCTCGGGCCCCAGCCGGGCCCACAGCGCTCCGGCGTGGGCGGCGGTGGTGCCGAGGAGCGGCAGCGCCATGGCCGCCCGGCCGCGCCAGCGGGGATCGTGCAAGGCGGCGATCGAGTCCGGCGCCTCCCTCTCCTCCACCCGGCGGATGTTGTAGACCAGGACGCGGACGCGCGCCGCGAAACCGGTCCACAGCGCCCCCTGGCCGCGGCAGGAAGGCGGGAGGCCGTTTTGCTGCGGCGACTCGTGCGCCGCCAGGAGCCCCTTCTTCGCCAGCGCCACCGTGCGCAGCGCCTCGGAGTTCCAGAAGACGTCGGCGCGCGGCCGATCCCTCTCCTCCAGCAGGCGGTGGTACAGGCCGGTGGTCTTGTCGGCCTCGGTGTCGTAGCGGGCGAGGACCTTGATCCCGGTTTTCTCCTCGAACGCCTTCAAGACCGGCTGGGAGTAGTTCTGGTCGAGGGAGCAGTAGACCACCACCTCGGGAGGCCTCTGGCCTCGGGGGCCGCAGCCGGCCAGCCCGCCCATCAGAAAAACGGCAAACCTTGCTTTCATAAAACTCCCGCCAGCCCCATTTTTTCAAAAAAATTGCTGTCCTGCACTCATTTTTTGCGTATAAATAGTCGTTCGATCCGTGATGCTATGGTAAGCGAGCCACTCGAGACCCCCGGCCGTCCGCCCACGCGGCCCCTCAGCTATCGGACCATCAAGAAGATCTTTCCTTACCTGTGGAGGCGGCGGTGGCTGATCCTCGTGACCTTCCTTCTCACCGCCTCCTACAGCGGCTTGATGGCCGTCCGCAACCTCCTCCCGGCCATCTGGACGGATGGAGTCCTCCTCCCGGAATCCTTGGATGCTGACTCGATCTTGAACCAGAAACTGGCTCCGGTCTTGAAATGGTTCGGCCTCGAGCGCGACGCCCCCGATGGGGCCTGGCAAAAAATCCCGCTGAAAGGGGAGTTCCTGGACCTCCAGCTGGCGCGCTACAAGGCCTGCAGAGAAACTTCCGGGAGCCCCTTTTCGAACTCCGTGCGTTCAAAGCTGGATTACACTTTTGAGGATGGCGAGGCCCTGTTCGTGATGCTGGGGCCGTCCGCCTCCAGAGAGCCGGCCAGGATCCCTTATCCGAAAGTTCCCTTCACGGAACTGTCCGTCAAAGCGCCGCCGGAGGCCTTTTCGAAAGATTCGAGCGGCAGGATCGTCTCGGTGCGCTCGGGAAGGCTGTCCTTGACCTGCCATCCGGTCAGGGCCGATTGGGAAATCCTCAAGCTTCTGGTCATCTTCGGCCTCATCGTCTGCTTTCTCATCACCGCTTGCGATGTCGGGCAGAAATACCTCGAGCAGTTCGTCATCCAGAACATCCTCGCCGACCTGCGGCAGGAGCTGATCGGCCACATGACCACCTTGAGCATGGCCTTCTTCAACGAGCGCTCCCGCGGCGACCTCCTCTCCCGCGTCTCCAACGACCTCAACCAGGTGAGCGCCAGCCTGCAGCTTATCTTTGGCGATCTCATCCAGAAGTTGATGCTCTTTTTGGTTTCGGCCGGGGCGCTGCTTTATCTCGAGTGGCGGGCCGCCCTGGCGGTGCTGGCCTTTTATCCCTTCCTCTTCGGCTACATGCTCAAGTCGAGCCACCGCGTGCGGCGGCGAAGCCGCAAGCAGTCCACCAAGCGCGGGCTCATGACCGTTGCCGTCGAGCAGCTTTTCAGCGGCATCCGCACCGTGAAGAGCTTCAGCATGGAGGAGCTCGAACAAGAGCACTTCCAGGAGAAGAACAGGGATGTGGTCAAGCAGGCCCTGCGCACCACCCAGGCCCGCATTTTTTCGCTGGCCTCCATCGAGCTTTTTTCCAATCTGGCGCTGGTCGTCGCCCTCGGGGCCGGCGGCTACTTCATCATCCGCGGCCTCTTCGGACTTTCGATCGGCCTGCTCATCGCCTTCGTCACCATGATTCAAACCATGTACCTGCCGGTGAAGACTCTCGCCAAGGCCATCGCCACCCTGCAGGAGTCGATGGGGTCGATGGAACGGGTGATGGAGCTTTTCGAGACCCGGCCGACGGTCGTCGAGGCGACGGAAGCCAGGCCGCTGCCGCCGTTCCAATCCTCGATCCGCTATGACCAGGTATGTTTCAGCTACGGCCGCGAGCAGGTGCTGAAGGACATCTCCTTCGAGATCCCCGCCGGCGCCATGGTGGCGATCGTCGGCCCGACCGGCGCCGGAAAGAGCACGGTGGTCGACCTGCTCCTGCGCTTTTACGACCCCACGGGGGGGAAGATTCTCATCGACGGCCATGACATCCGCTCCGTCACCATGGACAGCCTGATCTCGCAAGTCGCCATCGTCAGCCAGGACCCTTTCCTCTTCGACACCACCATCCGCAACAACATCCGCTACGGCCGGCCCGGCGCCGGCGAGGATGAGATCGTGGCCGCCGCCAAGGCGGCCAACATCCACGACTTCATCATGAGCCTGCCGCAGGGGTACGACACCCCCATCGGCGACCGCGGCGTCATGCTCTCCGGCGGCCAGCGCCAGCGCGTCACCATAGCCCGCTCGCTCCTCAAGAACGCCCCCATCCTCATCCTCGACGAGGCCACCAGCAACCTCGACTCCGAGTCGGAGGCGGCGGTTCAAGACGCGCTGGAAAGGCTCATCAAGGTGCGCTCCACCATCGCCATCGCCCACCGCCTCTCCACCATCCAGCACGCCCGGAGCATCATCGTCATCGACCAGGGCGAGATCGCCGAGCAGGGGAGCTTCGAGGAGCTGATGGAGAAAAATGGGCTCTTCCGCCGCCTCTACCAGCGCCAGTTCAAGGACGGCAACGACGGAAAAGAAGGTAAGAACGGCGAATAGCCGGGTAAATTTTGAATCCCTTGCTCGCCCGGAACGCCAGGGATACAATGCTCTCAAGTTCGGAAAAGGTTGTGTGAACTTTTACGGAGGGCCATGCCATGAGCTTCAAATCCACGATCCGCGCCGCGGGATCCATCCTCATCGCGGCCGTCATCCTCGGCGCCGCCGGTCCTTTGGAGGGGGCCGGTTTTCTGCGCGGCGATGCGGATGGCAAGCCGCCCATCAACATCACCGATGGGATCCACATCCTGAAATACCTCTTTCTCGGGCAGCCGCTCCCGTGCAAGGACGCCGCCGATGTGAACGACAGCGGCGAGATCGGGATCGAGGACGCGATCCATCTCCTGCTCTACCTGTTCGTCGCCGGCCCGCCCCCGCTGCCGCCCTTTCCTGACGCTTGCGGAGCCGATCCATCGGAAGACGCCCTGGACTGCGAGAAGAGCCCCTTCAGCGGGGAGGCCGTCGTTTATCTCATCGACCGCTCCGGCAGCACCGCCGGTGGGGATCTCGACCTCGAGAAGCGGGAGGTGCTCCGGGATATCGAAAATTTCTCGAGCTGCGTCGAGTTCGGGATCATTTTCTACGATACCAACCTGATGAAGTTTCCAGCGGGCGGAAAGCCGGTTCCGGCAAGCTCCGAGTTCAAGGCCGCGGCCAAGGCCTTCATCCAATCCGTGCAAGCCGGCCACGGCACCTGTTTCAAATCAGCCCTTCTCTCCGCGCTGGACCTCGCCGATCTGGCGCGCGCGGAAAGGAAGCGGATCATTTTTTTTAGTGATGGCTACGCGGCCTGCCCGGGAACCGACTCGACGGCTTACTCGAACCAGACGCTCCAGGAGGTCAAGACCCGGAACCAGGGCAAGGTTCCCATCCACACGGTGGGCATCGGTTCTGACATCAATGAAAATTTCATGAAGGCTCTCGCCGCTCAGAATAACGGGACTTACAGAAAAATCGACCGTTGAACCCGTTTGATATAGACGATAACTCTCAGAAACTGGTTGCGAGCCGTCGGAGTGAACTTGATCTTCACAATGCTTCTTCAAGCAGAGCATCCGCTTCCTTGAGGACCTGGTCCAGGTCGTGCCCTCTGCCGGCCTTGATTTCATTCTCCCCACGGGCCAGCAAACGCAGGAGCTGCCTCTCGGACTCGGCACGCTCATATTCTTCAACGCTTAACAGCGCGGCGGCCGCCCTCCCCCGCTGCGTGATGACGACGGGATCCTTGGAAACTCGGATCTTTTTAAGGACCGCAGCTGCATCTTGGCGCAGATCGGTCACTGGAATGAGTTCATGAATCTTTGCCATTTCATTACCTCCAAAAGTACATTTAAACATAGCGCTAAAATATCGATTCATCCAATGGAATCAATGGATTGCGCCTTTTTAAACGGCCCGAGTCTCGACTTCAAGCAGAAGGTCCTCGAGCTCGCCCGCTGTCGCCAGGCGGCTCAATCCCGCTTCCGCTCGACCCGCAGCAAGCACAGGGTCCGAGCCGGCAGCTCGAAGGCGACGCGGCTGCGCGGCCCCTCGACGCGGTGAGATCGCCGGAAGAGCACCTCGCCGGTGGCGCTCGCGGTGAGGATGCAATCGTAAGGGCCGTCCGCGAGCAGGTAAAGCTCGGCCCCCATCGGGCGCGGCGCGCTGCCGAAGTTGAAAAGCCGCGCTTCGAAGTCGTGGCGGCCGCCTCCGGCGACCAGCGCGGCAAGGTCGCGCGGCGGCGTGATCCAGCGCACGCGGTTCAACGGGAACACCAGCGGGCTGCCGGGGTCGCCCGTGGCGGTGAAGTAAAGGAGGTCGGGCGCCGGTGCGGGTGGCGCCGGCCGAGGCAGATACTGGAGATAGTTCCGGGAAAAGGAAAGCACCCGGTCGGTCCACCGCATCTCGCTCGTGTAGCCTTCCCAATTCGAGCGGAATGCCTCGGCGTTGCGCTCGAGCGCCCTGGCCAGGGCGCGCTCATCGCCGCAGAGTCGATACTGGATGTAGCCGGACGCCTCCCTGAGCAGTAGGCGGTCGTAAGCCGCGTCGCCCGTGAGGAAACGGTACTTGGCGAGGGTGTCTGGAAGGAAGCCGCCCATGTTCCGCGCGCACCAGGCTTCCGAACCTGGCGCCGGCGGATGCGTCTCGTCCGGATTCCGGAGGCGAATCGCCGCCATCGAACGGATGGGCTCGAGGTAGCGCTCATCCTCCAGCATGTGGCTGGCCAGCAGAAGCGCCCCGGTCATGAGCCGCGCGGCACCGGGCCAGTTGTAGAGCGCGTCATTGTGGCCAGGCGAAAAGGGCTGCCACCACGGCTCACGGGGCGCGCCGATGAAGCCATCTGGCCAGCGCACCGCCGAGGGCATGATGCCGGCGGGCTTGCCGTTGCCCGCGCGGGCGGTAGCGTCTATCCATAGCTTCAGCCAGTCGCCGAACAGCCCGCCGAGGGCGCGGTCTCCGGTGCGCTGCCAGCAGAGCAGGGCCGGCTGCACGACCGCCGTGTGGTAAACGGTGTCGTAGGCCCGTGGCGGGCTGGCGTCCAAGCGGTCCGCGCTGAAGTAGATCGATTTGAACTGGAGGAAGCCGCGCTCGTTGCGGCCGGTCCAGAGACCGCGCATCAGCTCGGCCAGCCGCATGGCCCGCTGCTTCCAGAGCGGGTCATCCGGCTTGAGATGCAGCATCGGGAGGATGGTGTCGGTGGTGTCCTCGTTCGAGTGCTCGACGTCGGTCAGGCGCGAGGTGAATCCCAAACGCATGTGCGGCTGGAGGAAGATGCCGCTGGAGAGCCGTTCCTGGGCGGCGTTCACCTTGGGATCGTCGAAGGCCAACAGCACCGGCGCCCACCAGCGCCACATCTCGACGTCGTCGCCCCAGCCGCCGCCAAACTGTCCGTCCGGCAACTGCCGCTCGTCAATCCACCAGCAAATGATGTCCGTGAGCTTCTCGAGCCCTTCGCGCTGGAGGTTGGCCCACTCGGGGGCGGCGTCATCGCGCGCATACGGCTTTGGCCAGGGGATCGGCTCGCCGAGGTACATTCGGATGACGCGGTTTTCCGGAAACGCTCTGACCGCCATTTCGAGGAGCCGGCGGCCTTCGCCGTAATATTCCTCGCGCCTTTCCGGCACTCGGAGCAGCGGACCGCTTTGAATCACGCGCCAGATGAGCATCCGCCCGCGATACAGGCACCAGAACGGCTGGAGCGGCGAACCCGGCGACGGCTCCGGCGGGTGCACAGGACCGGCGCCCGCCGGCTTCACCTTGCTGGTGATGAAGCGGCACAGGTAGCCGTTCTCAGCGGCGCGGCTGTGGTCCACCGCCACCTTGGACTTGCCGTTGGCCCAGTCGTCCACGACGGGGAGCAGCTTGCCGAGGTCGGCGCGCAGCGTCGGGTCGAGGTCGGGCAGCGCCTCCAGTTGATGGAGCAGCCGGCTGCGTGCGGCCTCATCTTCCGCGCTGCCCGCCCGGTGAATGAGTTCGGCGATCTCGTTCGAGCCGGCCGGCACCGCGGGCGTCAACGCGAGCGCTCCGAAAAAAAGAATGCCGGTGAGGCGCGGCTGGGGGAACCGGTTCTTGGGCAGCATGGAAGCATCCTAACACGGCGGCGAGACTTTTATAAGCGGCATCGCTGCGCCGAGTAGAGGAGGGCTCGGAGCCGTAATTGGCACCGAGCCTCCCCCCGCACCGACCTCACCTGGCGGATTTCCCGCAGCGAGTTCGTCAAGCATGACTCTCCTTGCCAGCCCAGGGTCTTATGATCCATGGGCGAAGTAACGGATTGCGCTGGAGTATCTTTATGACTGTACTTTTGCATCGAGGTGTATCGTGAATTTGTTCTTCCGGCTTCGCACCGAAATGCGTAAAGCCCAGAAAATCATCGTCCGCTGCGCACAGCGCGTACAAAGAGAGCGACGCCCTTGTCGACGGCGTCGACATGGCCGTCGTAGAACTGGATGAACCAGGCGTGGCCGGTGATATCGGCCGATGACGAGGACGACCAGTACAGGTCGAGCACCCCAAACACCGGATCGATCGCCGGATCGACGCGCCCATAATCGACGATGCTCTGTAACTCACGCACGTTCGGAAGTCGCCAGTCCGCATAACCGGCGACATCGAGATTCTCGCAGTACTTCAAGGCATCCTGCCAGTCGAGGATGTCTTCCATGCCGATCGACCCGTTCCCGCTCACGTCCGCCGTGTCCTTCTGCCACATAAGCCCCGTGCAGGTGTCCGTCACCGTGCTTTCTTCGTAGAGCACGAACCTGCCTTCTTCCGGGCAGCCCGCCTGATAGAAGCCGTCCTGGCCGGGGAAATCGGTACTCGCGCAGTCGATCTCGTTGCCGGCGGCGCTGTCATAGCACTTCGTCTGCCCGGTGGTGTCTGGCAAGCCTCAGCCCGGATCATAGGCAGGTGATACTGCTCTCTAGAGTCGAGGGATTGAAGATTAAGGAGGTTGCCCGGCTAATGAATCGTTCTGAGAGCGCAGCGAAAAACCTGCTTTTCAGAGCCCTTCGTGAGCTGAAGTCGTCGTTCGGGGACACGGAGAGTCTCAATTTGCCGGATAGGAGACTAGGGGAGTCAAATGACATCCAACGTTGACTATCCGGATTCAGATTTGCAGAAAGACTCTCGCAGATCCGATCAGGATCTGGAAGATCTCGTGGCTGGATACGTCGATCGTCTGGCGGGAGGCGAGAAGCTGGATCGAGACCAGATTTTGGCTGAACAGCCGTATTTCGGTCAGGAAGGTCTCCGTCGACCACCGCACGGACATCTACTCAACCGGATTCACATCCTAACGTTATAAATAACAATAACTTATGTAATTCGTTGACAATAATAAATATCGAAAATATAATCACAGCAATAATAGAAATAAGTGTCAATATTATTTTTTGTTTACGCATAATTTTAATAAAACAAGTTGCCAGGATTTTCTTGCTGCACCAAGTTTAACAACGAATGGGGAGGATGGCCAGAACGCCTCGAAGTTCATTTCCCGAAAATCCCCAGGCGGCGGTCGAGCCTCTCGATCCTCTCCAGCACCTCCTCTGGGGATATGCCGCGCATGCAGCGGTGGTCGATGGGGCAGGTCTTGAGATGGCAGGGACCGCAGGGGACGTCGCGGCGCACCACCTCGGTCTCCTCGAGGTTGACCGCCGTGTAGCGCGGGTCGGTGGGGCCCATGACCACCACCACCGGGATGTGAAAGGCGACGGCGTAGTGGCGGGTGCCGGTGTCGGTGGTGACGAGGAGCTTCAAGTCGCGCACCAGCGGCTTCAGCACATCGAGCGGCACCGGATCGGCGGCCGTGGAGATGGGCCGCCTCTTCATGGCCGCCTCCAGCTCCCGCGCGATCGGCTCCTCCCCCGGCCCCACCAGGATCACCGTCCGGGCCCCGAACTTTTCCGCGATCCCGTCCCCCACTCGGGCGAAGCGGTCCGGCGGCCACATCTTGCTCGAGCCGAAAGCGGCCCCGGGATTCAAGCCGACCAGCGGCTCGCCGTCCTCGAGGCCGAGCTTCTTCCGGCGCTCCCGCCAGCGCTCCTCCTCGCCCGCGGTGATGCATAGCCGCGGGCGCCCGCCCCCCCCCTCGATCCCCAGGGGGCCGAGCAGCCGGCCGAAGCGCGCCGTCATGGGTTCCGGCGACTTGGCGCCACCGGGGCCGGGGTAGTCGACCGGATCGGTGAGCAGACCCCCCCGCAGGTTGCGGCGGTAGCCCACCCGCCGCGGGATGCGCGCCAACCAGGCCAGGACGGCGGCGCGGAGAGAGTCGGGGAAGAGGATGGCCAGGTCGAAGCGCTCCCGGCGCAGCATGGCGGCGGTCTTCCAGAGACCGGCGAGCGAACCGCGCGAGCTGTCGAAGAGGATATCGTCGAAGTAGTCGCCGCCGGCCACCACCTGATCGCGGCCGGGCTTGAGGAGGAGGGTGATCCGGCTCTTCGAGCATGCGCGGCGGAGGTCGCTCAAGGCCGCGGTCGCCATCACCAGGTCGCCCACCCAGTTCGGCGCGCGCACCAGAATCTTCTGCGGCTCTCCAGCCATGGCCAGTTCTTATCCCTCCCCTCGGCCGGCGCTCCCAGGCTCGAGCGCTCACGCCCCCTTCTTGAGCAGGCCCTCGAAGCGCTGCTTCTGGGTGGCGTGCAGATAAGCGGTCTCGGCGGTGATCAGCCGATCCTTGTAGCGCTGCAGGAGGGCGTCATCCATGAGCTGCATGCCCTCGCCGCGGCCGGCCTCGATGAGGGAGACGATCTTGGCCACGCTCCCCTCGCGGATGATGTTGGAGAGGCTGAAGGATCCGAAGAGGATCTCGTTCACCGGGATTCGCCCCTGTTCGACCCGCGGCAGGAGCAGCTGGGCGCACACCCCTTTCATGGTCTCCGACAGCATGATGCGGATCTGGTTCTGCTCTTCCTCCGGAAAGACGTCGATGATGCGGTCGATGGTCTTGGCGGCGCTGTTGGTGTGGAGGGTGGCGAAGACCAGGTAGCCCATTTCCGCCGCGGTGATGGCGAGGCCGATGGTCTCGTGGTCGCGCAACTCGCCGACCAGGATCACATCCGGATCCTCGCGGCTCGCCGCCCGCAGGGCAGCGGCGAACGATTCGGTGTCGACGCCGACCTCGCGCTGGGTGATGTAGCTGCGCTTGTTGCGGTGCACGAACTCGATGGGCTCCTCGATGGTGACGATGTGGCGCTCGAAGTTGGTGTTGATGTAGTCGATGAGCGACGCCAGGGTCGTCGACTTGCCGCTTCCGGTCGGGCCGGTCATCAGAATCAGGCCGTTCTTCAGCTCGGTGTACTTGAGGATCACCTCCGGGACGTTGATGGCCCGGAGCGGCAGGATCTCCTCGGGGATCAGCCGGAATACGGCCGACGGGCCCAGGCGCGTCTTGAAGCAGGCGACGCGGAAGCGGGCGACTCCCCGCAGCTCGTAGGCCATGTCGAGATCGTTGCGTTCCCTGTAGATCTTGCGGCGGCGGTCGTCGAGGATCTCGTCGATCAGCTTGGCCATGTGCTCGGCATTCATGGGCTTGTCGCTCATCGGCGTCAGCCTGCCGTGGATGCGGATCTTGGGGAAGATGCCGGAGGCGATGTGCAGGTCCGAGCCCTGGGCATCCCTGACTTTCTTGAGATAGGCGTCGATTTCAGGCATGGGAGGAGTACCTCTCGGTCTGGCGGTGACTCGAAAGAAATCTTATTTGAAGCGGTCCGGATTCTGCGCCCGGAAGCGCGCCTCTTCCTTGGTGATGTGCCCCTGCCGCAGGAGCTCGGCGATGGAGTCGTCCATCATCACCATTCCCTGCTTGGCGCCGGTCTGCAGGATCGAGATGAGCTGGAAGGTCTTCCTTTCGCGGACAATGTTGGCCACCGCCGGGGTGGTGAAGAGGACCTCCAGCGCCGGCTCGCGGCCGGTGCCGTCGGCGCGGGGGATGAGCTGCTGGGAGATCACGCCGCGGAGCGACTCGGACACCATGGCGCGGATCTGGTCCTGCTCCTTGGGCGGGAAGACGTCGATGATGCGGTCCACCGAACGAGTGGCGTTGGTGGTGTGGAGCGTCCCGAACACCAGGTGGCCGGTCTCGGCCGCGGTGATGGCCATGGAGATGGTCTCGAGGTCGCGCATCTCCCCCACGGCCATGTAGTCCGGGTCGGCGCGCATCGCCGATCGCAGCGCCGAGGCGAAGGTATGGGTGTGGACGCGCACGTGCCTCTGGTTGACGTTGCAGTTCTTGCTGGGGATGATGAACTCGATCGGATCCTCCATGGTGACGATGTGGTCGTACTGCTCCTGGTTGATGATGTCGATCAGGGCCGCCATGGTCGAGGACTTGCCGCAGCCGGCTGGGCCGGTAATGAGGACGATCCCCTGGCGGTACTTGGTGAACTTCTTCAAAGTGTCGGGAAGGTGCAGTTCCTCCAGCGTCGGGATGTGGTCGGGGATGATCCGGAAGATCGCGTCGATCCCCTTGCGCTGGCGGAGGGCGTTGGCGCGGTAGCGGCCGTGCCCCGCCTCGTAGCAGAAGTCGAGATCGTTCGACTTCTCGAACACCGAACGCTCGCGGGGGGTCATGATCTCGTGAATGCGCGGCTGGGTGTCCTCTTTGGCGAGGACCGGATGGTTGAGGTACACCACCCGCCCGTGCAGCCGGAGGAAGGGGGGCGAGTCGACCTGGAAGTGGAGGTCCGAGGCGCCGAGCTGGCGGGAGATCTTCAAGTACTCATCGAGGGGCTTCCCCGCCAGCTTCTTGAAGTCCATGCGGGCGACCTCGGCCACCCTGTAAATCTGGGCCTTCGGGGGGGCTGCCTTGGGGGCCTCGTACGCAGGCGGTCCTGGCTCGGCGGCGCGCTCGCCTTCATCGGCGAGCTTCCTCACGCGGTTGGAGATCGCCTGGTAGTGGCCGGGTTTGATGTAGCCGCGCTCGAGGAGCAGCCGCCCCAGCGTCATGCCGCCGTTCTTCCCCGGCGGGGCCGGCGCCTTCTCGATGAGCGCCAGGCACTCCCTGATCTGGGCATCGGTGGCGATTTTATTGTTGATCGCGATTTTTCCAAAAAGAATGTCTTCTCTGGTCGGTGCCGGCATGGCAGAATCCTCCATTTCTTACGATGAATTCTATCATACCGTAAAAATTAATCGCAGCGACTGATTTTTGACAGGATCTCGGTCGTGGAAATGCCCGGCAGCTGCTCCACCAGCTCGACGCGCCCGCCGTAGGACTCGACCAGCTCCCGTCCGACCACAATGCCGTCGCGATACTCGCTCCCCTTCACCAGCACCTCGGGCCGGAGGGCCTCGAGAAGTGCCATGGGGGTGTCCTCGTCGAAGAGCGTGACGTAGTCCACCGACTCGAGGCTGGAAAGCATGAGCATGCGCTCCTCCTGAGCGGTGACCGGCCGCGACGGCCCCTTCAAGCGGCGGATGGAGGCGTCGCTGTTCACGGCGACAATCAGGCAGTCCCCCTGGCGGCGGGCCTGGTTGAGGAGGTGGTGATGGCCGACGTGTAGGAGGTCGAAGCAGCCGTTCGTGAAGACGATCCTCTTGCCGCGGGAGCGCAGATCGCGCGCGATGGCCAGCAGCTCTTCCAGGGTCTTGAGCTTGGCGGCCCCGGGGTGGCCGTGGTAAGTGAGCTCCGCGAGGATCTCCTCCCGCGCCAGGGGAGTCGCCCCGAGCCGGCGGATCTCGATCCCGGCGGCGAGGTTGGCGAGCTGGACCGCCTCCCCCATGCTGATGCGGGCGCCGACCGCAAGCCCCAACATGCTGAGGACCATGTCGCCCGCTCCGGTGACATCGGCGACCACCGTCGCTTGCGTGGCGTAGTGCTGCGACTCGCCGCCGGCGCTGCAGAGGAAGATGCCGTCCCGGTCCATGGTCACCGCCACGTGCTCAAAGCCGTGCTGGCGGGCCAGCTTTCGCCCGGCCTCGGCGCACTGCTCGGGGAGGTCGCAGGGGAGCGAGCTGGCGAGGGAGGCCTCGTAGCGGTTGGGGCAGATCAGGAACGAGCCGCGGTAGCGCTCGTAATTGTCGAGGCGCGCGGGGTCGACCAGCACCGGAACCGAGCCCGCGAGGCGCATCGCCTGCTGGAGGAAGTCCTCGCGCAGGAGCCCCTTGTGATAGTCGGAGATGAGGATGGCATCGAGCGATCCCGCCAGGGCCGCGAGGCGGTCGAGGAGTCTCCGGCTGACCTCCCATGGAACCGGGCCGGTGTCCTCGGTGTCGACGCGGATGAGCTGCTGCACCGCCCGGTCGGCGTGCTGGACGAAGCCCAGGTGCCGGGCCTTGAGGGTGGTCACCCGGCCCGAAACGGCGACGAGAGAGCCGGGATCGCAGCCGGCTGCGCGCAGCAGCTCGCGCGTTTTCTCCGCCGCCGCGTCCTCGCCCACGGCGCTCAGGAAGTGGACCTCCGCCCGCAGCCGGGCCAGGTTGGCGACGACGCTGCCCGCGCCGCCGAGGCGGTTCTCGCGGCGCGAGACCCGCAGCACCGGCACGGGAGCTTCCGGCGAGATGCGCGCCACTTCCCCCCAGACGTACTCGTCAAGGATCGCATCGCCCAGCACCGCCAGGCGCGGGCGGCCGATTTGCGAAAACGCCTTGATCAAGGCGCGGCTGGAAACGGCAACGGTCATGTTTTGTTCAAGGCTCGATCGAGAAGTCTCTGAAAGTGCTCTCCGCCGGCCGTCATCTGGGGCCGGAGGCGCAGCCAGCGCCACTTGATTTTCGCGGTCCGGCGAGGCCAGCCCTCCGGGAGAATCTTGACGGCATCTTTCTGCGTGCAGATCACGGCCTCCGCCCCGGCGGCCAGGGCCCGCTCCTCGAGGCGCTCCAGGTCCCGGGGAGTATAGCCGTGGTGGTCGGGAAAGGCCAGCCACTCCACCAGCTCGAGGCCCAGGCCCACGAGCTCCCTCCGGAAGGCTTCGGGGTTGCCGATCCCGCAAAAAGCCAGGGCGCGGCAGCCTTTCAAGGCCGCCGGCGGCTCGGCGGCGGCAGGGGAGGCGCGCCAGGCCCGCCAGCCCTCGGGCTGGAAGTCGACTTCGCACTGAGGGATTCCCGGAAAGCGGCGGCGCAGGTACGAGCGCAGGACGGCGAGCTTGTGCCCATGGGTATGGCGGCAGCGGGTCAAGACGAAGAGGTCCGCCTGGCCGAGCGCCTCGATCGGCTCCCGGAGCGGCCCCGCCGGCAGGACCCGGCCTGAGCCGAAGGGATCGGTGGCGTCGATGAGCACCAGATCGAGGTCGCGATGCAGGCGGACATGCTGGAAGCCGTCGTCGAGAACGAGGACATCCGCGCCTTGGCCGAGAGCCTCGCGGCCGGCTGCGGTCCGATCGGGATTCTGGAGATGCAAGAGCCCCGGCAGGTTCTCCTCCAGCACCAGGAATTCATCGTTCACCGGCTCTCCAGCCGGACCGGAAGCCGCGTTCACGATGCGCCGCCGGTATCCCCGGCTCAGCACCGCCGGCCGCAGCCCGCGCCCCGCCAGCTCCCGCGCCACCAGCTCCACCACCGGCGTCTTCCCCGTCCCCCCCACGGTGAGGTTGCCGACGCTGACCCCCGGCGCCGCGAGGCAAACGGCCCGGGCGGCGAGCCTCTGCCGGCGGAGCCGGGCAACGGCGCCGTAAACGGCGGAAAGCGGCGACAGGAGATGCATCCACGGGGAGAGAAAGAGACGGCTCATGGCGGACCGTTACCTCTTGACGCCGGGCGGAAACGCCGGCAGCTCGCCGAGCGCCCGCCCCACCGCCGAGCGGATGCTCCGCTCCAGGTCCAGGGGGGTCACCCCGACGCCGGAGGGATTGCGGCTGGCGGCGCTGAGATGGCCATTCCGGAAGTAGAGGCTCTCCTGCGCCTCCAGCCGGATGAGCTCCACCTCGAACCGCCCCTCGATTCCCGCGCCTTCAAAAGCCGGAATCCGGTCCCAGCTCAAGATCCGGATGCGCAGCTCCGCCGCCGGCTTGGCGCCCGCGCCCTCCGGCGCGGTTTCAAGGAGGGCGTATCCTCGCTTCTCGAGCGCCTCCTGAGCGCCGCGCCGGAATTCCTCCAGGACATTGACCGTTCCCGGCCCCAGGATGGCGCGCTGCAAGAGTCCGGCGGTGGAGTACTGGTCGAGGTTTTCTTTCCAGGTCTGATTCTCCACCGGCGCGACGCGGATGGGATTGGGGGCGATTTCCTGGAAGCGCGGGTGGATCCTGGCCGGGCTCTGGGCGCAGCCGGCGGCCGCGCCCAGCAGGATGAAAATCCATGCGGCGGGGTCGATACCACGGAGCGGAGGTTTCATGGCACGATGCTTCATAATTGACCGGCCGGCAATTTTCAAGATTTCTTTTTTTCCCAGACCTCGAGAAGCGCGTCGGACTGCGACTGGAGCCACTGCCGCTGCTGCATCTTCTCCACGAGATCCATCGGCAAGGCCTCCTCCCCCAAAAAGGCCCCGGACAGCGATCCGGTGAGGGCGCACAGGGTGGAGACCTCGCCGCCGGCGCGCAGCGAGGCGGCGAGGGTCTTTTCGAAATCGTACGGCGATCTCAAAAAGTAATAGACGGCGGCCAGGAAGACGAACAGGCCGTGGTCGGGAATGCCGGCGTTGTACGTCGCCATGGGATCCCGCCCCGACTTGAAGGCGGCCAGATCGAACTGCTCGAGGGCGCGGTACTCGGTGAGGGAGAGGATCCGCGGAAAGTCCAGGATGCGCTCCGCCGTGTCGCCGTGGAAGCGGCCCGCCGCCTGGGACATCTGATCGAGGAGCCGGCCGAGGATGATTTCCGTCGAAACCACCAGGCCGGCCACGGCCGCCGCCAAAGCCGCCGCCGCCGCCGCGACCAGGGGGTC
>JACQVS010000164.1 GCA_016209605.1 Planctomycetota bacterium
CTGCACGCTTCGCGCTCCGCCCGCAACCCAATAATAACCGCAAAGACGCAAAGGACGCAAAGTTAAGACGCAAAGCGAATTGGAGAGCGGTCCTGGGACGCCAAGACATCTCCGCAGCCCGCGAAGAAGTTTTGATGATAGAGTCTAACTCAAGTATACGACTGTATCTAAACACTGACAACCACCATCGCTGCCGGCCTCAATTTCACTTTGTGAGCAACCTTTCCGGCCTTTGGCCGCTTTGCGGAGACCGGTTTATACTTCCGTGTCAGGTCTCATGGGATCATCAATTGACGAGGACGCTATGCGAACCTGTTTATCCATCGGTTGCACCGCTTTGGGATTAGCCGCGGTTTATCTCTTTGCCTGCGGCGCCCTGCCGGATCTGGCGGCCGGCGGGTGGGACTGGGAGGCCGGCTTGCAGCATGCTCTCCGCCCGCTCTTTCAGGCCGACCTTTTCTCCCTCCTGGCCCTCAACCTGGGCTTTCTTTGCCTGGCGCTGGGGACCATCACGGCCCCCCGCTCGGAAGTCTGGCTGGCTTTCTGGGGCGGCGGCAAGGAGAGAGACTGCTATCCGGTTCCGCTGCCGCAAGCCCTCAAGGCCAGCGCGCGCGATGGGGTGCTGCAGGTGTTTCTGGTGTTCATCGTGCTCATGGCCGCGGTCTTGCTCATCCTGGCGGGTCTCAGCCTCGAGCAAGGCCGTTCACCGGAAGTCCTCGGCGCCCTCTTCGGCGGCGCGGCCGTCGAGGTGGCCGCTGGCCTTTTCATCGCCGCCCGCTTGCTGTTCTCGAAACGGCCCTCGCCGCGCCGGTTCCGGCCGGTCTTCGCCTTGTCGGCGGGCATCCTGGCGGCTGAAGGTCTGCTCATGGCCTTGGTATTAGGTTTTGGTTTCTGGGCCTGATCTCTAATTTTTAGCCAAAATAGTCAATAAAGTTATGGAACTTCTATATTGCTCCATCTGTGGCTCCATCTGTCCGAATGATTCCAAGCAGCCCGGCCACAAAGCCAATGGGCCCTTCGTCTGCCCCGTTTGCCAGAAGGGCGGCCAAGGGAAGCCGGGGGACGCCCCTCCGAGCCAAGCGCCCGCGGGCCAGAAGCCGGGTCGGCTGGAGGAGGCCGGCGAGTCTCTCGAGCTCTTTTCTCCCAAAACCATCGCCCTCAACCGGCAGAAGGCCAGGGAAATCGAGGAAGCCCTCGCCTCTCAGGAAAAGGAGAAAGGGAAGGAGGGCCAGCTGTCCCTCCTAGATCCCCTCGACCTCTTCTCGGATAGAACCATCGCCCTCAAGAAGAAAAAGCACTTCGGCATCTCCCCCCAGGACTCTCCCGAGCTCACCGCAGAGGAGTATTCCGGTGAAGGAGATGAAGAGCTGCAGTTCCTGTCGAAGGATCCGGATGCGGGGGGTTCGGAGTCCCCCGCCCGCTCCGCCAAGAGAATCCTCTTCAACTGCCTCTACTGCCACTCGAAGCTGATGGTGCGGCCGGTTCAGAAAGTCAGCAAGTTGGTCTGCCCGCGCTGCTCGAAGCCCATGTACATCGATCCCAGCAGCCAGATCAGCAAGGAGGTTCCCAAGTCCGGATCGTTCCGGCGGGAGGGCTCGCCCGGCTCGAGCCGGGTGAAGAAAGAGGGGCCGGCGATATCGACGGTGGTGTCGCAGCTGGGGGCGCCAGAGCTGTCCGATATCGTCAAGGAAACCCAGGAGCTGCAGCGCCCGCAAAAAGCGGCGGGGAGCCAGCCTTCCAGCGGCGCCGGTGGCGAGGTCTCCGGGGGGCCTTCAAAACCATCGCCATCCCTCGAAGCGCCCGCGCTCGAGAGCCTCCCGGACCAGGCTCGTACCGCCTCGGAACCGGCCCGGAGCGCTCCGGAAGCGGAGGAGTTTCCGTCCCTCGGCCGCGCCCCTCTCGGATCGCCGCCGCCGAAGCCTTCGCTCGACCCATCCGATGCCGCCCTGCTCCAGCAGATGGAAGTCGCCAACACCGCCACGGCGGTCCTGGACCGGGTCTCTTCGGAGCTGGCCGCAGCCCCAGTCAATCCGGCCCCGGCAAAGCCGCCGGCCGCGCCCGCCATCTCCATCGGATCCGTTGACCGGCCTCGCCCGGAGCTGGGATCGTACGGCCGCGCCGCCCTCTTCAGCTTGATCGTGGCCGCGCCCCTCTTTGTCGCCGCGTATTTCGTCGCTGAAGAGCGCTCCATCAACTCGCCGCCGCCCGCCTGGACCGAGGCGGCGAAGCCGTACATGAGAACGTTAGGCGAGGCGGTGGAAAAGGGAGTCGACCGGCTGCGTAGCCAGCTCGAGAGGTGAAGCTTCCCGCTACAATCCGGCGGCTCAACGGCTCCCAAAAAAGAGCGAAAAAGGCACCGCCGCCGTCCGTTCATCGAAAGCGAAGGCGGTTTCCCCCGGATAGAGCACCACCGCCAGGCCAAGATTTTTGGACAGGTCTTTTTGACAGCTCTCGAGGCCCGCCAGTTCGGATTCCTTGAGCGTCTGCGACCACTTGACCTCGATCGCCGCCAGAGCCTCCCCGCGGGCCAGGATGAAGTCCACCTCCTGGCCGGTGTGGGTGCGCCAGAAGAGGACCTCGGTCCGCCGGGAGCTCAAAGCGGCGAGCTTGCGCAGCTCGCCGGCCGCCCAGGTTTCCACCACCGCCCCTTCCCGGCCTTGCTGCTCGAGTGTCTTCCAGCTATCGATCCCCAGGATGCCCAGGGCGAGGCCGGTATCGTTGAAGTAAACCTTCGGTGATTTGACCAGTCGTTTCCCGATATTGGCGAAGTATGGCTGCGCCAGCCAGAGCTGGTATGTCGTTTCGAGGATGCCAAGGTGACGGCGCACGGTATTCAGGGGAATGCCGAGGTCCCGGGACAGCTCCGCGGTGTTCAAAAGCTGGCCGGAGCGGAACGCGGAGCTGGTGAGAAGCCGGCCAAAGTCCGGCAAGTTCATGATCTGGGCGAGGTCGCGCAGGTCCCGCTCCAGATAGGTCTGCCGGTAAGAATCGAACCATTGTGCTCGGGTGCGGCCGGACTTCATGAGGGCCGGAACCGGAAAGCCGCCGGCCAGAATCTTTTGCGCTAGGTCGTCTTTTTTGACGGCCGATTTCAATCCGGGAAGCTTTTTCAGAAAGGCCGGCGCCGTTTTGCAGGAGAAGAGGTTTTCGAGCACCGGCGGCGGAGACGGATCTCCGGTAATTTCAGACCAGGAGAAGGGATGCAATTCGAAAAGAGCCACCCGGCCAGCCAGGCTCTCCGAGACGCTTTTCAGGGTCAGCAGGTTCGCAGAACCGGTCAACAAAAACCGGCCGGGCTGGCGGCTGCGATCCACGGCCCGCTTCACGGCCCGCAGGAGGTCCGGAGCGCGCTGGACCTCATCGAGAATGGCCGTTGTCTCTAAACTGTCCACATAGCCTTCGGGATCCCGCAATGCGGCGGAGAGGACGGCAAAATCATCCAGCGTGTAGTACCTGGCCGGCCAGTCAGCGGAGCTGAGATCCTGAGCCAGCGTCGATTTCCCCACTTGCCTTCCTCCGAGGATGGCGACCACGGGGAACTCCTTCAAGGACTCGAGAATCAATGGCTTGAGATGACGCCTGATCATGATGTGAAATTATTCCATATAATGGAATATTTTCAATCTTTTTATATCCTAAATTATATCTTTGATTTAAAACAAAGTACTTTATATATTAAAGTACATGAAAACACAAATCTTCTCCCGCCATCGCTATGGCCTCTGGAGGCCGCGCTGCATGCGCGAGCCGCCAGCCCTCGACTGGAGCTTCCGCGCCGGCCCCCCGGCCCCCCGGACGGCCCTCCTCGTGAACCCCTTCTACCCCAAGGACCCGGTGGCAAGCTTCGGGAAACACGTCCTCACGCCCGCGCTGGCCCTCACTTCCATCGCCGGAGCCACGCCGCCCGAGTGGGGAGTGCGGTACTGGGATGAGAACCTGCTGCAAGGCCACCCGCCGAAGGACCCCTTCCCCAGCGTCGTGGGGATCACCGTCCACCTCACCTTCGCCAGGCGCGCTTACGAGCTGGCGCGCTGGTACCGCGAGCGCGGCGCGAAGGTCGTCCTGGGAGGGCTTCACGTGATGAGCTGCCCGGACGAGGCGGCGCCGCACGCTGATGCCATCGCCATCGGCGAAGGGGTCCAGCTGTGGCCGCTGGCCATTCGCTGGGGTCTCACTGCCTTCCTCTGGCGGCCGCTGGTCGAGGCCGCGCGGCTCCGGCATCTGCTCCGCCGGTGCCAGTGGAAGGACGAGGAGGCCCCTCAGGCGCGGATGAAGGCCCTGGCGCGGTGACGACTTTTCAATTGCCGCCACCCCCTCGGAAGGTGAAAATATCCAGTCATGACCGCCAGCTGGAATGGTTTATGGGTTTCCGCTTTGGTCTTGACCGGATGGTCTATTCGGCCGTGCTCGGCTGAAAATGTTGCTGCCCTGGAAAATGTGGTGACGGCGCCCGGAAGCTCCGTCACCGTCCAGCTTTTCTTGACTCACCAGAACTTCCTGCAGGGCTTTCAAGTGGTGCTGTTGTACGACCGTAAAATCCTCACTTTTGAAAGCGCGACGGTCGGTGGCCTCGATCTCGTCCGGATGGGCATGCCGCCCGAGTTCTTCGAGGTCTTCAATGAGCCCGAATTCCTGCCGGTTCTGGACCGGGTGAGCGCTGGGGTTCTTTTTGATGCGCCGGATGAATACCTGCGGCTCCCCCCCGGCGATCGCCAGACGATCCTGGCCTTCCATTTTCAGACCCGGAAGGATTCCACTCTGGTTGCCACTTGCTGCAACCACCCGCCGGCAAGCTGTATCTGAAGCCATGCTCCTGCGCTCGTGATCACCACCTGGAACATGATCCCATTTCTATAAACAAAGCCCGCAGCTGGCCATGGTTTAAGGTGTCGAAAAACCCCTTGATGTCCTCTTCCAACCTCCAGACGCCTCCCATCGCCATGAGCTCCTTGCCGCGTAGCGGCTTGGTCGCGGAGCTCACCTTCCGCCGGCTCCTTGCCGCCCCCAACGGCGGAAAGCTTCTCCCGGGCGAGCTGGAGCCGCTTCAGGGCCTCCGTCTTGGAGTAACCGATTTTCACCAGGGCCGTCTGGAGGCCCTCGTCCGCGGATCTCGGGGACGCTCGACAGCTCCTTCAACTCCCGCTGAAAGTCCGGCAGGGTCGAGCTGAAGCCGAGCTGGAGGTAGAGTCTTGAGGAGTCCATGGCGAGGAGCGCCTGGAGGAACTTCCGCCGCGCCAGGATTGACGCCGCTCGCTCCGAGTGTTAGCATCGCTATTCCTTTATCTGCTTCAGTTGAGTATAATTGCCATGATCGCAATCACCGGGCGGAAACTGTTGACTTGAGTCGGGACCGACGCCCGCGCTGCACGTCATTGCCGTCATATGACCCATGAAAATTGGAAGGATTTGAACCGTGGCTGGCGACAAGGAAATGGCCAGGAAGCAGTTTGAAAAAGCCGAACTGGCCCTCAAAAAACAAAATCTGGAGTACGCCATCGAGCTGTACCTCCAGGGCTTGACGCTGGACCCCAAGGCCGCCGAGGAGCGCCGCAAGCTGCATCAGGTGGAGACCCTGGCCATTCAAGAAAAAGGGGGAAATCCTCAAGGCGGCTTTGCGGTCAAGATGAAGGGCCTCGGGCTGGAGGCCAACATCAAGAAGCTGCACATGCAGAAGCGCCACGAGGAAGAGATCATCGAGCTCGAGAAAAGCCTGCGCCACCAGCCGCAAAACGTCAATACCTTGATGGCGCTGGGCGCGGCCCTGGAGATCATCGAAGCCTGGCAGGGGGCCGTGGTCACCTACGAGGAGGTCCTCCACCTCGACAGCACCCACGTCGAGGCCTACCGCAAGCTCGGCAAGATTTACGGAGGCCAGCTCGACGATCCCGAGAAGGCCATCAACTACTGGGAAAAAGTGAAGCAGTACAAGCCCGACGACAAGGAGGCCGGCAAGGCCATCCGCGACCTCTCCGCCGCCACCATGGTGAAGAAGGCCGAGGAGCGCAAGGCGCAGGCCGGCGACGAGTCCTTCCGCTCCATGCTGAAGGACCAGGCCCAGTCCGAGGACCTGCAGAAGCAGCAGCAGATCTCCCGCACCGATGAAGACCGCTTGCGAATGATCAAGTTTAAATACGAGGAAGTCAAAAAAGATCCGAAGAATTCACGCTTGTACCGGGAGCTGGGCACACTCTTGCAAGAGCTCAAGATGTGGGACAAGGCGGAAACGTGCTTCAAGAAAGCCCTGGAAGTCAACCCCCAGGACCTCTTCGCCGCCGAGAAGCTGGGCCAGCTCAAAGAGAGCCACCTCGACAGCGAGATCGCGGAACTGAAGGCCAAGGCCAACGGCAGCACCCCCTCCCCCGAGGTGAAGGAGCTGATCAAGAAGAAGGAAGCGGAGATCCTGCAATTCAAGGTCGAGGAGTACGACCGCCGCGTCAAGGCCCACCCCACCGACTACACCCTCAAGCTGCAGTACGGCAGGGTGCTCCGGCTGGCCGGCAAGATCGATGACGCCATTGGCCAGTTCCAGAAAGCGGTCAAGGATCCCAAGCTCAAGGTCCAGTCGAAGAAGGAGATCGGCGAGTGCTTCACCACCAAGCGCCTTTACGACATGGCCAAAGTCCAGTTTGCCGAAGCCCTCGAGGAGGTGGCGGACAAGGAATCCCACACTTTCAAGGAACTCAAGTACAACCTGGCCCGCGCCTGCGAAGAAAACGGCAATATCGACGAAGCCTTGAAGCACTACCAAGAGATCATGGCCATCGACATTAGCTACCAGGACGTTTCCAGCCGCGTCAGCAAGCTGCGCCAAGAGGGAAAAAGCCGATATTAGGCGCTATATCCAAAACATCTTCGCAGCATGCGGAGATTTCTTGTGATCGTCCACCGCTCTCTAATTCGCTTTGCGTCTTACCTTGGCGTTCTTTGCGCCTTGGCGGTTCAATCCTCTTCATCTTTTTCTTATTCGGCTTTGACATTTGGTTGCGGCCCTGGCTGCTTTAGTTTCAGCTTGCATCAAGCCCTCATTTCGTTTATATCTCAGGACTAAATTTTGACTTAAACCATCGGAAAACCAGGTTTATTGAAAACGCTCAATTTTGGCCTTGAGAGTAGAGGAGCGTGGGATGAGGGTATTGAAAATTCATCTGGGTGCCTTACTCTGCCTTCCTTGGCTGGCTTGGACCTTCTCATCCGCCGCCGAGCCCTCGCCGCCGGTTTGGATGGAGGTATTTCCCGGATCCATCCAGATCCACGGCCCGCAGGACTTCCAGCGGCTGGTGGTGATGGGCGTCTCGGAAAAGGGAAAGACGGCCGACCTCACCGCCGCGGCGACCTTCACCCTTGACGATCCCAAGATCGCCCGGATCGAGCCGCTCGCCTCCGAAGGCGGCCGGCCGGCGGTTTTTCCGCAAGCGGACGGGGAGACGCGCCTCAAGGTCGCCTTGAAGAGCGCTGCGGCTGGGGACCGGTCCCTGGAGGTTCCGATTCGGGTTCAGGGACTCTCGAACCCCCAGCCTCCGCGCTTCGCCCACGACGTGGTGGCGGCGCTCACCCGCCTGGGCTGCAACTCCGGTTCCTGCCACGGCTCGCAATACGGCAAGGGGGGCTTCAAGCTGTCGCTCCTCGGCTACGAACCGGACGAAGACCTGGTTGCCATCGGCCGCGAGGCCGGCGCTCGCCGCGTCGTGCCCATCGATCCGCCGCGGAGCCTGATCCTCCTCAAGCCGGCGCTCGCCGTGCCGCACGGCGGCGGCAAGCGCCTCGATCCGAACTCCCGAGAGTACCGGACGCTCGCTAGCTGGATCGAGGCCGGCGTCCCCGGACCCCCATCCAGCGGCAATTCCCAGGTGGAGAGCGTGCGCGTTTTCCCGGAAGCCATGCTCCTCCAGCCCGGGGAGAAGCAGGGCCTCCTCGTCCTGGCGCGGCTTTCGAGCGGCCAGGAGGAGGACGTCACCGGCAAGGCGCTCCTGGCCTCCCTGAACGACGGCGTGGCGGCGGTGGATCTCGCCGCCAACGGCGTCGCCGCCAACGGCCCGGGCGAGACCGCGGTGATGGTCCGCTACCAGGGCCAGGCGACCGTCGCCCGCGTCACCGTCCCGTACCGCGACCTGTCCAGCGAGGCGGTTGCCTTCCCGGCGAACAACTTCATCGACAGCCTGGTGGCGAAGAAGTGGATCACCCTGGGCCTGGTTCCATCCGACCGGTGCACCGACGCCGAGTTCATCCGCCGCGTCTATATCGACGCCATCGGCACGCAGCCGGCGGTCGAGGAATCGGCGGCGTTCCTGAGCGATCCCGCGCCGGACAAGCGCGAGAAGCTCATCGATCGCGTCCTCGACCGCCCTGAATACGTCGATTACTGGGCCCTCAAGTGGGGCGACATCCTCCGCATCAACCGCGCCAACCTCGGAGAGAAGGGAATGTGGAGCTTTTACAACTGGGTGCGCGCGGCGCTCCGGGAGAACCGCCCCCTCGACCAGATGGTGACCGAGCTGATCACCGCGCAGGGGAGCACCTTCACCACCGGGCCGGCCAACTACTTCCGCATCGCCCAGACTCCCAATGACCTCGCCGAGACCACTTGCCAGGTGTTCCTCGGCATCCGCATGCAGTGCGCCCAGTGCCATCACCACCCCTTCGAGAAGTGGACCCAGGACGACTACTTCGGCATGGCGGCTTACTTCGCCCGGCTGGGCCTCAAGGGGAGCTCGGAGTTCGGGCTGTACGGGGATGAGCGCGTCGTCTTCGTGAAGAAGGGGGGTGAGGTGAGCCATCCCAAAACCGGCAAGGCCCTGGTCCCCAAGCCGCTCGAGGCCGCGCCGGCCGACGATCCCGCCGACCGCCGCCGCGCCCTGGCGCGCTGGCTGGCAGCGAAAGACAACCAGCTCTTCGCCCGCAACTTCGCCAACCGCTTCTGGGGATACCTCATGGGTCGAGGACTGGTGGAGCCCGTCGATGATGTCCGGGTGACCAACCCGCCCTCCAACCCGGAGCTGCTGGAGGCGCTCGCCGGGGAATTCAGCCGCGGCGGCTTCAACCAGAAGGAGCTGATGCGGACCATCCTGCGCTCGTGCGCCTACCAGCTCTCCTCCTGGCCGGTCGAGTGGAACCGCGGCGATGACACCTTCTACTCGCACTACCTGGTGCGCCGCTTGCCGGCGGAGGTGCTCCTCGACGCCGCCGTCGCCGCCACCGGCGTCCCGGAATCGTTCTCCGGACTGCCAAAGGGGACCCGCGCCATCCAGCTGCCGGATGCCGACTTCAACTCGTACCTCTTGAAGACCTTCGGCAAGCCGAAGCGCGAGATCACCTGCGAGTGCGAGCGGGTGGGGCTGCCCAACATGGCGCAAGCTCTCCACCTCATGAACGGCGACTTCATCCAGAGCCGCTTGATCAGCTCGAGCGGTCGGGTGGCGCGGCTGCTCAAGGAAAACAAGTCCGACGAGGAGATCATCCGCGAATTTTACCTCGCCACCGTCTGCCGCCTGCCGGCGGAAAATGAGGTCCATAACGCCCGGTCGTTCATCCAGGCCGCGCCGTCTCGGAAGGAAGGCGTCGAGGACGTGCTCTGGTCGCTGTGCAACGCCAAGGAGTTCTTGTTCAATCATTGAGGAGTATTGCCATGCTCGAAATTGAATTCGGAGGATGTCAAACGAACTGCGAGGGCGTCCGCCGGCGCGATTTTCTCAAGGTCGGGGCTTTGACCGGCCTGGGCTTGAGCCTGCCGGACCTCCTGCGCCTCGAGGCCGGCGCGCCCTCGAAGGAGCGCCGGCGGGAGATTTCCTGCATCCTGCTTTGGCTCAACGGCGGCCCCAGCCACCTCGACACCTTCGATCCCAAGCCCGACGCGCCGGCGGAGATCCGCGGCGAGTTCGGGACCATCCCGACCGCCATCCCGGGCGTGCGCTTTTGCGAACACTTGCCCCGTCTCGCCCGGCAGCTCGACAAGTTCAGCATCCTGCGCTCGGTGACCTCGCCGGAGAACGGCCACGAGCGCGCCACCCACTACCTCCTCACCGGCTACAAGTTCAACCTGGCACTCGAGTACCCCTCTTACGGCTCGGTGGTGACGCGCGAGCTGGGCAGCCAGGGGGAAATGCCCGCTTACGTGCTAATGGGCAGCTACCCCTTCGGCTACGGCGGCGCCGGCTACATGGGCGGCGCCTACAATCCCTTCTCCCTCGACGGCAATCCGTCGCAAGCCAACTTCCGCGTCCACGACCTCACCCCGCCGGGAGGCGTCACCCTCGAACGTATCCGCCGGCGCAAGAACCTCCTCGAGTCGATCGATGCTTTCCACCAGCGCTTCGATGCGAGCGCCGTCCGCGACATGGACGCTTTTTACGACCGAGCTTACGACCTGGTGACCTCGCCGCGCGCCAAGCGCGCCTTCGACCTCGCCCTCGAGCCGCAAAAAGTGCGCGAGCGCTACGGCTCGACGTCCTTCGGCCAGTCCTGCCTGCTGGCCCGCCGCCTCATCGAGGGCGGCGTCCGTTTCGTCACCATCAACCTGGGCGGCTGGGACACCCACCAGGACAACTTCAGCTCTTTGAAGGGCCACCGGCTGCCGGAGCTGGACCTCGGCTACTCGGCGCTGCTCGAGGACCTCGCGGCTCGGGACCTCCTGGAAAGCACGCTGGTGATCTGCATGGGCGAGTTCGGCCGCCCCCCCACGGTCAACCCCTCCGCCGGCCGCGACCACTGGGCGCAGGCCATGACCGTGTGCCTGGGCGGCGGCGGCGTGAAGACGGGCCTGGTGATCGGCGAGACCAACGAGCGCGCCGAGGAGCCGAAGGAACGGCCCATCCGCGTGGAAGACGTGGCGGCGACGATTTACAACGCGCTGGGCATCCCCTGCGGCAAGGAGTACCGCACGCCGCAAAACCGGCCGGTGAAGATCAACTACGACGGGCAGGCGGTGGCGGAGGTTTTGTGAGGGGCCGCTGGATCGCCGGCGCTCTTCTTGGCGCGGCCGCAAGCCTTTGCCGCGCCGGCGAGCCGACCTATTACGGCGACGTGAAGCCCATCCTCGAGGCCCACTGCACCGTCTGCCACGCCGAGAAGAACCTGAAGAGCCGCTCTGTCGCCGGCGGCCTGGCCCTCGACTCCCTCGAACGGGTCTTGAAAGGGAGCAAGGGGCCGGTGGTGAAGCCCGGCCATGCCCAGGAGAGCGAGATCATCCAGCGGCTCCGGGAGAAGGACCCCGACCTGCGCATGCCGCGCGATGCCGACCCCCTCCCCGAGGCGGCGATCGCCCTGATCGAGCGCTGGGTGCAGGCCGGCGCGCCGGCGGGATCGCCCGATCCGGCCGCCCCGGCGGCCCCAAGCGCCGCGGCCTCGGTCTCCCGTCTCCGGCCGGCGCGGCCACGCGATATGCTCCTCACGACGAGCGCTGTCCTGCCCTCGGGCCGGATCTCCGGTCTCGACAGCAGGGCCGGCGAGCTGCCGGGCGGCAAGCTCGAGCTGCGGCTCCAGGCAGCGCCGCTCCCGCCGGTGACGGCCCTGGCCTTTGCGCCCCCGCCGGAGGGCGGAGCGAATGCTGCCCCCAAGGAGATCCTCGCGGTCGGCGCCTATGGAACGGTGACCCTCTGGGACCTGGCGGCTGGCGAGGCGACAGGCGCCCTCACGCCGGTCCGCGGCGCCGTTCAAGCCCTGCGCTTCAGCCCCGACGGCAGGCTCCTCGCCATCGGCGGCGGCCAGCCGGGGAAGCCTGACCTCGTCCTCGTCGAGATCTCGGGCTGGAAGGAAGTCCGGCGCCTGGAAGGGCACCACGACATGGTCCTTGGCCTCGCCTGGAGCCCCGATGGGAAGCTCCTCGCGAGCGGCGCCTACGATAAAACGCTGATCCTCTGGGAGGTGGCCTCGGGCAAGGCCCGGCTCACCTTGACCCATCACTCCGATGCGGTTTACGGCGCCGCCTTTCTCGAGGGCGGCAAATGGATCGCGAGCTGCGGCGCCGACCGCTCCATCAAGATCGCCGAGGTCGAAAGCGGCAAGGTGCTCCGGTCGCTGGGGGGCCACCAGAAAGCCATCCTCGCCCTCGCCGCCAGCCCCGATGGCAAGCAATTGATCTCGAGCGGGCTCGAGCCCGGGCTGCGGTTCTGGGATGTCCAGAGCGGCAAATCCAGCCGCACTGCCGGCGGCCACGGCGGCCGCGTCGAGGAGATCGCCTTCAGCCGCGGCGGCAAGAGGATCGCCTCCGCGGGCAGCGACCAGATCGTCAGGATCTGGAGCGCCGAGAACGGCAACCGCGAGAAGGACCTGGCCGGCGCCCGCGAATGGCTCTACGCCGTCGACTTCAGCGCCGACAGCAAGCGGGTCGCCGCCGGCTCGTGGGACGGCACGGTGCAGCTCTGGGACATCGAATCGAAGCGGCTCCTAGCGACGCTGGTCCAGCTCGCCGCCCGCGACCCCGCCGACTGCCAGTGGGCCATCGCCACCCCGGAGGGTTACTTCCACGCCTCGCCGGAGCTGGAGGGATTGGCCCGCTTCCGCTTGATCGAGAAAGGAGATCGAGAGCTGCCGGCCGCCCAGGTCGGCGCCGTGCTCCGTTCAGCGGTGAAGATCAAGGAAGCCTTGAGCGGCGCGAAGGTGCCGCCGGCGTTTTTCCCCCGAGTCCGTTCCTTTTAACCATTCACTCAACCCGTTCCATGGCAACCAACGTTTCACCGAAAAAATCCGACTGCGTGCTGCTTCGCCCCGAGGACAACGTCGCCATCTGCGCCCGCCATCTCCCGGCGGGACACCTCCTGTCGTTTACAGGGAGGACCATCTCCCTTCGCGAGCCGGTCAAGCTCGGCCACAAGGTCGCCAGCCGCGACCTCAAGAAGGGGGAGCCCATCCGCAAGTACGGCCAGATCATCGGCTTCGCCTCGGAGGCGATTCCGGCCGGGAGCTGGGTGCACGTCCACAACTGCAAAGCCGATCTTTTTGAAAGGGATTACGCCTTCAGCTCCGAGGTGCCGCCGCCGCCGAAGGCCGACCGCGAGCGCACCTTCATGGGCTACGTCCGCGCCGATGGGCGGGTGGGGACGCGCAACTACGTCGCCTTGATCAGCACCGTCAACTGCTCGGCCTCGACCGCCAAGCTGATCGCCTCGGCGTTTCCGAAGGATGAGCTGGAGCGCTACGCCAACGTCGACGGCCTCTTGCCGATCACCCACAAGGGCGGCTGCGCCATGCAGTACGACGGCCCGGACCACCACCAGCTCAACCGCGTCCTCGCCGGCGTGGCGCGCCATCCCAACGTCGGCGCGTACGTCATCATCGGCCTGGGCTGCGAGGTCGGCCAGGCGTCGCATCTCCTTAAAACGCAGCGCCTGGTGGCCATCGAAGGCGCCGGCGAAGGGCTGCAGGATCCCGCCCCAGCCCTGGTGATCAACATCCAGGACGCCGGCGGCATCCGCAAGACCATCGAAGCCGGTGTGCGGGCGATCCGCGAGATCCTCCCCCGCGCCGACCAGGCGAAGCGCGCGCCGGCGCCGGCCGCGAAGCTCATCCTCGCCACCCAGTGCGGCGGCTCGGACGGAAACAGCGGCATCACCGCCAACCCGGCGCTGGGCGTCGCCTCCGACCTGCTGGTGGCGCAGGGTGGCACGGCGGTGCTAGCGGAGACGACGGAGATCTACGGCGCCGAGCATCTCCTCACCCGCCGTGCCGTCAACCGGCGGGTGGGCGAGAAGCTGGTGGAGCGCATCCGCTGGTGGGAATGGTACACCGGCGTCTTCGGCGCCGAGATCAACAACAATCCCACCCCTGGCAACAAGGAGGGGGGGCTCACCACCATTTACGAGAAGTCCCTCGGCGCCGTCGCCAAGGGCGGCTCGACGGCGCTCACCGAGGTCTACCAGTACGCCGAGCCCATCACCGCCCAGGGCTTCGTGATCATGGACACGCCGGGCTACGATCCGGTGTCGATGACGGGGCTCATCGCCGGCGGCGCCAACATCGGCGTCTTCACCACCGGCCGCGGCTCGGTCTACGGCTCGAAGCCGGTCCCCACCATCAAGGTGGCCACCAACACGCCGCTCTACGAGCGCATGGAGGAGGACATGGACTTGAACGCCGGCGTCATCCTCGAGGGCGCGCCGGTGGAGGAGGTCGGCCGCCGCATCTTCGAGGAGATGTTGGCCGTGGCGAGCGGCAAGAAGACCAAGAGCGAGGAGCAGGGCCTCGGCGAGGAGGAGTTCATCCCCTGGAGCGTCGGCCCGGTGCTGTGAGCCCCTGGAACTTAGATGGGACACCCTACGGCTGCGCTTCGAATAATAACAATTCGGAGGATCCGACCGACTCCAAGTGGATCGGTAGCCCTGCCTGGAACAGACGCCATCCCTCGATGGCCGCCGTCGTACTCAAACTATCAAAAGTCACCCGGTAGGTTTTCCCGGGATCCAGCCCCCTGGGCCGGAACAGGTTGGTGTCGGATTCAGTCGGCCCAATACGCGCAAGCGTAGCCCAGCCCTTCATCCGATCCGGAGCCGCGAACTCCATGGCGAACCAGCCGCTCGAGGTCACGCCGCCCCTCGAATTGATCGGTTGATGATGGTAGACCTTGCACGTAGGAAACAAGGGCCGGATGAATTCTCTGTAGATCCTTCCGTAGTGGAGGAACCTCTTTTGGCGCTCCGGGCTCAAGGTCTCCACGCTGGGCGCCACCGTTCCAACGAAGATTTGGGGTGTGGCGAGGGAGTAGGAGAGTCGCAGGATGGTGTCCAGGTTCTGTGGCTTGCCCATGCCGACTCCCCCGTCCGCGCCGTGGAGGATCACGAATATCTCGGGTGGCAAGCCCAATGTCAGGCCGCTGTAAACCTGGAACTCGCGCGGTATGCTGAGGCCGTCGGTGAGGTAGGGCTCGTGGAACCGGCTGACCGTCCCCAGGTCGTTGCGGCCGCCTCCGGCGGAGGCCTGCTGGAGGATCAGTTCCGGATACTTCTTGTGGAGGCGTTCATATATGCCATAGAAAGCCTCGTAGTAGCGCCAGCAGTTGTTCTCCATGAAACCATCGCGAGGAGTCTCGGTGAACTGAAAGCCAGGATTATAGTCGAGCCGGTACAGGTCCAGGTCGTATGCCTCGATCACGCGAGAGATTTCGGCCTCCACGTACGCAGCGGCCTCGGGTATGTTCAGGTTGATGATCTTGCTAGGGCCGATCCAATCGGGGTGCTCCTGGGCTATCCGACTGGCCTCGACGTTGCCGCGCCCGCCTTCGGTCTCGACGTACAATCCGAAGAGCATTCCTTTCTGATGAACAGAGTCAATCAGGGGCTTCAGGCCTCGCGGAAACCGGGTCGCCGAAGGTACCCAGTCGCACGTCACATCCCACCAATAGGCATCCAGAATGAACAATTCAGCCCCAATGGCGGCGGCCACCTCCACGCATTTCATCGCGCTGGCTTCGTCGAAGGGAATGTAGTAGCCCTGATCGGCCGGAACGAGGTATTGGATGAGGTAGGAACGCTTCGGCGAGCGAGTGGGCAGGACGAAGCGCCGCAGGTGATCATGCATCGCCTGAACCGACTTGTCCAGATCCCCGGAAACGTGGCCCAGGTGAACAGCAGGAGTCTCGATCGTTTCCCCGGGAGCGATAACGCGCAGAGCATTGGCGGACGCTGGGCCTACTCGGAATAACAGGCCCGCATCGTCCCGCTGGAATTCCATGCTCCAGTTGGCGGTCCAGGCGAGATGGCCGATGAAGTACTCGCCATTGGCCTCATTGCGCACGATGAAGAAGGGGTCATCGTGGGATCGCCCCTGATCGCAGGTGATCGCCACGGTCCCCGGCTCCAGGGGCTTCCACTCGAACCACCCCTCCTCGGCCCAGCGCTGGCTGATGAAATAGCCCAGGGTATAGGTCTGAGGAGGGGAGGCGATGTAGCCGCTTCGCTTCGGCCAGAGGCGGCCCGACCAGGGCGAGCAAGCGGTAAGGCCCACGGCCTGATCGCCGGTATTGGTGATCTCCAGCCAGCGCTCCAGCACGGGAGTCCCGTCTACCACCGTGTGCACCTTCAATCGCACGGGACGAATGGTGTTGGAGAGTTCAACGATGAAATGGCGGGCTCCCCTCTCGGTTCTGTCCAGTTCGTTGCCAGATACCCACTTCCAGCCCGTGGACAGTTGCTCGTTGTTGATGCCCAACTGGAAGGCGTCTTCAGCCCAAGATTCGTACGAAACATTGATGCGGCCGTCCGCGGACCAGAAACGGCCGACCCAGCGATCCCCCAAGAAGGATTCGACATAAATCGCCTGATCGGATGTGAAGCGAATCCCTGGCTGCTTGGCCATGGTGCCTCTGCTCTTCATCATGGACCAATACCACGTGAGTTTCGTGCTGCACCATGCGGGCTGTCCTTTTCCGAAGTCTTCCGGATCGAAGTCGGCTTTCCTGGATTCGAACAGGTTGAGGCTGGGCGTGCCCGCCGCATCTTTAAGGACCTCACCATACGCCCACGGACCCGTAGGATTGCTTTCCTCGCTGAAGTCCGCCGCCAGGTCCCACGTATTCTCTGCGCCTCGGATCGTCAGATCCAAGCCGGTAAAGTCGTTGCCGTCTATCTGCACGTAGATCTCGTCGCCCGCGGTGACGGAGATGTTGGTCAGAGCGGCGGGGTCGCCCTTTTGGTCGGTGATTATCTGGGCAAAGTCATACGGGGCGTCGGACTTTCCGTGTACCAGGACATGGTCAATCAGTTTCCGGCCCTTAATCCAAAGCGAGAGAGAGGTGTCTATCCCTGGCCGGACCCTTATCTTCCAAGTGCTACCTCGGACAACAATAGTCGCCGCCTTGGGTGCGGTCCACCGGATCCCGGTGTGGGCATGGCCTCCGCAACGGCCCGCCGGGAAGTCCCAGTTCCCGGTCTCGTACATGGAGATATCGATGTATCCCTCAGCGGACCCGCAGACCCGTGTGGCGCCCAAGAGAGCGCCGCATCCGATCACGATGCCCATCCAGCTCTTGGCATTCTTCATGTGCATTGCTCCTTCCCTCCTCTACTCGATTTTGGCTGTGGCATGACTTTTGGCGAAATTAAAAATTATATGCTTTTAGACGAAATTTTTCCTCTCAGATTCCGGCGGTGATCGCCAACAGGACGGCCTGCCCGGCATCCATTGAACAGAAGTCTACCGACCGCACCGCGACCTGAGGTCGGGGATTGTCCCAGCGCAGGGAGGGACCGATAGCAGGGCATCTTTCGATTACGACCGCTGCCTGGAGCGGCGCCTCCGAAACAAAGTAGCTCTGGCGGAAGGGAAGATATTCTGCGGCGAGGACCGGAACCACTTCCATGGTTTGCCCGTCCTCGAAGTGGATCAGGTATCGCCAGTATTCCTGGGCTCCTCCGTTCCAGTGAGTCGGGCCGGTGTGCAGGAAGTGAAGGCTGTGGACAGCACACGCAGAAGTTGACGTTGCCATAGCGAACGCTACAGGGTCCCCAGGGGGCATGGAGATTGGTTTGGGGGCTGCGATTGCGCAAGAACGGGTGGCCTGTGCCGATGATGAAGTTCTCCTCCATGACGTGGGCACCGGGACAATCCCCAGTGTTGATCCCCTGCCAACACCGTAAAAGGGCACAGCGACGCAGGATATTTGCCCAACCGCGTAGACTGGCTCCCGCGTCGGCACCGCGCACCACACAGTCCTCGACGATGTTGCGCTCACCGCCCATGCTGATCCCAACCTCCACATCCTCAATCTGGAAACCTCGGACACGACCTTCCTTGGTGGTCAGGCGGATCCCCGCGAAGGTGGCCGTCCCCATTTCGACACGATGCCGGGCCGGGTCTTCCCCGCCCAGGTTGATCTGAAGGATGCCGCCGTCCAACCTCGTCCAGCGCCGGAAATCGGTGTCCTCGAATTTTCGGGCAACCGCATGATGGAGTTTCTGTCCGGAGCCAGGATCGGTGGTCACCTGAACGCCCTGCACCTGCTCGAACTGCAAGGCCAGCCCGTCCACCCGAACCATCTGTCCCTCGGTGTCCGCCTGGCACTGGTAGACTTTCGGGCGGTCGGGCACTTTGCTCCAGGCCGCAGGTGAGATGACCCGACCCTCTGGCAGAGCGATTGTCACCAGGTCATCGGCGAAGGCCTGGAAAGTTACCTGGTCGCGCCGGGGCTCCAGGGTTTCGCGATAAACGCCGGCTTTGACCCAGACGGTGTCCCCTGCTGTGACGGTCTGGCAGGCGTGGGTGAGCGTCTTCCAGGGCTGCTCCTCCGAGCCCGGATTCTCGTCGGAGGCGTTGGGTGCCCCTGGCGCGACATAATAGGTCGCCGCCTGAGCGCAAGCCGTAAGCGCCACTATTCCCAGGACCATAAAAATCGACCGGTTTAGTCTGTCCATCTCCCCATCCTCTAGGTTGGTGCTTATTGCTCGCCGATTCCTTCGTTGCCTCAATAGTCCTCACGGGGGGTTGGGCAGGCCCGGCGCGACCGCACAGCTCCCCAAATTCAGTGTCCGGGTCGAGTCAGGGTGGTTCGCAGACCTCTGTCCGGCATCATACCATTTCCCCTTAATTAGTGTCGCTCATCGTTTGCTTCCATCGAAGCTGAACGCATAGAGCGTTGCGTTGGCAATCGAGAACTTCAATCGCACGGTCACAGCGCCGAGGCCATCCAAGCCTGCACCGCTGGGCCATCGGAGCGGGGCGTCGGTGACGCTACTTGCGATCGGCTGGCTGCGGGCCAGTTCCTTGCCCGCGGCGTCAATCGCCGCCACGACCACCGAACCGCCGTGCTCGACGTCGGCTGTAATATACAATGTTGCCAGGCGGCCATCGAGCGGCCTGGTGGTCACCACCGCGGGCGAGTCGCCCGACTCCGGCGCATAGCCCGCAAAGCCGTCGGGCCGAAGCGTGGCCAGGCAGAGAAATCCGTCGCGCCAGTTGTGGAACCGGCCGTTGCAGCCGGCGTAATAGATTTGGATTTCGGCGTCCCGCACGACCGGCTGAGCGGCGAAGATGCAGCCCCAGTCGTAGTCGCCCTGACTCCGGCCGTTGGGCAGAAAGGGCGTGCCGGGCAGGACGCGATGCCACCGGATGGAATCCGGACTCCAGGTCAACTCGACCCACTGCCGGTCCGCCCGCACGTCGAACACGCCCAGCAGGCCCAGGTACAGCTCTTCGTAACCAAAGCAACCATGTCGTGGCAGCGGCCACGGCGATTGACAACCCCAGAGCGGTTTGTTTGTTCTGGTTGGGCATCCCGCCAGGAGTGCCGAATTTCGCAGAAAGGTGCGCCGCTTCATCGAAGTTGTGCTCCGTGTCGAAGGGAGACTCATCATGGAAATGGCTATAACAGGTGGGACATACACTTCAATTAATTTTTCTTCTTTTCCGGGTTCGGATGGAGGACCTTCTTCCAGGCCTCCTCGAAGGCGGCGGGGTCCGCCGCTTGATCCAGCAGCCTCTGGATGAGATCGAGGTCGGACAGAAACGCCGGATCCAGATTGAACTTCGAGCTCAATTCGCGCAGATCTTTATGGAAAGGCTCCTTGGGCGCGATGTCCACCGTCCTCAAGATGGAAAATTGCAGGTTGTAGGTCCCCTCATCGCGCTGGGCCGAACGCGGGATGCTCACCGATAGGCGCTTCATGCCCCAGGAGGCCTACCCCCAGATTGGTCAAAGCGCCCGGAATGTTGGCCAGCACCTCTCCGCCGCAAGCCGCCAGCCACTCCCTCTCGGTGAGGGCGGTAAGAAGAGCCGTCGACACCATGTCGACAGCCAGATCGGAGACGTTGTCAATGACCACCTTGATGGCCCCCTCGTTCCTCGCGCTTTGCGTGGTGGCGATGAGGTTGCCATCGCTGACGATGAGCCGCGCCTCATAGTCTCCCGGCAGGTCGGCCGCGAAGACCGGCTCGGCGGAGGAAGGATCGGAGAGGGCCGCGTTGCTTTCATCGGGGCGGGCAATGAGGGTCCACTGAAAGGACAGCGGATCGCCATCGGGATCGCTGGACGCCTTGCCGCTCAGCTGCACGGCATCCCCCTCGCGCACCGACTGGTCAGGGCCGGCCCGGGCGATGGGCGGCCGGCTCACTGTGATGATGGTCACCTCGTCCGGCTCGCTGGAGAGCGCCCCGTCGCTGACGATGAGCCGGGCGGTGTAAGTTCCCGGGCGGTCCGCGACCAAGGCCGGGCTGGCGGCGGCGCTGTCGGAAAGAGCGGCGACGCTTTCCGCCGTCTTCGAGATCAGCGCCCACTGATAGCCGAGCGGATCCTTGTCCGGATCCTTCGAGGCTGAGCCATCGGGCTGGACCTTGACGACCTTGAGCTGGGCTTCGAGCGCACCCGGCGGCAAACCGGCATCCTGATAAACCAGGGTGACTGTCGCCGGCAGGCCGAAAACCGTTCCATCGGGCTCGATATCAAGGGCTTGACCGATGACTCCTGCCACCTTAGATTCTTCCTCCACAACTTTTCCGCAAGATGCGGAGAAGTTGCGGATAGCTCGGTTGCGGGCGAAGCCCGCATTATAAAAAACCCTCGTCCAGCAAGAGGCTCACCGCGTTTCCAGACTGGCGCCTGAAAAGCTGGCGCCTGAAAAGACTGGGAGGTAGACATGCTGCGCGTGAAAATCCTTGAAAGTATCGCTCTTGACAAGGTCATGCTCCGAGGTTGAAGATGAGTACTTTCCGGTATGAATGGGAAAGTCTTCGTGTTAGCCTTTATGGGGTTTTCTCTTGCGGGTTGCAGTGAGGATTCGCCTGCAGACAGCGGTTCCCCCAGCCGCATGACCGGCGCTTGTTTTCCGGACGTGGCTCTGGCGTCGGGAATCGATTTTCTCCACCGCAACGGCGCCGCAGGGTCCTATCAGGTTACCGAGATCATGGGTTCGGGCTGCGCCTGGATCGACTACGACCAGGATGGCGATCTCGATGCCTATCTCGTATGCGCAGGATACGAGGGGAAGGATTCCCGAAATCGCCTCTACCGCAATAACGGCGATGGAACGTTCAGCGATGTCACAGAGGAGTCCGGCGCCGGCGATACGGGCTTTGGCATGGGCTGCGCCGTGGGAGACTACAATCTGGACGGCTCTCCAGACCTCTACGTGACGAACTTCGGCCCGAACGCTCTTTATCGCAACAACGGGGATGGTACCTTTCACGACGTCACCGGAGAAGCCGGAGTCGGCGATGCGAGGTGGGGAATGTCTGCTGCTTTCGTCGACGTCGATGAGGACGGTCTCCTCGATCTGTTCGTGACCAATTACATGAAGCATCCTCGCCATGAGGGCCGCCCGTGCGCCGACGCTGCGGGCCGGATCGAATACTGCGGCCCATTCTCTCACTTTTCCCCGGATCGCGATACTCTCTACCTCAACCGGGGCGATGGGAGCTTCCGCGATATCACCCGCCAGGCTGGCATGTCGGAGATGTATGGTTACGGTCTTGGTGTCGTGTGCGCGGACTTCAACAAGGACGGACATGTGGACCTTTACGTGGCAAACGATTTGACCGCCAACCAGCTTTGGCTCGGAGATGGGAGCGGACACTTCGTAGATCGAGCCGTGGAACTGGGGGCTGCTTACAACCAGAACGGTCAGGCAGAGGCGAGCATGGGAGTCCAGGCTGAGGATGTCGACGGCGATGCGTACCTGGACCTCCTGGTCACCAATCTTGTTAATGAGACCAATACGCTGTACAGGGGCCGTGAGCGCGGTTTTTTCGAGGACATAACCTTCCGCACGGGCCTAGGGGAGGCGAGCCTCCCGCAGACCGGCTTCGGCATGGGATTCTTTGACGCTGATCATGACGGGGATCTGGACCTCATGGTGACGAATGGCAGGATCCGACGGGGGCTTCGCATCCCGGGAGAGGGGCCTCCACCTCCATGGGATCTTTATGCGGAGCTCGATCAGTTCTTCGAGCATGTCGGCGAAGGCATCAAACAGTCTGAAAACGCCCAGCGCGAAGACGGCCGTTGGGGATTTCGCTTCGTGGACCGAAGCTCCATGGCGGGGCTTTCCTTCCTGGTGCCGCACCTCGGTCGGGGCCTGGCGCTGGGCGATTACGACAACGACGGCGACGTGGATGTCCTCGTGACGGCGTGTGCTGGCCGAGCGCGTCTTCTCCGAAACGATGGGCCCAAGCGCGGCCACTGGCTGGTCGTGCGGGCGGTGGCAAAAGGCGGCAAGGGCGATGTCTACGGCGCGCGGGTGACCGTGAAAACAAAGGAGATCCGTTGGGAACGAGAGGTGCACCCCGCCTACAGCTACCTCTCAAGCAACGACCCTCGCCTTCATTTCGGCCTTGGCGGCGCCACTTCTTGTGACGTCGAAGTTCGCTGGCCCGACGGCAGCAGAGCCGCACTGAAAGAAACCGCCGTGGACAGGATCCTGGTTCTCGAGAAGGACAAGGAAACGCAGAGGAAACCATGAAAGGCCCTGGCGCGCGCGCTGTCGTGGCGGCTGGGTTTGCAATTGCTGGAGCGGTGTTTATCCTTGCCTTCTTATTGAAATGGCCAGCCAAAGAGAAGCCTGCCCCAGGACTCCCGTTTCCCGGCCAGTTCGAGGAACCAGTGCGCGCCGTGCTTTCTCGGGCAATCGAGCGCGTGCAGACCCATCCCGGAGATGGCGAGGCGTGGGGAGAGCTCGCAATGCTTTGCCAAGCGCACGGACTCTACGAGGAAGCCCTCTACGCTTATCGCCAGGCGGAGGAACGGCAGCCTCACGACCCCCGGTGGCCTCACCTCCGGGGCATCGTTTGCCAGTTCCTTTCTCTTCCAGACGTGGCGGCCGGAGCTTTTTCGCGGGCCTTGGAGCTCGACGAAAAGGATCTCGTTTCGTTGTGTTCCCTCGCTCGCATCCACCAGGAGCGCGGCGAAGACGACGAAGCCCGCAAGCTTTACGTGAGGGTTGTCGCCCTCGACCCGAACCACGTCGCCGCCAGGGTCGGTCTCGGGCAGCTCGGCTTAAGAGCCGGAGCGTTGCCGATGGCGAAAAGAAACCTCGAGTTGGCCCTTGAAGTCGAGCCCCGCTGCGGCCCGGCCCATGCCACCCTGGCCCAGATCTATGCTCTGGAAGGAAACGAAACGCGGGCGGGATTCCACCGCCGCTGGAGCCAGCCGGCTTCCGGCAAGATTCCCCTGCCCGATCCCCTCATGGACCAGGCCCTGGAGCTCGGGGTGAGCTCCACGGCGTGGATGAATCGGGGGAAGCTAGCCGGACGCCGTGGTGAGTGGAAGCGGGCCGTGAAAGACTTTCAGCAAGCGGTGAAGTTGCGCGGCGACCTGACGGAGCCCAGGTACTTTCTGGGAGTGGCCCTCCTCGAAGCGGGAGAGACGGAAGAAGCTCTACGGGAACTTCGCGCCGTGACGACCCTCGAGGGAAGAAAAGTCGACGCGTGGCTTCAAATTGCCCGGGCTCATAGGGAACGAGGAGATCTCGGGGGAGCGCGCCGGCCCGTGGCGGAGGCGCTCAAGGTGGATCCCGAAAGTCCCGAAGCCCTGTTCCTCGAAGGCAAGCTCTTTCTCGAGGAGAATCAACCGGAGCTCGCGCTCGGAGCGTTCGACCGAGCGATCGCCCTCCATCCTAATCACGCGCCTTCCTACGCGGGAAGAGCCGAGGTTCTCCTCCCGCGTAAAGAAGATCAGGAAGCCGTCAAGCAGAATCCCGAACTCTTAAAGCGCGAGCGCGAAAGAGCGCAGGCGGCGCTCGAGGGCTTTGAACGCGCGCTGGAGCTTCAAGCGGACCTTGCCGACGCGTATGAGGGAGCGGGAGTCGCTCGCATGCAGCTCTGGGAGCTGACCCAGAACGCCGAGGAAAAGGCCCAACATCTCGAGAAAGCCATCGAGCGTTTCACCCAGCTGGTGAAGTACTTCCCGGAGAACAAGAGCGGGCATGTGCGCCTGATTTGGGCTCTCCATGCCGCCGGGAGGGCGGACGAAAGCATCGCGGCCATTCACCGCGCCGCCCAGCGGTGGCCCGACGATCCGAGGTTTCGGAGAATCCGCCGGGAGTAGCGCTTTCAATTCAGGTCCAGTGACCCAGGGTTTTAATTCTTTGTTAAGGTGTACTCCTGGTTCTGGCATAATAGTATCGTCTCGAGGGATTCGTGCTTCACCCGTAATCCGCAGCTTGCAAAGTTAGAATTAAGTGGTTTGTGTGTCATGGACCTGAATGGACCTTGTTTGCCGAAGCTCTGGGAATCTCAATCCGCCAAAGTTCCTAAGCGGCACGGCTCTCGCTCTTCTTGCACCGATCCTGCTTGCCGGGTGGAGCGATATCGGATCTGTCCGCGCCGGTGTGCTTCCCACCAGACTCTCGTCGCGGTTTTCTGGGCTGCCGGCTGGATTCCGCTTCTGGTATGTTCCTGTTACCGTCGTGAGGAAACCATCCCCCGAGAAGTTCCTGGGGGTGGCGGAGATAGGCAGGAAAGTCCGGTTTCAAGACCTCAAGTCGTCGGTTTTGGTCCCGGCGCCATCGAACTGGATTACACCGCCCGCTATGTTGGCTCCGAAAGTTGCGGCTCATGCCACCTCGATCACGACGAGCTGAGCAAAAGCCACAATATGGCGCGAACCAGCCGGCGCGTCACCCTGGAGAACCAGGACCTGTGGTTTGCGCCGGGACGCTTGGAGAAGCCGTTGAGTTGGCCGCGCTCCGAGCCCTCCCCACCGCCTCGTTACCGTCTCGAGCCGGCGGGTGTCTTCCTCGAGGCGCGTGATCCGGAAGGTGAGATGCGCAGGGTGAAAGTTGCGGCCGTTTTCGGTTCAGGCCACCGGGGCTTCACACCGCTGGCCCTCGGCGAGGAGGGCGGGATCCGAGAACTGCGGGTGACCTTCCTGAATCCCAAAGATCACTGGATCCTTACCCCCGGCGCCGCCGGCGATCCGGAGCCGCTCGGCTCGGTGAAATCCCACGAGTCCTCGCTAGCCTGTCTGAGCTGTCATACCACCGTGCTCTCCTGGAAGGAAGCCCGCTTGGATCTCGAACGTTCCGTTTTCGGGATCGGCTGCGAACGCTGCCACGGGCCGGGAAGCGCCCATGTCGAGATCCATTTCAAGAACAAGGACTCCCTGAAGATTTTCAACCCTGGTTCCCTCCGAAGGAGAGAGCAGGTCGAGTTTTGCGGCCAGTGTCACCGCCGCCCTGAAGATCTCGAGCCTGGTGATGCGCTGGCGCGCGACCCTGGCCTGGCAAGACACGCTGGCGCCAGCTTGATGCTGAGCGCTTGCTTTCGGCGTTCTCCCCCCGCTTCGACCATCACCTGCCTCGATTGCCATAGTCCCCACCGAAACATCGACCGTGGGCGGGACGACTTCAACCGTCCCTGCAGGCGCTGTCACGACAATCCTCCAAGCCAACACCAGTCGGTGAAGATCGCGGAATCTTCGGACTGCGTCGCCTGCCATATGAAAGTGGAAACGGAAGGTTTTTTTGGACTGGCATTCACGGATCACTGGATCCGCATCCCGGCCAGCCCGTCTCCACTCGATACTCCTGGGCGAAAGGAATACGCTCATTACCTGGAATCGAGTTACCGCGCGGCCATGGCCAGACCTGGCGTAGGCCCTGAAAAGAGTTCCAGATTGCGGCTGCGACTCGGCACGCTCCTCCACATGCAAGCTAGCACGAAAGAAGGCCTGGGGTGGCTTCGCCAAGCGCTGTCGTTCTCTCCCCTTTACAAGGACCGGATCCTGGTCGCCGAAATACACGAGCGCGCCGGCATGCGTGGCGAAGCCATCGAGATTCTCGAGGAGACCATCCGGCTCATTCCCGAGCACAACCGGGCTTACTATTCCTTGGCTCGGATCCATCTCGCGGCAGGCCGGCTGGGTCTGGCGAAGAAAACCCTCGAAGCTTGGGGGGAGGCTCGTCCGGGGGATCCTTTACTGGAGGAGACCTGGACGCAGGTGAAGCGTCTAGAACGTCGCCAGTAAGGAACACTTAACTTACGGCCAGGCTCGAAGATCTTCTTGAGGGCAGAGCCGATCGTGCCGGTGGTGAGAATTTTGTGGGAATTTTGTTGACAACCAGACCGGCATCGGGGAACTTGAACGCATTCAGTAAGGGAGACTGTGTTAGCTTTATCGGGTTCCATCAATAATTCTAAGAATCGTGAACGTCGACATCTAAAAATACGTACACGTCTAAGGGAGTAGTATTCTAAGGCCGGCGGGCAGGGAACAACCGGTAATTCCTCCACATTCTCTATTCAGGCTTGGATCAAAAAGCGTGGAAAATCCAAGCAGGACTGCGAAAACAGGTTGTAATGGTTGTATCCCTTCATTCGTGCGAGGTGAATCGATGAAGACAGGAACGAAAGCTTGCTTTCCCGGAGCAGGGATGTTGTTTTTGGCGTTTTTCATGGGTTTTCTCATGAGGCAGGCGACGGCGCAGACGCGTCATAGCCTGGAGGCACACACGTTCGCCAGCATGGCTGTCTCCGAGGGCGATTTTAGCTTCCGCGACAAGCACGCCGGGAACGATATGCTTCCTTACACGGCCGACGACCTTGCCCTTCCGGAGTGCGGCAACCGCGAAGGGACGCTCTACTTCACTCATATCGACCTCAACAGCAACAATCAAATCGACATGTTCCTCGATCCGAGGCCCGAATCCAAAGGGCTGATCCAGGAGCACCTCTTCGTGCAGGCCTCTATCGGCACCGACGACGAGGAGAGCTTTTGCCTGGCAATGCAAAGCCACGCGGAGTACGGGATCTTTTACGAGTCGGAGGACTTCAATGACCTTCACCACGCCTTCAACGACGGACTCGGACGCAGCTCCGACCCGTGCGACCCTAATGTCGAATACGGGGGGGACTTTTCGCATCACGATCGCCCGGGCTGGGAGGGGGAGTGGAACGCGTACGTCTACAATAACCTCAGAGCTAGCCAGCATGGGCGCGACAAGCCGAAGTACTTCTTCGAGCTGATCAACCCTTCGAACACGGCGGCGATTCCGCCAGGGGATTTCGCTTACGACGAGATCGAGGGCTTCCAGAAGCCCTGTAGCTTGCAGAACAGCATGAACGACCCCCTCACCGGGAGCTACAACGAACGGGGGAACTGCCGTCGCGACTGGATGCGCTCCTACAAGGGCATTACCCGGGGATACCTCATTCCGGTGGCGGATCTCCCGAAGCTCAAAAATGGAGACCTCCCCACCCTTTTCGGGTGGGAAAACATCGATCTCGCCGGCTACTTCCGCGACAAGATCGCTCCCATCCTTGACGATCCCAATGCCAACGCCGCGGATCCGCACTGCCCCCATGGCTCGGGGATCCAATCGGAGTCCCTCTTTCCACCGACGCAGGTCATGCTCTATCAACTGGAGGTCCCCATCGAAGTGGGTCCCGCCTCTGGCTGCGGTTCTAACAATCCAGGCGAGAACACCTGCCCCACCACCGGGAAGGAGATCACCACGCCGGCGGAGCAGGCCCGTTGCCAGGCTGCCTACTGGGGTATCGAGGTCATCGATGAAACCACGGGCCGGACGAACGCCAAGTACCGCGTCAGCGTGATTTATGTCCATCACGACCTCGTCTTGCCGTTTGCATTTCCAGACCTGAGCCCGTGGCGCCAGGTGCCCGAGGACGGCAGGGAGAAGAACCTCTGGCTCCTCGACCATTTCACCCGCAACGTGGGAAATTTTCCCGCCCCCCTCACCGGCAAGTATACCTTCGAGCCGCCCGAAACCATGTGGCGGTTGTACGAGGATCCAAATTTTTTGGTCTTCGATGGCACGAGAAGCCTGGTGGCGGCGAGCAGTGGGCCAGGCGCCGCCAGCGCGCCCCTGCCGCGACCGATCTCGAGCAGCGAGACCCCGGTGGAGGTGGTGGCCGATATGGCAGTGGACACGACCGTGGAAATGCCTCAAGGGGGAGGCGCCGGACTGGAAGGAGCCAGCTTTCAGCTCATCCTGCGGAACGGCAATTCGGTCATCGCCTACGCCGACATTAAAAAAGAGAGTACCGCGGTGCATATCGGCGGCAGCTACGACCCGGCGACCGGCGTCGCCTCGAACCCAACTGCATCGGCCGCCGGGGTGGGCTCTACATTAGGAATCATCGACCGGGACCCGCTAAAACCCCCCGGTGGGTACACTCGCTACGTGCTTCGGCTTACCTCCCGGAGCATCAGCCTAAGGGAGGCGCTTCATATTGAGTACCGCAACAATGACTTCCTGAAGCTCGAGAGCCAGGGCGACGAGCTGGCGAGCTTGACGGTTCCCGATCCATCAGAAGACATCGACTTTGGAGCCGGAGTGGCCACCGTGACCGTTGGCGGCACGGACCGCACCGTGCTCCAGACTCTCGCCCTCTTCGCCGGCTTTCCCCCGTTGCCAGGAGGGCTCCAGCTCCCCGGCGACTGCAACCAGGACGGCGAAGTGGATCAGTCCGATGCCATCTGCATCCTGAGTCATCTCTTCCTCGGCGGGCCGCCAACGAGCCTGCCTTGCGGGAATGGCCAGATCAGCGACCCTGGAAACCTTGCCCTGCTTGATTTCAACGACGATACGTCTATCGATCAATCCGATGCCATCTCCATCCTCCTCTGGCGCTTCGTCGGCGGACCGCCCCACAAACTGGGGATTGGCTGTGTTCCGATTAAAGGGTGTCCGAAAAGTTGCAACCCTTAATACGGCTCAGTCGATCTGGATGGTCGGGCCGACCAGCGGCAGGCCGGTGATTTTCGCAGCCACGCCGGTGGTCTTTCCTTTGATGAAGACATCGACCGTGCCCTGTAGCTGGAAGCTGGCCTCATTGGCTGGAGCGAGCGGCTGGCCGCTCTCGCCCGGATGGCCGTGGCCACGGTGGCAGGCCACCGGGAGCGCCGGGAAGGCCAGGCACACCGCCACGAGGAGAAACAGCAGGGCGCTCTTTTCCAGCGACTGGCCCTTGCACAGGCGCCGCAGGCCGATCAAGCCCAGCGCCAGGAGGAGGGCCGGCAGGAAGCTAGTGGTTGTATCGGAGGGGGGAGTACTCTCGAAGTCGACCACCAGGAGAAAGCGATCGGGTTGTCCCTTCTTGAGGGTCTTTTCAAACTCGAAGAGCACGGTGTTGTCGGGATTGACGCCGCCCGCGCTGTCGAGGGCGAGATCCTCTTCATCCAGGTCGCCGTTGTCGTTCGAATCGCGGTAAATCGTCGCCTGCCTCAAGCTCTCGAGGCCGCTGTCATTCTGGATGTTGAAGCGGACGCCGGACCACAGGCCGTCCTCAAGATCCGTCTGCCAGTCGATCTGGCCATCGAAGACGATCAGGCGCTTCCCCTCTTCGGTCGGGATCTCCTTGGCAACGGCGGAGCGCAGGCTGAGGACGGCCGCCCGCTCATCGACATCGATCGCCACCACGGTGACGTCATCGCTCGCCTCGTTCTCGCAGGCATCGCCTACGGTCAGGACGAAGACCATCGGCTTGTCGCCGCCATCGATCGGCGGGACGGTGAAGGTGATCTGGCCGCCGTCTTCCGACCGGGTCAGATCCTGCGCCGGCGGCCCGGAAACCTGCTCCCAAATGAAGGACAGGAATTCGCCGCAGGAGGTGAAGCTGTTCGAGCCATCCAGCGTGACGAGCGATCCCTCCGGCGCGAAGCGGTCGTCTCCCGCATCGGCGCGGATGGGCGAGACGCCGCTGCCGATCAGCGTCACGAAAACGCTGGGCTCGTTGGCGTCATCGCTCGAGATGACGACGACACCGCTGTCGGACTCGACTTCCTTGGGAGCATATGTCACTTTCACCTCGGCCTGGTTTCCCGGGGCCAGGGTCAGCGGCATCTCGGGGGCCGCGGTGATGGCGTAATCCAGGCCGGTTCCTTCGCCCAGGCGGATGGAGCTGACGTGCAGATCGGCGCTGCCGTTGTTGGAAATGGTGATGGTCTCTTCCTTCGAGCTGCCGGCCACCAGGTCGCCGAAATTGATGGAAAGCGGCTGGACGAAGACATCGGCCACCGGCTTGGGGACGCCGCCCCCCATGAGGGAGACGTGGATGGCGCCCTCATCGGCATCATCGCTGGTGATGGCCACCGTGCCGCTGTCCGAGCCGATGTCGCTCGGCTTGTACGCGACTTGAACGTCCTCGCTCTTCCCCGCCTCGAGAACCAAGGGAAGCTCCGGGGCCGAGGTGATGGAGTAGTCGCCGCTGCTCCCCTCGCCCAGGGCGATGCCGCTCACCGTGAGCGCCGCGCTGCCGGTGTTGGCAATGGTGATCCTGAGCTCGCTCGACTCGCCGACGAAGACGTTCTCGAAATCGTGGGAGAGCGGCTGCACATCGACATCGGCGACGGGCCTGGGAAGCCCGTTTCCGGCCAGGGAAATGATCACGGCGCCTTCATCGGCATCGTTCGACTCGATCACCAGCGTGCCGGTGTCCGACCCCTCCTCCTTGGGGCTGTAAGTGACCTCCACGTCGCAGCCGCCGTTGGGGACCAGCTCGATGGGCAGCGTCTGGCACTCGGTGAGGGCAAAATCGGGGCTGGATTCGCCCAGAAAGACGTTTTTGATGAGCAAGGGAGCGCTGCCGGCGTTGACGATCGCCACCTTCAGGGAACTGGAGTCGCCGATGAAGACATTCCCGAAGTGGAGCGGCGTTTGATCCACTTCGATCTCCGGAACCGGCCGCGGCACGCCACTGCCGATCAGGGAAACGACGACTTCCGGCTCATCGCTGTCATCGCTTCGCACCACCACCGTGCCGCTGTCGGACTCCTCGGCCGTCGGGGTGTACTTGACCTTGACGTCGACGCTGGCGCTGGGAGCAAGGTCGATTGGCAGGGCATGGCCATCGAAAAGGGCGAAGTCCGGGCTCGTGCCGCTGCCGAGGGCGAGGCCCGAGATCTTCAGCACGCCGGAGCCGGTGTTCGTGATGGTAGAGGACAGCTCGCTCGAGTCGCCCAGAAACACCTCGCCGAAGTTGAGCATATCGGTGCTGACCACGATCTCCGGCTTGGGCTTTTCCGTGCCCCGTCCGGAGAGCGCCACCTCGACCCTGGGTTCATCGGCATCGTCCGACTCGATCGCCAGGATGCCGGCATCGGGCTCGCCGGCCTCCTTGGGAGCGTAGTGCACCAGGATGCCGATGCAGGCCTTGGGAGCGAGGCTCAGGGGCGGATCCATGTCGGAGCTGGCGGAGAAGTCGGGGCTCGAGCCCTCCGCCAGGGAGAAGCTCTTCAACTGGAGCGGCGCCGTTCCGAGGTTCTTCACCAGGACGACCAGAGTTTCCGAATCGCCGACGAAGGCTTCGCCGAAATCGAGGACCAGCGGCACCACTTCAATTTCCGGAATCGGAACCGGCACCCCGGCGCCGGTGAGGGCGACGGTGACCACCGGCTCATCGCCGTCATCGCTTTTGATGACCAGCGAGCCGCTGTCGAGGCCCAGATCGGCCGGATGGTAGCCGATTTCCACCGGCATGCTCGCTTGCGGGGCGAGCTCGACCGGCAGAGCGGGACTCGAGTGGATCAAGAACTCCGCGCTGCTCCCCTCGCCCAGCATCAAGCCGCTGACGACGAGGGCCTCGTTGCCGGAATTGGTGATGGTGACGGTCTTCGCGCGCGCGTCGCCGACCACCACCTCGCCGAAATCGACCGCCTCCGCATCGACGGCGATGTCGGAGCACTTGATGGTCACCATGCCCGGCAGGGTCTCAGGGACGATGATGATCGTCAGGCCATCTTTATCCAGGTTGATTTGGATCGGCACCGAGTCCAGCTCCGCCTGGCAGAGGTCCGGCTCCGGATCGCCCGAACCGCCGCCGGGGTAGCCGCCATTCTCCGCGAAACCATCGACCCAGGACACGCCGGGCTTCCAGTCCCGATCGATCAGCGGCCCGGGAAGGTCATCGGCGAACGTGAGCTTGGTCGTTCCCGGCGGGCCCAGCAGGCTGTAAGTAATGCGCAGGAGCTCGTTCCCCTCCCCGATGGTCAAGACGGGGCAGCCCACCACCTGGCTGGTCACCCCCTCCTCGGAAATGAACTCGCAGTGGCGCGCCCCATGGGTGGCCAGATCGACGCTCTTCCCGAGCTGGACCCCCTTGATCTTCAAGAACTTCGGGTCGTGGCGGACGCCGTAGGAGAAGCTCACCGGCTTCTTCTTGGTGATGAAGTCCAGGCAGACCTGGACGGTCACCTCGCCCCCGCACGGGCCGGACTGGCCCTTCAAGCTGAGCAGGAATTTGTCACGCACGCCGCCGGCGAAAACGGCGCCGCGGCCGAAATTCAAGAACAAAGCCATCCCGATAAATACAATGGACCAGCTGGATCGCGCCATGATTTTTCGAACCTCCTTTACCCTTTAAGTTTTCCGCATCAGAAACGAAATGAAGGCCCCGATCATCCGGTAAAGTCAAACCAAAGATTGTTACAAATAATTCAACCTTCGTGGTCTTACCCTGTTGAATTTGACACCGATAACATGTTATCGAGTTTCGAGCGCCGATTCAAGGGATTTATCGGCTCGCTGGTCATCGCCGGCGAGGTCGAGGCCCCACCAGCCGAGGAGGAAGTCGAGCAGCTCGCCCGGGCTGAGCCGCGCCCGCGCGCCGATCACCAGCGCGGCGTCAACCTCCACGTCCAGCCAGCGCGTCCAGCGCAAATTCTCGGGCGGGACCTCGTCGGTGAAGGCGCGCGACAGCTCGAAAGCGTGGGTGATGGTGCCGTCATGAAACGGGGGAAAATCCCGATCATTGAAGGGATCCCTGGCCATGGGATGGGTGTCGACCCCGCGGGCGTGGAGAAGGATGACCGAATAGCCGGCGAACTCTTCGGCCGCCGGCGCTCGCGACTGAAAATTGCCGAAGCTGCCCCCTTCCTTCCCGTAGGCGCTCCAACCATCGAGGCCGGTGGCCAGGAGGGCGGTGGCCTCGAGATGCCCGCCGATGGCCGGGGCGCCCACGGCGACTTGCACGGCATCGGAAAAGTCGCCGGCGCGGTTCTTGAAGTAGGTCGCCACCGAGCCGCAGCCGCTGGAGAGGAGCGCCAGGGCCAAAAACACCGGAAGAGCGGAAGGTGCAATTGACAAGGCTCAAGCCACCGGTCCGAACCTCGGGCCCCAGTCGCCGGCGAACTCCTTGCCGCGCTCGCGGAACTTGGCCAGCTCCTCCTTGGAGAACGGCCTGGCTTCGAGAACAAGCTGGATGTTCTGGCGCAGCTGCTCGGCGGTGTGGACGCCGATCACCATGCCGGTCACGCCCTCGAGGCTCTTGGCATAGCGGACGGCCTCGCGGTGGAACTCCGATTTCATCTGCGACGGGAATGGAGTCTTCGCGCCGTAGTTCTTGAAGCCGCCTTGAATGCCGCCGAAGACCTTCATGCACAGGACGCCGACATCGTGCTTCCGAGCCACCGGCAGGACCTTCTCCTCGAAGCCGTAGACGTGGTAGTCGACGAAGTTCATGGCGATCATCACCACGTCCACCTGCTTGGTCTCTTCGATGATGCGGACGAAGTTCGCCGGGCGGCTGTGGCCGGTGAGGCCGACAAAGCGGGTCTTCCCCTCCTTCTTCATCTTCTGGAGGAAGCTCCAAGAGCCCTTCTCCCCCAGCACCTCGCCGATGTTCTTGTCTCCGGTCGAGTGGAGATGGAGGAGGTCGACGGCGTCGACGCCGAGGCTCTTCAAGCTCTCCGAGAAGGATTTCTCGGCGTCCTCGGCGGTGTTGGCCCAGACCTTGGTAGCGAGGAACACCTTGCCGCGGCGGGTCTTGAGCACTTCCTTGAGAGCCGCTTCGGCGCCGCCGTAAATGCGCGCCGTGTCGACGTAGGTGAGGCCGCTGTCGATGGCTTCGGAAAAGACCGGGATCAGCTCGTTGGGGTCGGGACGGTTGCCGTTCTTGTGTCCCAGGCAGGCGGTGCCGAGGGCGAGGATCGGCACCTTCTCGCCGGTCTTCCCCAGGACGGCGCGGGGGATTTCCCGCGGCGCCTTCTCCTCGGCCCGAAGGGCGGCTCTCGGTGAGGTCCAGGCCCAGGCGGAGGCCGCGGCCGCGGCCACGCCGCCCCGCACGAATTGCCGGCGACTCAAACTCGACGAGCCCTTATCACGATCCTGGCGTTCCTTGTTCAGCGCTCCTTAGAGCCTATCCCAGGAGACCTTTCGGGCTTCGGCCGGCTGCAAGCACGCCATTCGGCGTCGGGCCTCCTCGCCTTATTTC
>JACQVS010000168.1 GCA_016209605.1 Planctomycetota bacterium
GCCTTGTCCGGCAGAAACCGATCCGAGATGTAGCGGTGGGAGAGCACCGCCGCCGCCACCAGCGCGCCGTCCTTGATGCGCACTCCATGGTGCAGCTCGTAGCGGTCCTTCAGGCCCCGCAGGATGGAGATGGTGTCCTCCACCGAGGGCGGATCGACCAGAACCGGCTGGAAGCGCCGCTCGAGGGCGGCATCCTTCTCGAGATGCTTGCGGTACTCGTCGAGGGTGGTGGCGCCGATGCAGTGCAGCTCGCCGCGGGCCAGCATGGGCTTCAAGATGTTCCCCGCGTCCATGGCCCCCTCGGCGCGGCCGGCGCCGACGATGGTGTGGAGCTCGTCGATGAAGAGCAGGATGCGCCCCTCGCTGGCCTCGATCTCCTTGAGCACCGCCTTCAAGCGCTCCTCGAACTCGCCGCGGAACTTGGCGCCGGCGATCAAGGAGCCCATGTCGAGGGCGAAGATGGTCTTGTCCTTGAGGCCCTCCGGGACGTCGCCGCGCCGGATGCGCTGCGCCAGGCCTTCGACGACGGCGGTCTTGCCAACGCCCGGCTCGCCGATCAGCACCGGATTGTTCTTGGTCTTCCTGGAGAGGATGCGGATGACCCGGCGGATCTCCTCGTCTCGGCCGATCACCGGGTCGAGCTTCCCCTGGCGGGCCAGGGCGACCAGGTCGCGGCCGTAGCGCTCGAGGGCCTGGTACGTGGCCTCGGGCTCGGGCGAGGTGACGCGCTGGCCGCCGCGCACGCTCTTCAAGGTCTCGCGCAGCTTGGCGCGGTTGACGCCGAACCTCTGGAAGAGGCGGGCGGCCTCGGAGCCGCCGGCGACCTCGAAGAGGGCGAGGAAGAGGTGCTCGACGCTGACATACTCGTCCCTCATGTCCCTGGCCTCTTTTTCCGCCTGGCGGAGCACCTTGATGAAATCGGGGGTCGGCTCCGGGTGGGGGATGTCGCCGCTCGACTGCGGAAACCTGGCAAGGGCCGAGGTGAAAGCTTTCTCGACCGGAGCCACCTCGGCACCCAGCCGTTCCAGGAGGCGGGGCACGAGCCCCTCGCGGTCCTGGAGCAAGGCCGCGAAGAGATGTTCGAGCTCGAGGCGCGGATGGCCGCGCTCGAGGGCCGAGCCTTGAGCCTCCTGAATGGCTTGCTGGGCGCGAGTGGTGAAACGGTTGAGGTCCATGAGTTCTCCTTGAATATGCACGGATTGGTTTTCGAGGGGCGATTTCTAAAAAATAATGCAATTTTGATTCCAAAACCGTTTTATTCTATTAAGTCTTGATCAATTAAATGGTTACGTTGACTACGGCGGGTTTCTTATTGGGGGCGCTGTCAAAATGGCAGGCTGGAACGGGGGGCGACAGTGAATCCTTTCAATCGGGTCCTGGTCCTGGCAGTCCAGTTATTGTCCAGATTTTGGGCGACCCTTCCCGTTTTGTCATCCCCGGACCACGGCTGTCATTCGCCAAGTTCTTGAATTTTAACGCTATAGCTTGGTCAGGGACACGGGCCTGAAGGTTGCTTGGATGGCCTCCAAGGAGTTAAGAGCATGATCCCGAAAAAATCCTCCCTGCCCAAGCCCTCTCGCTGGACCCAGGAGGCCATCCTCGCAAGCCTGAGAAGGGCTCGCAAGGGGCAAAGCCGCCTCACCCTTTACAAGGGCCTGGCCGCGGCCGCAAGCTTGTTCCTTGCCGTTCTGGCGGGGGTCGGCTCGGCGGAGCTCTGCCGCCGCCTGGAGGCGAGCCGCCCGGCGGAGCGGGCCGCCGCGTCCCCGGCCCTCAAGATCGAGGAGTTGCATCGCTTCCTCGACCGTTCCGCCCGCGCCTCCGCACGCCGGACCCTCGAGGAGCGCGACGCCTGGGAAGCGGAGCAGTGGGCTCAGCGCTAGTCACTTGACTATTGGTAGCCAACCGGTTACCATTGGATGAACAATGAACAGTAACAAACTAAAACGCGTCATGAGGTCGGGCAGGCTTTCACCAGAGCAACTTGCCAGGGATCGCAAAATCCGACGAAAGGTCCAGGAAGAGTTTCCACCGGCACCGGAACAACCGATTCCGAATACCCTGAGCGAGGCTCTGAAACAAGCTATACATGACAGTGAGATGACCGTCTACCAGGTCGCAAAGAGGGCCCACGTCTCCCAGATCATTATCTCACGCTTCCTGTCGGGAGAGCGCGACATCCGAATGGCAACCGCGGACAAGTTGGCGAACGCTCTTGGACTCAAGTTGGTGACTAGGGGGTAGCGGAACCAGCAAGTAGTGAGTAAAATGGGAAGCCGTACCCGTCAATCAGGGCGGGTCAATCAGGGCGGGCAGAAAAGAAGGAGAAGAGAACATGGCTGGAAAGACCAGAAGCCAGCGCCTCGAGGAGAAGCGGCGCCGGAGGGTGAGGCGACTCGAGAGGCGGTTGCACGGGCAGGACCCGATCGAAAGTCTCATCCGGAAGCTCGAAACTCACGACGTGCCCCCTCCGAGCCACTGGCCGGGGGCGAGCGACGCAAGCCTTTCCCATCCCGACATGTTGAAGTTTGAACTCACCACGTTCGCGGTGGAGGAAGAGCCGGGGAGGTCGAAGTTGAAAGAGCTCGAAGCCCGGTGCCGTAGAGGCCCGTTGGCCGAACTCCCCGAAATCGACCACTGGGTCATGGAGGAGTTCTTCTGGCATGGCGTCCCGGGCGACGGTTTCCTACCGGTGGAGGCGTTTCTTGCCCGGGAAGGACACCGCTTCACGCCGGCTGCTCAAGATCAGCTCCGGGGCTGGAAAGACGCCAAGCTGGGAGCTTTTGAGGTCGGCGATGTCGATGGGGAGACGGTCGCTTTGCGCCCCTGGGACCTCCTCGTCGATGCTCCCATGGGAGGGCCGTTTCGAGCCCTCACCTTGAACATCGGTGGCGTCAATACGTACACCAAGTTCAAGGGTTCGATCACCCTCACCTATGTCGCTCCTTGGGCTCCCCGGGAGAACCTTTTCTGCGGCATGGGCTACGGCATCACCCCCGCAAGGAGCAAGTCGGGGGTACTCATCCCGTACCTCGGACTGCAGCATCCGGAAATCGCCGCACGGCCGTTTCCCTGGAAGGATGGCTATTGGCTGGAGGTCGAGTACCTCTCCAGGTGGAAGGACCGGGACTGGCAAAGCTGGTTGGCGGAGCGGCTCGAATTCCCCTTCTGGGCCGTCGTCCCCATTCCGCCGGCGGGAGATCTCAAAGTCCTTCAGGTAACAGGACTCCTCGACCTCTCGTCTGAGAAAGCCCGCGAGTTCGGAATCTACCTGGAGTGCCCGCGAGGCAAGGAGATCGTCCTCATCGGCGCGACCGCGGTTTCGCCTGTCGACATCGCCTCTTCCAACACGATGCTCCTCGCCGAGTACCAGACATATCGCGATCGCGTCGGGCCGCCCCCGGGGGTTCGCAACGGACCGAATTTCCTCGATTTGAGAAGGCTTCGCGGGTGATCGACCCATTGAGCGGAACGGATTCGAAAAGCCTGTCCTCCTTGAAGAAGTGGATGGAGAATCGCCGGCCGCATCCTCTCCGGGGTGAAGGGAACCGGCCACGCCCGCGGAACCGGCTCTCGGGGAGGCGCTTCCCCGCCAGGGAGGAGAGGTCACTCTCCGGTGGTGAAGCAAACGGCGAAGAGGGATCGCTGTAGTTCTCGGTGGTGTCAGCCATGCCGATCACGAACAATCAGTAGCCGGCGCCGGGATCGATAGGCGCCAGAGAGCTGCGGAGTGTAAACGACCCCCTTCCCCGCTTCCCGAATGCCCCCCCAAAGGCCCCGAGAACCGCTTGACCCAAGCTCCGGCGGCGCTGATAGTCACATCGACATTGCTCATTTTCTTTTTTCCTGTTTCTGAGTAGGCGTGGCTTGACCCGCCGTCTGGTCCATGGGAGACCGTGCGATGAGCGAGGCGTTAACGCGCCGGGCGTTCCTGAAGAGCGGCCTTGTAGGTGGCGCGGGGCGTTCCTGGTTGGGCCGGTGGCGCTCGGGCCAGCTGCGGGGGCTGAGCCCAGCGGCCTTTGCCTGACCACCTGCAGCCACTGGAGCTATAACGTCCTCGAGGCTCTGGCGGTCCTGAGGGAGGAGCGGTCCCGGCTCGACGACGAAATCCGTGAACAGACCTTCAACCTCGCCGGCATCGTCAGCCCTTTGGAGACTCCCGACGATCCCTGCCCCACGTGCCGGGGGCCGATGCTGGTCCAGAAGTCCCACCGGCATGGGGTGGTAACCCTGGAGCATGGATCCTTCCTTGCTTCCGAGACCGTCCGGGTCTGCGCCGCAGGCTGCAGATCCTCGTCGGGAGCCCTGGTCACCCGGCGCTCCGAAGTCCTCCCCTTATGGGTGGAGCCTGGTTCGGTCTACGGCTACGACATCGAAGTCGGGGTGGGAATCCAGAGGTTCGTCCACCACCGTCAGCGGGAGGAGATCCGAAGCAACTTGATGGCCCAGTACGGCATCTCCGTCTCGACCGGTGAGGTGAGCACCCTCGCCGCCCAATTCATCCAGCATCTCGAGGCCCTGCATCGTCAACGCGCCCCGGCCATTCGTGAAGCCCTCGCCCGGGATGGGGGCTATCCCCTCCACATCGACGCCACCGGGGAGGACGGCCGGGGAACCCTCTTCGTTGCTTACGCCGGATGGCGAGACTGGGTCCTTGGTTCCTGGAAGATCTCCACGGAACGAGCCGACCTGATCCTGCCGCACCTTCGAGAAGTGGCGGTCTCCTTCGGGGTGCCCCGCGCCCTCCTGCGCGATTTGGGGAGAGCAGTCATCCAGGCCACCCGGGCCTTCGTCAAGGAACTCGGCCGCGACATCCCGATCATCAGTTGCCATCTGCACTTCCTGTCCGACGTGGGCGGGGATCTCCTGGAAGTTTCCCACGACAAACTGCGGGATCTCTTCCGCCGCTTCAAAATTCGTCCAAGTCTTCGGACTCTGGCTGGCGATCTGCGGCGCCGGCTCGGGCAGAAGCTCCTCTCATTGCGCCAGGACGTGACGACCTGGACGGAAGGATCCACGGAGCATCAAGTTCCGGAAGGACCGGCCGGCTTGGCGACCGTCCGCTCCCTCGCTCAATGGGTGCTCGACTATGCCAGCGATGTGGACCACCTCGGCTTCCCCTTCGACCGGCCCTATCTCGATCTCTACGAGCGCTGCCGTACGGTCCGTCGAGCCGCCGATGCCTTCCTGCGCAGGTCGATCAAAGATGGGTTCGTTCGGCGCTCCCGGAAGCGGCTCGCACGAGTCCTCGATCCCGTCTTCGCCGAATCCTCCTTCTCCGAGGTCGCAAAGACCTTGTCCTGTCGAGCGAAACTCTTCGACGACCTTCGCGGTGCTCTGCGCTAAACCTCCAAACTTCAGCAGGACAAATGACGGACTACAATGTCGTACCGCCGGCTCAGACTTCCGCTGAACTCCAGGACATCCGCAAGGCCCTCACGTCATTGACTCGGTCCCTTCGAAGGCGACGCCCTGAACGCGGCCCCGCTCAGGATTTCCGCGATGCTATCGACATTGTCCTCGACCGCCTCAAACGGCATGGAAGCTCCCTTTGGGGACACGTCATCCATCTACCCGTGAAAGCCGGCGGCGGCATTCGCGTCGTCGCGAGAACCAACAATTAACTGGAAGGCTTCTTCCACCAGATGAAACACGGGGAGAGGCGACGAAGTGGCCGGAAAGTGCTCTCGCAAGACTTCGAGGTCCTGCCCGCCGGTGCCGCCCTCGCCTACAACCTCAGCCACCCCGATTACGTGCAGCTCCTTTGCGGATCCCTGGAGAACCTACCGGAAGCATTCGCTGCCCTCGATCGGTCGAGGCGGACTCCTGATCGAAAGCGCTCTTCTCCAGATCCCCTTGAATCCGAGAACTTCAGCGTCCCGTTTCCTCAGGCCGACCGGCGCATCGTCAGGGCAGATCCACTCCGCCTGATCATTGAAAGTGCTGCACGGAGCAGGGCTCCACGCTTGAAATTGGCCTCAGGATAGGCGAATCCAACTGAGTTTTGACGCGGAGGATTATGCCACAACGACTTAGGGAGCCAATTGTCAAACATGGGATAGCTCGTTTTTCAGAGTCGAGAACCGGCCTCTTTCCGCGTTGCCAGCCGCCGCAATTCCGCTACAATCAGGGTTCATCGCAAACCCTTTGATCTTGGCTTGGAGGAGAGCATTCCATGGCGACCAGAACAAGGAAGATCGGCTTTATCGGCATGGGCATCATGGGCCGGCCCATGGCCATGAACCTGCTGCGCGCCGGCCACGCCGTCACCGTCTACAACCGCACCGAGTCGCGCTGCGAGGAGGCCGTCAAGGCGGGGGCCCGCAAGGCGCGCACGCCGGCCGAGTGCTCTCGCGGCCATGAAATCGTCATCACCATGGTCACCGACTCTCCCGATGTCGAGGCGGTGGTCTTCGGCCCACAGGGAGTGGTGGAAGGGGCGGCCAGAGGCGCGGTGGTGATCGACATGAGCACCATCTCCCCGGACGTGACCAGGAGCCTCGCCGGCCGGCTCAAGGAGAAGGGCATCGGCTTCCTCGACGCCCCCGTGAGCGGCGGCGACATCGGCGCCCAGAAGGGGACCCTCACCATCATGGTCGGAGGCGAGAGGGAGGCCTTCGAGGCCGTGAAGGACGTCTTCGAGCCCCTGGGGAAGCGACTCACCTACATGGGGCCCAGCGGCTCGGGGCAGGTCACCAAGGCTTGCAACCAGGCGCTGTGCGCCATCAACCTGCTCGCTGTCTGCGAGGCCTTGATCCTGGCGAAAAGCTCCGGTCTCGACTTGAAGCTCATGCATCAGGTGGTGACCGGCGGCGCCGGCAACTCCTGGGCGCTGGAAAACCTCGGGGCGCGGATTCTCAACGGCGATTTCAATCCGGGCTTCATGGTTAAGCTGATCCAGAAGGACCTCGCCATTGTCCTGGACGCGGCTCAGCGGCTCAACTTGCCGCTTGCCGGCACCGCCCTGGCCAACCAGCTCCTCCGCTCCAACCAGGCGCACGGGGAGGGGGATCTGGGGACGCAGGCGATGTTCAAGGTGATCGAGCGGCTGGCCGGGATGTGATGGCTCAAACGATGATCAAGCTCAAGAGCCTGGCGATGGTTTTCTTAACGGGGCTGGGGTCGGCGGCCCTCTCCGGCGGCCTGGCGGCCTCCGAAGATCCGGCGCCGAAGCCCCGCAAGCCCAACCGCCTGATTCACGAGAAGAGCCCCTACCTCCTGCAGCACGCCCACAACCCCGTCGACTGGTACCCGTGGGGGGAGGAGGCCTTCCGCGCCGCGCGCGCTGGGAAGAAGCCCATCTTCCTGAGCATCGGCTACTCCACCTGCCACTGGTGCCATGTCATGGAGCGGGAGTCCTTCGAGAACGAGGCCATTGCCGCCTTCCTCAACGAGCACTTCATCCCCATCAAGGTCGACCGCGAGGAGCGCCCGGACGTCGACGAGGTCTACATGAAGGCCCTCATCGCCTACAGCGGCAGCGGCGGCTGGCCGCTCTCGGCGTTCCTCACGCCGGAGGGAAAGCCCTTCTTCCTCGGCTCCTACTTCCCGCCGGAGGACCACCCCCAGCGCGGCAGCGGCTTCCGCGCCCTGCTCGAGGGGGTGCGCGACGCCTGGCGCGGCCGCAGGGAGAAGGTGCTCGAGTCGGCGGAGCGGCTTTCGGCGCACCTCTCGAGTAACGGCGGCCCCCTGGCGGCGGCGGAGTCGTGGAGCCTCGATCAGCTCAAGGGCGGCGCCCAGGAGATTCTCGCGACCTACGACGGCGCCTACGGCGGCTTCGCCCGGCCGCCCCGCTACGCGCCCAAGTTTCCGCGCTCCTCGACCCTCGACTTCCTCCTCGCCTACCATCACCTGGCGGGAGAGAAAGAGGCGCTGCGGATGGCGATTGACACCCTGAAGCGCATGGCCCAGGGGGGCATCCGCGACCACCTTGGCGGCGGCTTCCACCGCTACTCCACCGACCGCCAGTGGCTGGTGCCGCACTTTGAAAAGATGCTCTACGACAACGCTCTCCTCGCCTGCACGTACCTGGAGGCCTTCCGCTCGACCGGCGAGCCGCTCTTTCTGGAGGTGGCTCGCGAGGCCCTCGAGTATCTTCTCCAGCGGCTGCGCGATCCCGCCGGCGGATTCTGTTCCGCCGAGGACGCCGACAGCGAGGGGGTGGAGGGGAAATACTACGTTTTCAATCGCCGTGAGATCCTCGCAGCCCTGGGAGAGCCCGAGGGTGGACTGTTCATCAGCCGCTTCGGCGTCACCGAGCCGGGGAACTTCGAGAGCGCCGGCGACAATGTCCTCCATCAAGCCGTTTCCCTGGAGGAACTGGCCGCCCGCGAGCAGAAGGACCTCGCCGCCGTCGCCGCCTCCCTGGAAGCCTCGCGGCGGAAGCTCCTGGCGCGGCGCGACCAGCGCGTGCCGCCGCTCAAGGACGACAAGGTCCTCGCCGACTGGAACGGCCTGGCCATCTCGGCCTTCTCCCGCGCTTACCAGGCGACCGGCGAGGAGCGCTGGCTCGAGGCCGCTCGCGGCGCTGCCGATTTCGTCCTGAAGTCCCTCCAGCGCGACGGCAAGCTGCTCCACCGCTGGCGCGCCGGCCAGGCCGACTACCCGGCGTACCTGGAGGACTACGCCTTTTTCGCCCATGGGCTTCTCGATCTCCAGGAGGCTTCTCTCGACCTCGAGTCCTTGAAAGAGGCGCGCCGCCTGGCCTTCGAAATGATCCGGCAGTTCTGGGATGAGAAGAACGGCGGCTTCTTCCAGACCGGGCCGCAGCATGAAAGGCTGCTGGTGCGAGCCAAGGATTTTTACGACGGCGCCCTGCCGTCGGGGAATGCCGTCGCCGCCGCGGTCCTCCTGCGCCTCGCCGCCTACACCGAAGAGCCGGAGCTGGTGGAGAAGGCCGGGGTCATGGCCCGGATCGGAGCAGCGCTCTTCAAGCAAGGCGCCGAGGCCCACCCGCAGATGTTGGCGGCCGCCGCCCACAGCTTCTTGCCGCGCGCCCAAGCGGTGTTGGCGGCGCCCAAGCTGAACGCGGCGGCCCGGGCACTACTCCGCGAGTGGGGCCGCGGTTATCGGCCCAACAAGAGGGTGGTCGGCGTCACTCCCGAAAATCGCCAGGAGGTGATGGGCCTGTGCCCGTGGGTGCGCAAGGCGCCGATTCCGGAGAAGCTTGAGAGGCCGGTGCTGATCAAGTGACGCCCAGGACCCGCATGCGCTCGGCGATGTGCGAAAGATGCTGCGCCACCAGGACCAGGCTTTCGTAAGCGTCGCGCGCCAGGAGGAGCGCCGCCCCCGCGGCAGCCGGCGGCGCTGCTGGCGCCGGCGCTCCTTCCTCGGCCGGCCGGGCCCGCTGGATCCAGGAGCTTTCGATGCGCGAGACTGACTTGGCCAGGCGCTCTCCCACCTTGACGGCGTTTTCCTCGACCCGGCGGTCGGGGCTTTCGAGGAGATGGAGGACGTTCTCGAACTGGGCCATGACCAGGTCGTAAAGCTCCGTCAGCTCCTTCAGGATCTCTTCCGGAAACTCCACTTTCACTTCCAGGGCTCGCGAGGTGAGGTCGCGCAGGTGCTCGCCCAGGCTGGCGATGCGGGGCAGATTGCCGGCCGCCGCCTGCAGGCACTCGAGGCGGCTCGCCTCGCGTGGCGCCAGGCCGTTTTCGGTGACGCGCAGGAGATACTGGCTGACCTCGCGGTGAACGTTGTTGATCGATTCCTCGCGCCGGGCGCTCTGGTCGGAGAGGTTCAAATCCTGGTAACGGAAGGCATCGAAAGACTCCGCCACCGCCTTGCGGACCAGCTCGACCAGGTATGTGACTTCCCGGGCGGCTTGCTGCAAGGCCAGCGACGGGACCTCGACCAGGTTGGGGTCCAGCCGGTAGGGCTTGATGTCGTCCTTCACCGGATCGCGCGGAATGAGGCGCTCCGCCAGGCGGAGGAGCGGCTGGATCAATCCCAGGAAAATCAAACCGTTGACGAGATGGAAGAAGGTGTAGAGCATGGCAATGTGGTGGGTGGTGTTTTCCGGAGTCGGGTGGAAGAGCTTCCCCGGCGTGATCCACTCGGTGATGACCAGGATGAGCGGCGTGCCGCGATAGGGGATGAGGGTCAAACCGATGAGCCAGACGCCGCCAAAGACCTGGAAGAGGGTCTGGACCAGGGCGAGTCGCCGGGCCTCTCGGTTGCGCCGCAGCGAACCCACCAGGATGGCAGCGGCGGAGCCGATGTTTGCTCCCAGGATGAGGGGGAGAGCCATGGCGAGGCTGTTGAGGCCGCGCGAGGAAAACGCCATCAGCCCGGCGACCGCCAGGTTGGAGCTGCGCAGGAGGACCGTGGCGGCCATGGCCAGCAGGGCGTCGGCGCAGAAGACCACCAGCGCCGCGAGCAGCGAGCGGCTGCCGGCGCCCGGGTCCCAGGCCCGGATGGTCGCTTGAATGCCGGGGCTGATCTTCACCAGGTCGGCCGTCGTCTGCAGGAACCGCCAGCCGAGAAGGGCCATGCCGCTGCCGAGGAGGATGTTCCCCCACGATCGCGAGCCGAACCGCCCGGGCAGGAAATACAGGAGAGTGCCGGCGGCGATGAGGGGGATTCCCAGGAGAGCGATGGAATCGAAGGCCAGGACTTGAATGAGCCCGGTCTTGCCGAGATCGGCTCCCAGAATCAGTCCGGCGGCGCCCGCGGCGGTGAGCAGGCCGCCGTTTGCGAAGCTGACCAGCCGGGAGATGACCGCTGAAGAGGACTGAAAGGCCGCGCCGATCACCGTGCCGCCCAGGAAGCCGGCGAGCAGGTTTCGGCTGAGGGCGCCGGTGGGGAGATGGAGAACCGGGCTGAGCTGCACGATCAAGCCGCTCCCGAGGATACGTAGCCCGAAGAGGAAGAAAACGATGCCGCCGAGGGCCTCCAGGCCGATTTCAATCCAGTCGAGGGCGTAAAATTCGATCTTGAGGCCGCGCAAAGGGGGATTCTTTTCATCGGGCTCGACCTCCGCCAGCACGTGGTACGTGCCCGACCGATTCCCCAGGAGGAGGTTGGCCGTCGCCGTCCCCTCTTGATTGGTCTTGTCCTTGTCCTTCTCGAGGCGCGCGCCCGACTCGCCGCCTTCCTCCAACGAGCGGAAGTAAACGGTGCGGTTGTTTTCCGGCAGGACCTTGTCCCCCTCGACGCGAAACACCTGGATGGCGACCCGCACCGGATTGTTGATGGGGCCTTCCCGCTGCTGCGACTGGTCGGCCAGGATCTTGACGCCGGAAACCAGCCAGAATTCCACCGATCGCCTCAGCCCCAGGCGGTTGCGGATCTCCGCCACGGCACGGAACTCGCCGATGAAGCGCCCCAGCATGACGCCGACGCGGGCGTAGCCGCTCTCATCGGTCTTGGCCGAGGCGGTGAGGCCGTCGCTGGAGATTTCGGAGATTTCATCGCCGGCGCCGGCAGGCTCTCCGGGAACCAGCGGGTGGGCTCTGTAAGAAACGAACCGCGGTGACAGCTCAGCGGCTGGAGTTGGCGCCACATCATCGCTTTCACCCTTCCCTTCCGCTTCAGCGGCCGCTTTTTTATCCTGGGCCGGCGGCCGGGGCTCCAGTTCTTCCCGGATGGGGAGCTTGGGGATGTCTCCCTTGAACTTGAACTCCACCTTGAATTCGGGCACCGGGTCCCGGCTGCCGTTGCGTCCAGGCACCCCCTGGATCACCGGCCCGAGGACTTGCACGACCAGCGGCCCGACCTCTTCGCCGGGGGCGCCGGCAAGGAAGCTGGAGGAACCGATGATGAGGTCGTCCGCGGCCGGCTTCTCGCCCGCCGAATCGCAACCCCAGGCGAAGATGAAGGCGGCCAGGGTCCAGTTCAAGCGAAGGTGGCGATGGATCTTCACGGAGTCTTTATAATGTCTTCACGGGGGGTCGGTAAGCTGAGAACATGTTATACTTGAAAAGAAAAACATCATGAACCCGGCAGAAAAATTATCCCCTGTCGTAGAGCCAGCCTCGGAGCCGGCCGGTACGGATCCGGGGGCCACAAAGAATTATACCCCGAAAAACGGCTTTCTGGAGCTGGGCTCGACGTCGATAAAATTCTATCTGGTCGCCCTTTCCGGTGAACGGGCCGGCGAGGTTGAAAAAGAGCTCAAGATCCCCTGGGATCTGGGGTACGAGGTTTTCCAGAACCGCCGCATCAGCCCGACCACCATCACTTCCTGCTTGAAGGCGCTCCGCGATTTGAGCAGCCGGTTTCCGGAAATCCCCTTTGAGGGAGTGACGGCTATCGGAACCTCAGCGCTGCGCGAAGCCCAGAATGTGGACATTTTCATGCGGCTGCTCAAGGAAGACCTCGGGCTCAAGGTGGGCATCATCGAAGGAGGCATCGAGGCCTTCCTCCTCGAGCTCGGCTTCAAGGGCTCGGTGCGGGAATTTCCGACCGGGCTCTTCGACCTCGGCGGAGGCAGCCTGGAGCTGGTCGAGTACTTGAGCCCGCACTCCACCAGGAAGACCAGCGTGCCCATCGGCGCCATCCGCCTCCACTGCCTGCTGCGGCGGCGGCGGAACATCTTCGATTACATTCAAGGCGGCCGGGAGATCGTCCTGGACTCGATGCAAGCGTACATCGGCGGCCTGCCTTACACCTTCCGCGAGCTGATCGGCACCGGCGGCACGGTGCGCGCCATCGTCCATAGCCTGAAGAAGGATTGCTTCCAGATCTCCGATCTCCACGGCCTCATCCAGAGAGAGCTGCGTGGCGAGCCGCAAGGGGAGCTGCTGCCCTACCGCCGGCGCGTCTTCCTGCCCGGGCTTCTGGTGGTGGAGTGCTTGTTCACGGCGCTCAAGGTGAAGGAGATCGCCTACCGCTCGGCCTCGGTGAAGGGAGGGCTCATCTCGCTGACCCGCTTGATCCCGCTGGCGGGCGCGTGAGGAACTCGTTCGCCTTCGCCAGCATCTTCTTCAATTTTCCCCTCCTGAGCAGGCGGTCGGCTTCGGCGTAGGAGCACCAGCGGCGGGTTCGCATATCCCCTTCATCCCACGCCGGCAGGTCGCGCTGGTAGCGCAGCAGGAACATCCGCACCTCGCACTCGCCGCCCCATTTGTGGTCCTCGTAGCTGCCGATCATCTCGCCGACGATCTCCCCTTCGATGCCGGCCTCCTCGCCGCTTTCTTTTTTGGCGGTGATTGGCGGGGTCTCGCCAGGGTCGACGATTCCCTTGGGGAAAATCCAGTTGCCCCCCATGGAGGTGATGAGCAGGTACTCGATGCCGTTCTCGCCAGGCCGGAAGGGGATGGCGCCCGCCTGGATGATTTTTTTCATCATGAACCGAGCTTACCTTCGGAAGGTCAGTTGTTCAAGGCCCCCTGGTCGATCCAGCGCCTGAGGACGGCGATCACCTCCGGCGCCAGCGGGAGCCGGCCTTGCGGCATGGGCAGCCCGCGGAACTCCGGGCAGGACCGGTCGAGCTTGCAGATCAAGTAGCTGCCGGCGGCGTTGCCGGGGACGACGGTCGGGGGATTCTGGGTGACGCCGCCCCGCAGGGTGTCGTCATAAGTTTCGAGGCTCAAGCCTCCCCGCCTGGAGGCGGCGTTGTGGCAGCCGGTGCGGACGCAGCCGCCGATGGACGGCGACCGGAAGATGAGGGAGACGTTTTGAGAGTAGCTGGCGAGGGTGCGCGCGGTCCGGAACGTCGTGTTGCCATCGACATTGTTCGAGGCGTCGATGGCGCGGACGCCGGCGGCGTGTTCCTGGTCGGACTCCAGACCGTCGATCACGGCGCTGGTCTCCCCGGGCCCGGTGACCCGGGCCGGGCTTTTGAAGAGGTCATCGACGGCGACCGGGGTTTTGGCCATGAAGATCTGGTAGCGGATGATGGAGGGATCGTTGGGGAGATCGCTGGCCGGCATCCACTTGACCGTGAGCGCCGTGGCGCTGGGCGGCTTGGCGAAAAGCTCTGTAATTCCCGCAAAAACCGGCGGCGTCCTATCGGCCTCGGCCAGCGTGGTCGCGCTCAGCGCGGCGGCGTTACGGTCCTCATTGCAGGCGGCATCGACCGCCCGGACTCCCACGACGTAGGTGGTGCTGGGGGAAAGCCCGGTGAGGAGCGCCTCGGCTGCTCCGGGCGGGGTTTCGAAGTAAGGGTCCTGGTAGTCGAGCGGCGCCGGCGAGATGGCCAGATAGAGGCGGTAGACGATCTCCTCGGGAGGCGTCAGGTTTTCCGGATCCCGGGCCGGCTCCCAGGAGGCGCGCAGGGAGGAACTTGAAACCGCTTCGAGGCGGGTGATGCCGCCGAAGCTCGGCGCGGCATCGACGACCTCGCCGGTGGTGAAGAGGCTGGGCAGCGGGCTCCCGTTGAGGTCGATGAACTTGCCATCGACATCTTGAAGGGCGGCGGCAACGGTGACCCGGTAGGTCACCCGGGGCGTCTTGAAGGGGCACGCCGGCCGGAACTTGAGGAGCCGCGGATTGGCCGGGTCGACTTGCGCCGCTCCGGCGGCCGCCGCGCCGCTCGCGTCTTCCACGACCTTCACCGGCTGCCTGCCCAGGGAGGCCGGGTCGATCAAGGCGGAGAAGGCGATGCGGACCTCCACAGGGGTGACGCCAGTCGAGCCATCCGGGGGCGACACCGCTTTGACCACGAAACCAGGCAGCGGCTTCAAGGCCAGCTGGGGGTCGCAGCTGGTCAATTGTATGAGCGCCGGCAGCGTCAATAATAAACCAAGCTGCCAGAAATGACGGAAGCGGTCTTGAGAGTGCAACAGGGCTGATTTCATCGGAATAAAGCCGATTATAGCAGCCCCCGTTTTACTCCGCAGCCTCAGATAAAGCCTCTTGAATCTTTGGCGCGGCGAAGACGCCTCGCCAAAGATTCAAGAAGCAATAAATAATAATTAAAAAAAGGCCAGGCTGATGGAGAGGGGATACACCAGCTTGGCCCTTGGTAAATGGTTTCCTCGCTCGGCGGCGTTGATGACCCCAACCCTGGGTTGCCGCCGGCAACACCTTCTATCGGCGGGGCGGAGAAAAAGCTTTACCCCGAGGATCAAAAGGCTGAAGATCAAAAGATTGGGGCTGTCAAGGCAAGAGGTATAATGGCTTGAGAAGATGTGCCGAAAACCTTCAATCCTCTCTTTCCTCCCGGAAAAATGGAGGATTATCGCTCTCCTCTTGACGCTCCATCTCCAGGCCCCGCCGGCCTCGGGAGATCCCGTAAGGGTGGTCGTTCCCGATAAAGTCTTCGGCGGCGCCAGGATCCTCGAGGCCATTCCCGGCGAGCTGTTCCTTCACCCGCGCTGCGGAGCGAGGGAGGGAGGAGGAGAGGCTCGGGACTGCGCCAGCCCGGTTTTCCAGCACCTCCATGGACGGCCGGTCTCCTTCCATCTCGATCAGTTGACCCTCCAGCTCGCCGATGGCGTCCCGGCTGAGGAAAGGGCCCGGATCCTGGAGAGGATCGGCGCCCAGGTCCTGTTCGAGACCCGGGTGCCTGGCTATCTGGCGGCGCGCCTGGGTGGCGGCGCGAGCCTGCAGCAGGCGCTCGACCTCCTGGCCGGCGAGCGGAACGTGCGCTTTGCCGAGCCGCGCTACCTGGTCGAACCGCGCTTCCTCCGCGCCCTGCCCGATGATCCCCTGGCCGCCGACCAGTGGGCGATTGAAAACCGCGGCGGCGGGAAGTGCTTCAAGCCGGGGGCGGACCTTGGCCTGCTCTCGGCCTGGGATAAGACTCAAGGGGACCCGAGCGTGGTGGTGGCCATCCTGGACAGCGGCATGGACCTCGAGCATCCCGACCTCGCCGGCCAGCTCTATCCGCGCGGCGACGACGACTGGAACTTCTCCCTCGCCGGTTCCAAGATTCCCGCCGATGCGGAAGGCCACGGCACGCTGGTCGCCGGCCTGGTGGCCGCCCTTTCCGGGAACGGGGTGGGAGTCAGCGGCCTCGCCCCCAAGTGCCGGCTCATGCCGCTCAAGGTCGATGGACTCAACTTCATCACCAGCATCGTCGAGGCGCTCCATTACGTGGAAGGATTCGCCAGGCAGCATTCCGAGCTGCGCGTGGTGCTGAACGGAAGCCTGTCGACCGGGAGCGACATCGTGGCGGTGCATGATGGGATCGTCAAGGCCCGGCAGTCGGGAACGGTGCTCTTTTTCGCCACCGGAAACGGCGATGGGGAGGTGGAATATCCGGCCGTCTACCCGGAGGTGGTTGCGGTCGGGGCGACCGGCCCGGATGACCGGCGCAAGCGCCCGCGCGACTGCGAGGGGAAGGACTGGGGCTCCAACTTCGGCCCCGAGCTGGACCTGGTGGCGCCGGGCGTGCTGCTCCCATCAACGGACCTCCGCGGCCCCCGCGGCGAGGCGCCGGGGGATTACCACCTGGCCTTCGGCGGAACCTCAGCGGCGAGCCCGATCGCGGCGAGCGTGGCGGCGCTGCTGCTTTCCGTGAATCCCGCCCTGACCCCCGACGAGGTGAAAGGATTGCTGCAAAATACCGCCGAGGACCAGGTCGGCGACCCCAAGGAAGATTCACCGGGTTATGACCCGTTCATGGGCTGGGGGCGGGTCAATGCCGCCCGCGCCGTCCAGGCGGCGCTCGAGGAGGAAAGGTTCCAGCGGGGGGATGCCGACCGGAACGGGGCGGTGAACATGGAGGATGCCTTCAGGGTGCTCAACTATCTCTTCGTGACCGGGGAGCCTCTGGCTTGTCCGGATGCCGGCGACGTCAACGACGATGGGGATCTCGACATCAGCGACCCCATCCGCTTGATCGGCTTCCTCTTCCAGGGCGGCCCGGCGCCGGAGCCGCCGTTTCCTGGGCCGGGATTGGACCTGACCCGCGACCGGCTGGCGCAGTGCCGTTAGGCGCTTCCATCAAATCTTCTTCGCAGGCTGCAGAGAAAGTTTTGGCGTTCGAAGACCGCTCTTTCATTCGCTTTGCGTCTTACCTTGGCGTACTTTGCGTCTTGGCGGTTCAATCCTCTTCATCTTTTTCTTATTCGGCTTTTACATTTGGTTGCGGCCGTGGCTGCTTTAGAC
>JACQVS010000169.1 GCA_016209605.1 Planctomycetota bacterium
TCTCCGCATCCTGCGGAGAAGTTGCGGATAGCTCGGTTGCGGGCGAAGCCCGCATTATGATGCGGTCATTTCGATTTCAATTGGACAAACGGCAGCGGCGCGACTTCCCCCTTCGCCTCGCCTCCCGGCCATTGGACGGTGACCGGCGTCCCGGCTGACCCGCAGCGCCTCCCGAGCATGGCCAGCGCGATCACGCCGCAGCGCGGCGACTTCACGGCCGAGGTGATGGCCCCCGCCTCCCCCTCGCTCCCCCCACCGCGCAGCGCGGCGCCGGCCGGGGGGACCGCCTCCCCCTGGAAGCGCACCCCGCGGATGGCGCGGTTGGCGTGCCCGTAAGTCTTCATGCGCGCCACCACCTCCTGCCCGACGTAACACTTCGCGTAGGACAGCGCCGCCTCGAAGCCCGCCTCGTTGGGGAAGTTGTTCTCGGTGAAATCGATGCCGAAGTACGGCACGCCGGCCTCGAGGCGCAGGATTTCCGCGGCCTCCCGCCCGACCGGCCCGCCGCCCAGCTTCTCGGCGGCTTGCCGCAACGCCCGCCAGACTCCGCCGGCGGCTCGCGCCGGAACGAAGAGGTCGACTCCCCCCTCGGGACTCTCGCCGCCGGGCGCAATCCATACCGGCTCACCCTCCCAGAACGCGGATCCGGCTCCAGGGCTCGGAACGGTCCGCTGGAAAACCTCCGCCGTCACCTCGCCGGACCGCGGCCCCTCGACGGAAAACACCGCCCAGGCCTGAGACGCATCCTGAAGCTGGACATCGCTCAGGAAGGCGTACTTCGAGCATGTCTTCAGAAACTCCGGCCGCAGCGGCTCGGCGAACATCAAGAGGAAGGCTTCCGCTGCTGTCTTGAACACCCGGAAAACTCCCACCAACTTCCCCTTGGGGGTCAAGAACGCCGCCGGCTGCCCTTCCCCCGCCGCGAGGCGAGTCACCTCTGAAGAGATCATGCGGTCGAGGAAGGCCGTGGTCTCGCGGCCGCTGGCCAAGACCAGGCCACGGTAGGTGCGATCGAAGAGGCCGGCGCTCCTCTGCACGTGCTGGTACTCGCGCACGGGGTCGCCGAAGTGAGCGGGGACCCGGCAGCCCAGCCACGATGTGAATACCACGTTGCTTTGGCTTTCCTGGGAATGGATGGAATTCAAGATCGATGAGCTGGACATGATTGATACCCGGCGACTCTCAGTTTGAGGAGAGGGCCGCCAATTTCGCCCCCGGGGACTCCTCCAGACGCTTGTAGACGGCGTTGCGCTTCACCGGCTTGAAGCCGGCCTCCACGATGGCGCGGCGGAGCATCGCCTCATCCGCCTGATAGCGGGCGCCGGCGGGGCTGATGACGTTTTCTTCGATCATGACGCTGCCCAGGTCGTTGGCCCCGCACCGCAGCCCGCGCTTTCCTCCCTCCATCCCCTGGGTCAGCCAGGAGACCTGGACGTTGCGGATGTTGTCGAGGTAGAGCCGCGAGATCGCCAGCCAGCGGAGGTACTCCTCCACCGGCACGCGGTCGGGGATGATCTTCCCCAAGGGCGTTCCATCGGGCTGGAAGGTCCAGGGGATGAAGGCGACAAATCCGCCGGTCCGGCTCTGCAGCAAGCGGATCTTTTCGAGATGCTGCAAGCGCTGGAGCGGCGATTCGCCCAGCCCGATCATCATGGTGGCGGTGGTCGGGATTTCCAGTCGATGCGCCTCTTCCATGATCTCCAGCCATTCCTGGGAACTGCAGTCGGAGCGCCGCTTGCGGCGGATCTCATCGACGAGGATTTCCCCGCCGCCACCCGGAATCGAGTCCAGGCCGGCCTCCTTCAAGGCGAGCAGGACTTCCCGGTAGCTCTTCCGGGTCACCTGCGAAAGCCCCCAGATCTCCGGCGGCGAGAAGCAGTGGAGATGGACCTGGTAGCGCCGCTTCAGCTCGCGCAGGAGGCCCGTGTACCACTCCAGGGGAAGCTCGGGATGCAAGCCGCCTTGCATGAGGATGCCGCTTCCGCCCAGGGCGATGGTCTCCTCGACCTTCCGGGCGATCTCGTCATGGGTGTGGACGTAAGCCTCGGGGTCGCCGAGCTGGCGGTAAAAAACGCAAAAGCTGCACACGCAGGAGCAGACGTTCGAGTAGTTGACGTTGCGGTCGACCACGTAGGTCACCACCCCATCGGGATGGAGGCGCTGCCGCATCCGGTCGGCCCAGCAGCAGAGCGCCTCGGTGGCGATCCGATCCTCGCCGCCCACTTCCTTCTTGCCGATGACCACGGCCCACTCGTCCAGGCTGAGGGCATCCCCCTCCGCCAAGCGGGCGGTCAGCTCGGCCAGACCGGAACAGGAGGATTGCAGGCCCATAGGCAAGGCTCGGGAATCGAGGACTTACTTGTTGCGCACCTGGGGCTTGTAAGGCATGCCGCGCTTCTCGATGACGGTGACGGACTGGATGGTGTCCCCCTTCTCGAGCTTGTCCAGCACCTCCAGCCCTTCGATGACCTTGCCGAACGGCGTGTACATGCCGTTCCAGTAGAGCACCTCGCCGAGGCAGATCATGAACTGGCTGCCGGCGGTGTCCGGGATCGGCTGGCCGGTCTTGGCATCGGTCTCGAGGCACATGGACATGATGCCCTTTTCGTGCTTGCGGGTGTTGTTGTCCAGCTCGCTGTTGATGCGGTACTTTGGCCCGCCCGACTCGGAGTTGTCGGGGGAGCCGGTGCGGATGTACAAGCCGGCCACCTTGTCGAGGAACTGCATCGGCTCCTTTTTTTCCTCCGGCTTGGGATTGAAGAAACCCTGCTCCGTCAGATCGATGAAGCTGGCGACGGTGTTGGGAGCATCTTCCTGGTACAGCTCCGCCTTCAAGTCCCCCTTCGTCGTTTTGATGAGCGCCTTGGGCAGGCCCTGGCCGGTCAGGATCTTCGGGCCGCCGGCAGTCGTGGCGGCGCTTGCCGGCGGAGCGGCCGCTCCGCCGGGGCCTCGCTCGGCGGGCACGATGGCGATCTGCTGTATGAAATCGTTCTTCCCGGGCTCGATGCGGTCGAGGATTTCCTCCCCTTGCACCGCCTTGCCGATCGGCACGTGCACCTCATCCCACTCCGGCGAGTTCTTGCGGCAGATGAAAAAGATGCTGCCGGCCTCGCGGGAGTTGGTCTTGGGCTTGAGGCGCGTGACCAGCGACAAGGTCCCCTTCTCGTGCGGGATCTTCTGGGCGTTGCTGATGAAGGCGCCGAAGCGGTCCGGGCTGCCGGTCCCGTCACCGCGCGGGCAGCCGCCGCGCAGGTAGGTGTCCTTCTGGATGTCGAAGAACCGCAAGCCGTCGTAGTACCCCTCGCTGGCGAGCCCGGCGAACTGTTCCACGCCCTGAGGCTGGCGATCGGTGACCAGCTCGAACCAGATCTGCTGGGTCTCGCGCCGCATGAAATCGCCGACGTCGAGGCGGGCGAAGTACTTCCCCTTGAGCGGAAGGTCATAGATGGCGAAGGGAAGCTCCTGCATCATACGGGTGGCGGCGGGCCGTGCCGGCAGCCCCTTGACCTCCTTCACGAGGGTGCCCCCGGCCGCCGAGAGCAACTCCCTGGCCTTGGCATATTCTTCGATGGCGGCCGATTTGCCCGGAAACTTCTTGTCAAAATTCTCCAGGAACCTCTGGCCGTCCCAGCTCACCCAGAAGCGGCCGTTGAGCGGCAGGTCCTTGAAGTAATCGGTGAGATAGAAGGTGCCGCCCGCGGAAGCGCGGCTCTTCAAATCGATAAGGAAGCTGGTGGGATCGCCTATGGCCTCCCACTTCCCCTGTGGATGGGTCGGCGGGACGTCGCTCCGCACCACCAGGCCGAGGGGGATGAGGTCGGGATGGAAAATCTTGAGCGTCTCCTGCCCGACGTTTTCCAGGATCACCGACAGCTCGCCTGGCTGGGTGGGACGCAGGCGGCGCTGGGCCATCTCCAGGGCGATTTTCAAACGTTTGGGCGGCAAGGGCGGCTTCACGGGCTGGACCGCCGGGGTGGTCGTCTGCGGGGGAGTCGCCGGGGTTGGAAGGGTCGTGGCAGCCGGAGTCGAGGGGGTCGCGGGCGCTGCAGTCGGAGGCTGGGCGGCAGGCGGCTGAGCAAGGGGCGTCGTCGTGGCCGGGGGCGGACTGTGCGCCGGCGGAGTCGCCGCGGGCGGCTGGTTGGGGGCCAGGACATCGGGCGAGGCCGTGGGGGATTTCTTTTCGCCCCCAGCCGGATCCGGGGGCTGGGTGCGGGCGCTGGTGTCGCGCTTGTCCTCGACGTAAATCAAGTGCCAGCCGTACTGGGTCTTGATGGGCTCGGACACCTCCCCCACCTTTTGCGTGAAGGCGACCTCGGCAAACTCCTTGTCGAGCTTTCCGCGGGTGTTCCAGCCGAGGTCGCCGCCCGTACCCTTGGTCGGATGGTCCTTCGAGTACTTGCGGCAGACCTTGATGAAATTGTCGCGGTTAACGCCGAGGTTCACCAGCTCATCGAGGGCCTTTTCCGCCTCCTCCTTGCCGCGCACCAGGAGGTGGCGGACCTTGACCTCATCGGCGGCAAAGCCCGGCAGGACGTAAGCCAGGCTGGCGAGGAGGAACAGGAGGCCGGCAAACGACTTGGAAACTCGAATCGAGAAAACGGCATCGGATCGGATCATAAGGTTTGTTCCCCAAGTATCAAAAAGGGCCTGTGGCTTAAAAATAAGACCGTCTCTGGTAATGTCCTTTAACCTGAAAAAATACGTAAAATATTTTTTCAACGGGTGTTTCCCAGTTGGAAACACCGCTGCTCTCATAACTTAAAGGAACCTGGGATTATAGCAAAGATCGGGGAGGTGTCCAGGTGTTCTTCTCAGGCTTTTTCATACTGGCTCGCCAGCTCGACCAGGAGCCGCACCCCCGCTCCCGTCGCCCCCTTGTTGCGATAGCCGCCTTCCTTCTCGCTCCAGGCGGTGCCGGCGATGTCGAGATGCGCCCAGGGGGTCCCCTCGATGAAGCGAGACAAGAAGGCCGCGGCGGTTATGGCCCCGGCGTTGCGGTTGCCGGAGTTCTTGAGGTCCGCTGTGTCGCTCTTCAGCGCCTCGAAGTACTCCTTGTGAAGCGGCAGCTCCCAGACCCGCTCCCCGCAAGCCTCCGCCGCCCGGCGCACCAGCGCCGCGGTCTCCGGGTCGGTGCTCATCAGGCCGCTCACCACGTCGCCCAGCGCCACCACGCAGGCTCCGGTCAAGGTGGCGATGTCGACCACCATCCTGGGCTTGAACCGCTTGGAGTAGTCGAGCGCATCGGCGAGGATGAGCCGGCCCTCGGCATCGGTGTTGATGACCTCGATGGTCAAGCCGGAGCGCGCTCGGATCACATCGCCGGGCTTCACCGCCCGGCCGCTGATCATGTTCTCGGCGCTGGGGATGAGGCCGATCACCCGCACGGCGGGCTTGAGCTGGGCGATGGCGCCCAGGGCGCACAGCACCGCCGCGCCGCCGGACATGTCGGCCTTCATCTCTTCCATGCCCTTGGCGGGCTTGATCGAAAGGCCGCCGGAGTCGAAGGTGATGGCCTTGCCGACGAAAATCAGCGGCTCCGGGCGCTTGATCCGCCCCTTCGGCCGGTACTCGATGATGATGAACCGCGGCGGCGCGTCGCTTCCTTGCGCCACTCCGAGCAAGGCCCCCATCTTCTCCTTGCGGATGGCCCGCTCATCGAGCACGCGGCAATTGAGCCCCAACCGCCGGGCGAGTTTTTTGGCCCGCGCCGCGAGGCTGACGGGATGGATCTCGTTGGCGGGGGCGTTGGCCAGGTTGCGGGCGAGGGTGACGCCCTCGGCAATGGTTTCGGCGCGGCGCAAGGCGCGCTCCAGCCCCCGAAGATCGACGCCGTCGTTGAGGAGATGCAGCTCGAGGGGCAGAGAGGTCGTTGGCGCTTCCTCGGTCTTGTGCTCCAGGAAAGCGTAGCCGCCGAGGATCCAGCCCTCGCCGGCCGCCTGCGCGAGCCGAGCCAGCCCGCTCCCGGCGCCTTCCTGCCTGGCCGCGCTCCAGGGCTCCTGCCGCGGATCGATGAGCAAGGCGGCGGCGCCCTTCTCCTGTTTTGGAATTCCCTTGGGCACCCGGCGCGCCGCCTCGCCCATGGCGGAGCGCAGGGCGTCGGCGGAAAACTCCGCCCGCTTCCCCAGGCCCAGGACCAGCAGGCAATCGATGTTCTCGCCGCTCAGGTGCAAACTGATCGCCTGGCCGGCCTTGGCCTCGAAGGATTCGGCCCGGATCGCCTCGCCCACGAAGCGAAGCAAAGCCTCGGAGAGGAAGGGCTTCCCCGGAAGGCCGGATTTCAGATCCTCTTCGCAGACCGGGAGGATGGCGAGCGGGGCTTTTCTGGCTCCGCTCTTTGGGGGGGAGAGGCGCAATCTCATGATCTCAAATTTATTACCACAGGATTATTTTAAATACAATAAGCTCTACGAGATCAAGATCCGCTGGATCTCGCTCGTCCCCTCGCCGATTTCCAGCAGCTTGGCATCGCGGTAGTAGCGCTCCAGGGGATATTCGCGGGAGCAGCCGTTGCCGCCCAGGATTTGAATCGCCTCCTTGGCGGCGCGGACGGCCGTTTCCGAGGCGAAGAGCTTCGCCATCGCCGCCTCGCGGGTGTGCGGCCGCTTCGCCATGCGCCGCCGGGCCGCGTCGTGGACGAGCAGGCGGGCGGCATGAACCGCCGTCGCCATGTCGGCGATCTTCTCCTGAATGGCGCCGAGGAGGGCGATGGGCCCGCCGAAGGCCCGCCGTTCCTTGGCGTAACGCGCCGCGAAGTCCAGGGCGGCCTGGGCAATGCCCACCCCCATGGCGCCGATGCCGATGCGGCCGCCGTCGAGGGTCACCATGAAGTTCCTGAAGCCCTCCCCCTCGTTTCCCAGGCGGTTATCCGCCGGAACTCGGCAGTCGGAGAAAATCAGCTCGGCGGTGTCCGAGGCGCGCAGGCCGAGCTTGTCCTCCTTCTTGCCGGCGGCGAGCCCGGGCGTTCCCTTTTCAACGATGAACGAGCTGATGCCGCGCGTTCCCTCCGATGGCGCGCCGGTGCGGGCGGTGATGACGAAAACGCCAGCGTAGGAGGCGTTGGTGATGTAAATTTTCGATCCGTCGATGACGTAATGGCCGCCGTCGCGCCGCGCCGTGGTCCGGGTCCCGCCGGCATCCGAGCCGGCCTGCGGCTCGGTCAAGCCGAAGGCGCCGAGCTTCCTGCCGCTCGCGAGGTCCGGAAGGTAGCGGCGCTTCTGCTCCTCGGTTCCGAAGAAGAGGATCGGCAGGCTGGCAAGGGAGGTGTGGGATGCCAGGGTGAGCGCCGTCGAACCGCAGCAGCCGCTCACCTCCTCCAGGCACGCGATGTAAGAGAGCAGGTCGGCGCCGACGCCGCCATACTCCTCGGGAATGGGGATGCCGAGAAAACCCAGCTCGCCCATCTTGCGGATGATCTCGAGCGGAAATCGGCTCTCCTCATCGAGCTGAGCGGCGGCGGGCTTGATTTCCGCCTGCGCGAACTCGCGCACCGCGCGGCGCAGCTCCTCCTGCTCGGGGGTGAGGTCGGTGGAGATGGATACTGCGTCGTTCATAACATATTATCTCCGTTTCAGCCATTCCTGGTGCTTCGTTATCGCCTCGAGCGTCTCCACGATGCCCTCTCCCCGGAGCGCTTCGGTCAAGAGCACCGGCGGGATCCATTCCCCCGGCGCCCGTTTTTTGACTTCCACCCGCTCGATCAGCAGGCCGCGGAGGCACTCCGCTCCCGGCTCCCGGCCGCGGCTCACCACCAGGATATGGGCGATTTCCAGGATGCCGGCCTTGAGGAGCTGGATCTCATCGCCCGCTCCCGGCGGCAGCACCAGCACCACGGTTTCGGCGTGGCCGCGGATGGCGATCTCCGACTGGCCGGCGCCGACGGTCTCGAGGAAAATCCACGGGAAGCCGGCGGCCTCGAGCACCCGGGCGGCCTTGGCCGCCTCCGGGCCGATCCCCCCGGACTCGCCGCGGAAGGCGAGGGAGCGGAAGAAGAGGCGCGGCTCGGCCGCCAGTCGGAAACCCGCCAGGCGAACGCGGTCCCCCAGGAAGGCGCCGCCGCTGAAGGGGCTGGCGGGATCGGAGGCGACCACCGCCACCCGCTCGCCGCGGCCCAAAAGCTCCCGCGCCAGGGCGGCGACCAGGGTGCTCTTCCCCGCGCCGGCGGCGCCGGTGATGCCGATGCGCTGGGCCGGCCGCGCCGGCGGCGGCAGGGCCGCCTCCAGCAGCCGGCCGGCTTCATCGCCGCGCAGCACCCCGGTGATGGCCCTTCCCAGGGCGCCGGCATCCCCCTGCCGGATCTTTTCCACCAGCACCTGGATCCCCGCGCCGGCCGCGTTCGCGGGCTTCACGGCAGATCCCCCAGGACGCCGCGGGCGATCACCAGGCGCTGGATCTCGCTCGTTCCCTCGTAAATCTCGGTGACCTTGGCGTCGCGAAAGTAGCGCTCCACCGGAAAGTCGGTGCAGTAACCGGCGCCGCCGTGGATCTGCACCGCGTCCGTGGCGGCGCGGTTGGCCAGCTCCGAGGCGTGGAGCTTGGCGATGGCCGCTTCGCGGGTGTGCGGCTGGCCCTGGTCGCGGAGCCAGGCCGCCTTGTGCGCCAGGGTGCGAGCCAGCTCGAGTCCCGCCGCCATGCCGGCGATCTTCCACTGCACCGGCTGGAAATGGGCGATGGGCCTGCCGAACTGCCGGCGCTCGCGAGCGTACCGCACCGAGGCATCCAGGCAGGCCTGCGCTATGCCGATGGCCTGCGCGGCGATGCCGATGCGGCCGCCGTTCAGGGAGTCCATGGCAATGGCGAAGCCGCCCCCCTCCTCCCCCAAACGGTTCACCCCGGGGACCTCCAGGTCCTCGAAAACAAGTTCCACCGTCTCGGAGCCGCGGATGCCCAGCTTCTTCTCGTGCCGCCCGACCTTGAAGCCCGGGAAAGAGGGCTCGACGAGGAAGGCGGTGATCCCCTTCGAGCGCTTTGAAGGGTCCACGGTGGCGAACGCGATCACGAGACCCGCCATGGCGCCGCTCGTGATCCACGCTTTGCGGCCGTTCAAGACATAGCGGTCCCCCTTCAGAACAGCGCGCGTTTCAAGGGCCGCCGCATCGCTTCCGTGCCCGGGCTCGGTCAAAGCGTAAGCGCCGAAGATCTCCCCCGACGCCAGCTTGGGAAGGTAGCGCGCCTTCTGGCCCTCGCTCCCGAACTTGACGACCGGTCCTCCCGCCAGCGAGTTGTGCACGGAAACCGTCACCCCGGTAGAGGCGCAGGCACGGTTGAGCTCCTCGAGCGCGATGACCAGCGCCAGGTTGCCGAGACCGGCGCCGCCGTACTTCTCCGGGATGAGGAAGCCCAGGAAACCCAGCCCGGCGAGCTTCGCCCAGTGTTCCTTGTGGAAGCGCTCCTCCCGGTCCAGGCGCCTGGCCAGGGGAGCCAGCTCCCGGTCGGCGAAGTCCCGGGCGGTCTGCTGGATGAGCTGAAGCTCTTCGGGAAGGTTGAAGTCCATATCAGAAAAGAAGAAGAGGATTTAACCGCCAAGACGCAAAGAGCGCAAAGAATAATAA
>JACQVS010000166.1 GCA_016209605.1 Planctomycetota bacterium
GATCAGCGCCTTCAAGGCCGGGTAGATCCCTCGGATATCCTTCAGGAAACTTTCCTGGAAGCCTCGCGGCGACTCGAGGAGTACTTAAAAAGCCCTCCGGTTGAGCTTTTCATCTGGCTGCGCCTTCTGGCCGGAAAGCAGCTCATGACGGCGCATCGTAAGCACCTCGGCGCTCAAGCCCGCGACGTGCGCCGCGAGGTGCGCATTTATGGAAACGACATGCCGGAAACTAGCTCGTGGGCGATCGTCGATCAGCTTTTCGAGCCAGATAAAAAACCCCTCGAGTACCGGATCTTGAGAGTCATAGGCCGTGGAGGCATGGGGATTGTATTTGAAGCGAAACAGGAATCCCTCGACCGCGCCGTGGCGCTGAAGGTCCTGCCGTTCCACTCTCTCCTTGATCCGAGGCGCCGGGAGCGGTTCCGCATCGAGGCCAGGGCGGCGGCCGGTTTGCAGCATCCCAACATCGTCCCCATTCACGGCTTTGGCGAGCACGACGGCATCTGTTACTACGCCATGGTTATGACCCATGCAGAATACAGTAAAAATTCGTGGAAAGATTTGCTATGAAAAAGACAAAATCCAAATCACACGTCCGAGGCAAATTGCTAGGAAAGTTCGAGGATTTGGTCAAGTTGTTCCCCCCTCACGCGATTGAGGATGAAATCGACTACAACAACAATATTGAAATGCTGGATTGGCTGACATCAACTCCTCAGCGAACTGAAGATCAGAATCGGTATCTGGAGACGCTCTCCATTTTGGTGGAAGCCTACGAAGAAGAGCATCATGCGATTGACACCTCAGGCCTTTCGCCGCTTGAGTTGCTCAATCATCTCATGGAACAACACGGCATGAATGCGTCGCAACTAGGTGAGCTGTTGGGCAACCGGGCTTTAGGTTCCAAGATTTTGAGAGGATCGCGGCAGCTCAGCAAACGGCATATCAAGATTCTGGCCGAGCACTTTAACGTCTCAGCAGCCCTGTTCATTTAGCTAGATAGAATTGTCGCCCTCGAGCTGATCGGCGAGCGCTCCCTGGCCATGGGCTTCGGGAAATCCTTGGTTCTTTTACTCGATCGGCTCCCCGAGGCAATAGCAAACGGTGTTGACCGTGTTCAGGGCGATGATCGCGCTTCTCCGGATCCTGGCTAGCCGGCCGCCGTCGTCGCAGCTCCCGGCCAGCCGGGGGATCTCCTCCAGGATGGACTTCAGCCCCTTCCTGTACTCCTTCCGCCCCTCCGCGTCCAGGCAGGGCTCCTTGAGGTACGTCGCGGGCCCCGGAGAGGTCCCGAACAGCCGCTGGTCGAGCTTGAACTCCCCGGGAAGCGGGATGCCCCACACCTTCTGGAAGAGCTCCCCGGACCACCTGCCGAAGTAGGACTCCTCGGCGGTCCGGAAGATCCGGAGGAGGCCCTGGAGGGCCTCGGGGCTCCGGGGCCGGTAGTACGTCCCGAGGACCTCCTCCAGCGCGCCGTCCACGCTCCGGGCGGGGTCCTTCAGGAGGCGGCCCCCGAAAGCGATCATCAGCTCCTGTCCCGGATTTCTCACGGGCCCCTGGTAGTACATGCAGCCCCGAACCCCCTCCCGGAACTGGCCGCGGATCGCCTCGCCCGTCCGCCGGGTGTAAGGGAGGAAGTAGGACTCGCGGTCCCAGCGGGCATCCGGGTAGAGCCACAGGCCGCCCGAGGTCCCGTAGGCGCAGGGCAGCTCCTCGATGAACCGCCTCCGCTCCTCCTCGGCGATGTGATAGCCGCTGTGGCCCTGATCGAAAAGGCAGTCGATGTGCTTCCCCAGGTCAAGCACCTTGGCCTTCTCCTCGGCGTTGAAGTGCTTCCCGGCGGGGGCCCAGTTGATGGTGATCACGTAAACCGTCTTGTCCGGCCACTTCCCCTTGATATAGTCCGCCGTTTTCTTGTTGATGCGGACGTTGTAGCCCACGACCCCGTCCTGGCCGGCGCACTTCGGGCACCAGCAGCACCCCAGGTCGCAGGATTCGAGGTGGACCCCGGCGAAATCGAAGCGGCCCAGGGCGAAGTCGATGATCTTCTGGACGTACTCGAAGGCGCGCGGGTGGGCGTCGCAGAGGGCATGAGGATGGGGGCTGCCGTCGGGATTCTTGCCCCGCACCTCGGGGTCCGCGGCGATGATCTTGTCATAACCCCAGCTGTAGGTGCCTAGGCCCAGGACCAGGCCCATCCCCCGTTCCCGCGCCGCCCGGATCAGCCGCTCGATCCTCCGCTGTCGGTCGTCCGTCAGCACGCTGGCGATGTCCAGCGGCCACCCGTAGGTGGCGAAGAGGCCCCAGGCATCGAGCAGGTTGAAGCCGGCGGGAGCCTGGACGTCCATGGCCTCGATGGCGCTCTCCACCGCGGCGTCGTCGAGCTGGGGCGCCGGCCAGTTCTCCAGGGGCAGCGGGTCCTCGCGCATGTCGTTGATCCAGGCGCCGAAGGCGATGCGGTAACGGTAGGAGGCCTTCTCCTCCCCCGCCGGCCGCTTCCGGTCCTCCGAGGAAAGCAGCCGGAGCGGATCGAAGGCCGTCAAGGAAGCGGCCCCCGCCGATGCTCCTTTGATGAAGTCCCGGCGATGCATGGTGGTATCCTCCTGGCGTTAGGGTTGATGTCCGCTTTTCGAGTCCCCATGGGCGCGGTCATTTGATAAACTGGTTATCGGTATATCACAACCTTTTCGGTTCGACAAGGCGAGCCGAAAGAGCCTGAAGATAAGAAAGGAGAGGGATCATGAACCCGCTCAACCGCCGCGCCTTCTTGAAACAGTCCGCGCTCGCGACCCTGAGTGCTTTGCCAGCCCTGCGACTGGGCGCCGCCGGCGCCGCCGAGAAAGCGACCCTGGGGGTGATCGGCTTCCGTGGCCGCGGCGGCGCTTTGCTGCGCGGCTTCCTCGACATTCCGGAAGTGGAGGTAGCTTATCTCTGCGACGTCGACGGCGGCGTCCTGGCGCGGGGGGTGGAGCAGGTGGAAAAGGCCCGCGGCCGGCGGCCGCAGGCGGTGGAGGACTTCCGCAGGATCCTCGACGACAAGGCGGTCGATGCCATCGTTCTCGGGACGCCCGACCACTGGCACGCCATCCCGGCCATCCTGGCCTGCCAGGCCGGCAAGCACGTCTATGTCGAGAAGCCGGCCTCCCACAACATCCGCGAAGGCCAGCTCATGCTGCAGGCGGCGCGCAAGCATAAGCGCGCCGTTCAGGTCGGCTGCCAGTCGCGCAGCGGCCGGCACTTCGCCGAGGCCATGGAGTACCTTCGCACCGGCGCTCTCGGCAAGGTGACCTTCGCCCGGGCCTGGGAGAGCACCAAGCAAGGGCCCATCGGCTACCCCAAGGACTGCGACCCCCCTCCCGGCGTCAACTACGACCTGTGGCTGGGTCCAGCGCCGCTACGGCCCTTCAATCCGGCCCGCTTCCACGGCAGCTGGCGCTGGTTCTTCGACTACGGCACCGGCGACCTCGGCAACGACGGCGTCCACCGCATCGACTTCGCGCGCCGGGCGCTCGCCGCCGCCTTCGAAGGGCAGGGAATGAGGCTGCCGGACTGGCCGCAGGCGGTTTCGGCGAGCGGCGGCAAGTACGTCTTCGACGACGCTCAGGAGTGGCCCGACACCCTTCTGGTCGCCTGGGACTATCCCGGCGCCACCCTGGTTTACGAAATGCGGGTCTGGAACAACTACCCCATGGAGGGGGAGCCGGAGGGGGCCGCGGTCTACGGCACGAACGGCTACGTGGTGATCGGCAACCGCCGCTGGCGTGCCTTCGGCCCGGGCGGCGAGCCGCTCGAAAAGGGGACCTCGAGCGCCAACGACGAGCACGATGCGGCCCACAAGCGCAACTTTCTCGAGTGCATCAAAACCGGCCAGCTCCCCGACTTCGACATCGCCGAGGGCCACATCTCCTCATCGATGTGTCACATGGGCAACACCGCCTGGAGGGTCGGCCGCAAGCTACGATTCGACCCGGCCAGCCACGCGTACGCTGGCGACCCGGAGGCGAACCGGTTCCTGACCAGGGACTACCGCAAGCCGTGGGCGCTGCCGGAGGTGTGACGGATCCCAAGCTGGTTCAAGCTCCAAGGCCAAGTTAGAATGGAAAATAATTCCTGGAATTGAAAGTCATTTATCATGGATGAGGCAAATCAACAATCCTGTGAAGATCCGGTTGCGGATCTGCTCTTGAAGGGCGAGGCCGCGACCGTTGCGGAAGCGGAAGAACTCTATTTGAACACCCATCTGGACGAGGTCATCCGCCTGGTGGAGAGCCCTCTTTCGGACGCGGAATTTCGCTGCCATCCCTTGATCCAGCTCCTCCTGGCGCGTGGCAGCCGGGCTTGGGAGGATTCGCTCCTGTGAACGCTGAAACGAGGCTTGCAGAAATTTATGAGGCGATTGTGGGCAGCGGCATTCGGGTGCTGGTCATGGGAGGACATGCCGTGCGCTTTTATGGGATTGACCGCACGACGATCGATTACGACCTCCATCTGGCAAGCGTAGATTGGGAAAGGCTTCCCGACGTTTTGAGAAGGTTTTTTCTGGCGCGTCAAGAATCCTTTGAAGAGGCGCAATCGTGGCGGCCTGATGATTTTCGCAGGTTTGTCATTGGCCGGCTTCCGGATGGGAGAGAGGAAAAGCTCGAATTCTGGAGGCGGAACCATCTCCTGGCGCCTTTCAAAGACCTTTACGAAAGGCGTTGCGAAGGCCTTTATGGAGGCAAAAGGCTTGCATTTCTTGGTTTGAAAGACTTGATTCAAAGCAAAGAAACAGAGCGGGAAGATGACTGGAGGGATATCGAGCTTCTAGAAGAAATCCAGGATGACCGGTTGAGGGCCAACACAGGTGATCCCGAAGGAATTGTAATCTCCCTCAGCGAGCTGCGGAGCCGGAAAGGTTTTGAGAGAGCAGTGAGCGACAAATTTTTTCAAAATCCAGAACTTGTGGAAGAGGCCTGGAATCGAGCGAAAAATCCAATAACGCTGGCATATCTTTGTCCTTATCTTCCTAAAAGCGCAACTGCAGCTTCGATCCAACCTGCAAGTATGATGAATGAAATTATCGAGATTCATCTGAGGAAGACGACTCCCGGTTCCGCGCGGCACATGGCCTTAGGGGAGGCAGTGCGCCGGCTGTACAAACGCCATGCCATGGAAGCCGATCGGAGAGATAAAATGGCCAAAGGGCCTGGAAAAATTTGACTTAACCATGCCAATGGCCGGGCAGGAAATTCCGATTACCGATTGACAGCGGGTTCCGGAATTGGGGAAAATCAAAGGTGTTGCTGGGAAGGAAAATAACTGGGTGCCGACGCCATGCCCGCTGAATCCAACGAAACCGAAAATCTCCTCAAATGAAGGGATGCGGCTCACCGTCAGCAATTCCTGGCCGAGCTGTTCACCCGCCACCGCCACCGCCTGCGCGCCACGCCGCGCAGCGACGCCCGCGGCGGCTTCGGCGGGTGAATCGGTTTCACCTCGGGCGCGGTTTCGGTTTGAGGCAAGGGAACTGCTTTTTCTGACTGGACGAGCGCGACTGGAGCCTCCGCCAAGCGAGAAGAAGCCTCCAATCACCGAGTTTCGGCGATGACGGCGGGTGATGGGTGAAAATAGGGTCAGCTGCCATCGGTGCGGACCGGTATATTTTCAGGCGCGGCCGGCTCCAGGGGTTGCGGGGGATTTCAAATGTTCCCGGACCCAGCCACGGAAAGATTTCATCAATCGGGTTTCGCTCATCGATCCGCGCAATTTGAGGAAGCGTTCGATTTCCTCCATGGGCAGGAAGGGGAAAATGGAGCTTTTGGCGTGCCGCAGATAGCCGCCGTCTTTTTGAAGGACATGAACTTTGATGGCTCCCTTCCTGTGACACCACAGTTCCTGAATTCCAAGGGCTGAATAGATGTTGAATTTTTTCAAGATGGTTGCTCGCTCTTTGGTTTCCTTCATGGCGCAGTGCACGGTTCCTGGTCGCAAAACGCCGCAAAACCGCTTTGGGGGAAGGTTTTCAACTTGAAATCATGCTACCATCGGATCATCAGCGGATGCAACCAGAAATTCCAATAATTAAAATTTGCCTGATATTCCATAAAAAGTCTCAACAGGTCGATTTGCGCTTGAGCCCGCCGGTCCGAGCTCGCGTCGATCCTTACGATGTGCCTCCAAAGCTGGCATCGAGGAGGCCGGTCCTTTCAGTGGCGTGAACGCTCACGCGATCCCCCTCGAAGCGCATCTGGAGCCGGAAGCAGTTGAGGTTGGCGATCTCATCGTGCTCGAGCTGAAAACTGTCGCTCTCCGTCCAGGAGCCTTTCAAGCCCGCCGGCAGCCCGAACCTGCCGCCGGGGGAGAGGCGCAAGACGCCCTCGAGGCCGATGGGGCGCGCTTCCCTGCGGCCATCCGTGAAGGTCGCTTGTATAGAGGCCTCGATCGGTGACGGGAAGGTCAAGGAGATCGCTTTGAGGCCAAGAAAGTTCGGCTCCAGCGCATAGATTTTTCCGGATATGCTCTTCGCCATATCCGGCAGGGGCGGCGCCGGCCTCGGGGCCGGAGGCCTGGCCGCGGCGTCCATCCGTTCCGCGAGCCGGGCCAGGGCGGCGGGATTCTCCGGCAGCGGGCTATCGGACTTGAAGGCCGCCTGCAGCAGTTTCCCGACCTCGCCGGGCTCGAATCCCCCGCCGGTGAAGACGGCGATGAGGTTCTTCTCCGGAAAGACGATGATACGCTGGCCGACGCGGCCGCTGGCCTCGTAAAAATCCGGCTTGACCCACCAGCCGTAGCCGTAGCCCTCTTCCTTGCCGGTCGGTTGATGTTTTCGAATCGATTCCGCCACCCACTTCTCGGAAACGATCTGCCGGCCGTCCCACTGTCCGCGGTTGAGCCAGAGGAAGCCGATCTTCGCCATATCGCGCGGCTTGAGGTGGAGGTCGCCCCAGCCGTGGGTCATCCCTTGCCGGTCGGCTGGCCAGATGGCCTCGCCGATGCCTAACGGCGCGAAGAGCTGCTGGCGCGCGAAGCTCAGGGCATCCATGCCGGCCGCCCGGGAGATGATGCCGGAGAGGAGATGCATGCCGCCGCTGCAATAGACGAACTTCCGGCCGGGCTCCTCGGCCATGGGCAAGTCTAGCATGAACTGGATCCAGTCTTCGCTCCGCATCATGTCGCGCAGGGTCCGCTCGCTGGATTCAAAATGGCAGTCAAGCCCCGAGCTCATCGTCAGGAGGTGCTCGACCGCCATCTTCTCCTTCCTCGCAACGCGGTTGGCGATGGGGCGCCCCGGGAAGAAATTCAAGACCGGCTCCCGGACAATTCTGATCAATCCCTGGTCGATGGCGATGCCCACGAGGGTCGTGGTCACGCTCTTCGTCACCGAGGCGACATCGTGGACGCTCGACCCATCGTAGGGATAGAAGGTTGCCTCCAGGACCAGGTAGCCGTTGCGGATGATCAGCAGGCTGTGGATGTTGAGGTCGTGGTCATGAATATAGTCGAACGTCTCGGCGAGCTTGCCCGAATCGAGGCCCTGCCGCTCCGGAGTCGAAACTCTCCAGCCCTCCGTAGGCCAGTACTCCGGCGCCCGAGGAGCGGCAGGCGGGCGCATGCCCGCGCAGCCGGCTGCATGGAGGAGGATCGGCAAAATCATGGAAAAGGGGCGAGCTTGGTTCATGACTGCGCCCGCCGCAGCGCCACCCGGCTGTCGTGGAACATTGAGCCGCCTCCCAGGCGCGTCACGCGCGCGCTGGTCAAGGCGTTGATGCCGCGGCCGCCGCGGCCGTGCCAGGGCCACCAGGTCCCCTCGGCGATGAGGACGCCGGGCTGGGTGGCGTCCGTGACCTGGGCGAGGAGCCGCGCCGCGCCGACGTCGTTACGGGCCTCCACGAGATCGCCGTCGGCGATGCCGAGCCTTGCAGCGTCCTCGGGATGGACCATCACCCGCGGCTCTCCGCCGGCGCGCCGGCGCGAGGCCTCGGAGGCGCCGAAGGAGGTGTTGAGGAAGTGGTGGGCCGGCGGGGTGAGGAGGCGGAAAGGGTGCTTCGCCCGCTCGGCCGCGTCACCGTCCCCCCAATAACCGGGCATGGGCGGCAGGCCGGCCTCCTCCAGCTCCTTCGAGTAGAACTCGAGCTTGCCGGAGGCGGTCGGGAAGCGCTCGCGGTAGCCGCTGGTGCCGCGGGGGATGTTCAAGCGCACCGTTTCTCCTGCAAGGATGCGCTCGGCGGTCACCCCTTTGAAATTAGGATGGCCGGTCTGGAGCAGCTCGCGGATGAAGTCCTCGACGCTCTTCGAGAACCAGGGGTCCTTGAAGCCGAGGGCCTTGCCGATGGATTGAATGACCTCGAGGTTGGAGCGGCACTCGCCGCGGGGCGGAATCGCCGCCCGGCCTCTTTGCAGGTAGAGGTGGCCGTAGCTCTTGTAGAGGTCATCGACCTCGGCGAAGGTGGGGGCCGGGAGAACCAGGTCAGCGTAACGCACGGTGTCGGTGGGGAAGCGCTCGTGGACCACGGTGAAAAGGTCCTCGCGCCCGAGGCCGCGCGCCAGGCGCTCCTGCTCCGGCGCCGTGGCCGCGGGATTCGAGCTGTGGATGTAGAGGAATTTGATGGGCGGATCGCGCCACTCGGTCAAGGCGCGTGCCAGGTCGGTCATGTTCATGGAGCGGACAGGCCGCTCGAGCCAGTCCGGGCGCGTCACGGCGCTCAGGTTGGGCTTGAACTCGCAGCCCGAATCGTAGAGGACGCCGCCGCCGGTCTTCATGTAAGCACCGGCCACGCCGGCAAGGCAGCAGATCGCCCGCACCGCGTCGGGGCCGTTCGAGTTGCGGCCGAGGCCGATGCCGAACTTGATGACCGGGGCGCGCGCCGCGGCGTACTCGCGCGCGAGACGAAGGATGGTCTCCACCGGGAGCCCGGTGATCTCCGCCGACCGCTCCGGCGGGTACTGGGGCAAGACCTCGTCGCGGAAGCGCTCGAAGCCCTGCGTGCGCACGGCGAGGAACTCCTCGTCGGCGCGGCCTTCCCGGACGATGACGCGCGCCATAGCGAGGGCGAGCGCCGTGTCCGCGCCGGGGGGGATCTTCAGGAACTCATCGGCGATGGAGGCGGTGCGGTTGCGGTAGGGGTCGATCACGGTCAGTTTCGCCCCGCGCTTGCGGGCCTCGTCGATGAAGGGGACGAGGTGCACCTGGGTGCTGACGACGTTGCAGCCCCAGATGATGATGTGGTCGGAATGGACGAGGTCCTCCGGATCGAGGCCGTAGCCGCCGCCGGTGACGGCGTTGTATCCCGCGTCGGCGCCGTAGTAGCAGATGTTCGGGCGCAGGCGCGTCGCCCCCAGCTTGTTGAAAAGCGCGTCGGCGCAAAAGCGATGCACGTAGCCCATGGTGCCGGCGTAGTAATACTGGACGATGGCCTCGCCGCCGTGCCGGCCTTTGGTTTCCTGAAGGCGCGCGGCGATCGTCGCGATGGCTTCATCCCAACTCAGGCGCTCGAATTGCGTCGCCCCCTTGGGGCCGGCGCGCTTCAAGGGCTGGAGGAGGCGGTCCGGCGAGTAGACCATGCGCTCGTAGCCGTTCACCTTGCCGCAGAGGAAGCCGCGGGTGAAGGGATGGTCGGGATCGCCGGCGAAGTGGACGGCCTTGCCATCCTCCACGGTGATGAGGACCGAGCAAGCGTCGGGGCAGTCGTGGGAGCAGGTGGTCTTGACGATCTTTCGAGCGGTTGGCATGGAGTCCATCCTAAAGCAGCCACGGCCGCAACCAAATATCAAAACCGAATAAGAAAAAGATGAAGAGCATTGAACCGCCAAGACGCCAAGGACGCCAATTTAAGACGCAAAGCGAATTAGAGAGCGTTGGATGGTCACAAAAATTCTCCGCAGGCTGCGAAGATGTTTCGGAGCTAGGGCCTAATCCCGGCGCCGGGGATGGCAAGGTGGGTCTCGCCGAGAGCTTTTCAAGGGACGCAGAGAGCCGGCGGGCGGCCTTCGATAAAGAGGCCGCCGGCGCCGAGCGTGTGCGGTGGTTCGTCGAGGAAGAGGTGCTCGAGGAGCACGACGGCCTCGTTCAGCTCCAGGCTGCCGTTCCGGTCCGCTGCTAGCCTGTGGCGGGGCCAGGATCCGGTTGGTGCAGTCCTTGAAGGTCAAGCGGCCGGAGGCGACATCGATCGTTTTACCCTCGGCGATGAAACCGTTCCCGGCAGGGGAATCCACAAAATGACCGAGTGTCCCGTCCTCGTCCATGATTTTGGCCAGCATTACAACTACTCATCGCACTTCGAAAATTCGAGGCAAGACAGCAGGTCGGCGGTCGGATCCGAACCGCAGGTCACCCAGGGTTCGCGGAATCCCGCTGGTGAACCTAAAAAGAGGAATCCCAAAAGATTTATCGCATCCGTCACCGATAGCTGGCCGTCATCATCAATATCGGCGCTGTTATGACAGGGAGGAGCGCTTTTTCCTAAAAACAAAAATTCCAGGATAAAAATCCCATCGGTCAGGTCTCGGTCGCCATCGGAGTTGGCATCGCCCCGGATGAAGCGGGGTATAATTTTTTTCCCTTTAGTTAAATACAGGCCAGATTCTTCCGCGGTCAGGAGATCGAGTTGAGAATCCTCGATGAAATTTCCTAGCAACATCGCTTCCGGCGATACCGGCCCATAGGTGGTTGGACCGAAGTCTTCCAATCCCTCACTCCCACCCATAAAAGTGACCACGGCGCCGCGCGGATGAGTGCTCATGATATCCATGAATCCGTCCTCGTTGAAATCTGCGGTTTCCAGAAGCCTCCGGCCCGGGATTTTTCCCAGCGGATCAGGAAGGTCGACAGCCGGGCTGAACGTAGAATCATTCTGGGAGTACCAGACGCGGGGCGTTCCAGCATCCGTATCGCCTGCCGCGATATCGGGGAGGCCATCTCCGTTAAAATCGCCAACAGCTACCCAGGGAGAGGTTGAATCGCCGGTGGTCAGGAAGCGAGCGGCTTCGAAATTGCCGCGACCATCGCCGAAGGATAAGTAAAATAGCGTGCCGCCTCGAGGGCCATGAGCTACGTCCGGTTTCCCATCGCCATTAAAATCTCCAACCGCGCTTTTGAGGCCATCGGGGGCTCCATAGGATGCCATCAGCTCGAACCGACCGGCTCCCCGGCCCAGGAAGACGGTCAGCCCGGAAATCAAAATATCGTCGATTCCATCTAGATTGAGATCTGGAAAGGAGAGGGCCGATCCCACGACGCCTTTCGCCAGAAGGAGTTCACCATCAAATGAATGATTCCCCTGACAACGGTACCAATACAATTGCCCATTTTGAAGAAGGAGGAGGTCAGAAAGCCCATCTTGGTCGAGATCATGAGCCGCAAACGATAGCGTTTTTGAAGGATCCAGCCACACCGGCGTTATCTTCTTCTGGATCGTCATTTTCCCTTGACCTACGTGTTCCAGCACCACAACTTCGCGAGCCACCCCATCGAATGCCGCCAAGTCCATGTGGCCATCGCCGTTGAACTCCCCGGCGGCTAATGAGGACAGGTGAGGAATAAAGTTGATCATCGGGCTTTGAACCAAGGTGTCCGGCGAAGGAGGAAAGAGCCAGAGGGAGCTGGCATCTCCCATGAGAAGTTGCTTGCGGCCATTACCATCCAGGTCGACTAAATATGCGCGGCCGGAAGGAACCGACACGAATGAGACCGGCGGTTCGAAAGTCCCTTCCGCCGATCTCCTGCAAACAAAAAGATAATCATGTAGGGTTCCCACCAGATCCAGGGCTCCATTTTCATCAAAATCTTCCAATCCGATCAAGCGGATCGTCCTGTCAAGCTTCAACACCGGGAACTCCTGGAAATTAAAATCGCCTTGTCCAAAGAGGATCGTGACATCGATATCATCCCGGCTTTCATCATCTCGAAAGGTGTCAGGAATGAGATCCCCGTTGAGATCGGCAAGCAGATCATTGATCCTGGTGACATTGAGGGGAGGCACGTTGATGGGCGGCGCGAAAGCGCCATCGCCCAGTCCCGGCATGACTTGCCAGAGCTTTTGCCCTTGCGAGGTGTCGCGCCAAAGGACCAGGTCCAGGATCTGATCGCCGTTTAAATCGGCCAGATTGACGCCTCTCGCGCCGGGCCCAATGTCCACAACGGTCGGAGGCAGCTCCGGATTGCCACCCGTTGCCCAGTAAATGAAAACCGAGGATTGGGAAGTTCCGAGCAGGGCATCCGGGAAGCCGTCCCCGTTCAGGTCGCCTTTAGCGAGCGGCGCCAACCCATCCGTCCCTTCCATTTTCCCGGCGTTCTTGAACTTGCCGTCGCCAGTGCCCTGAAGCAGGAAGACGCCGTTTTCAACCAGCAAATTGCTGACCATATCGAGGTTGCCATCGCCATCGTAGTCCAAGAGGAGATAAGCAGACCCGAGGGCGATCGATTTATTATCAACATTCAAGAATTCTTCCCTGCGAAAAGATCCATCGCTGTTCCTGAAGGACACATAGGTATCGCCGAAATCGCAATCAAGGATGAGGTCGATTTTCCCATCGCCATTGAGATCGCCGCTAGCGATGTTAATGCCGCATTTCTGGAGAATTTGCCGCGGGCCTCGAAATTCTCCTCCCGGCCCGGCAAGCGAAGTCATGACGATGGAGTCGTTGGAACCAATAAGGTCCTGGTTGCCATCGCCATTTAGGTCAGCCAGCGCGAATCCGTCGGCATTGCCGTACCAGACTCCAGGCAATCCAAAAGAAAGGAAAAGATCGCCGTGGCGGTCATTTAAGAAAATGGAGGAATCGATGACGGCATCGGGATAGCCATCCCTATTCAAATCTCCAGTGATAATCGAGGCCGCTGGCTCGGTTAACAGAACTTCTCCAAACCAGCCTCCGCCTCGCTTGCGAAGCAGCTGCACCCTATTAAAGCTCGATCGAGTCGCTGCCACTATTTCTGAAACTCCATCGCCTTCCACATCCAAGGCGGCGACAGCTTGGACGCTTTCCCAGGTTATATCTACGGTTTCGCTGTAGGCGATCGGCCCGCGCGGACTACCCGGCACCACCTGAACGCCGCCGGGGACCGAGAATATCAAGTCCGTATAACCGTCTTGTTCAAGATCGGCCGCGCGGATGGGGCCGGAGCTGTAAGGGGTGTTGATTTTCCACTTTCTCTGAAGGCCTGCGGATCCGGGGTACTCAAAAAGACTTATTTCGCCAGGCCGGGTATCGAAAGAAGGTTCACCGCTCAAGAGCGAGGCGGGCACCTGGCCATTCCAGGAAATCAGGGATAAGAAGGAAGGGGGAACTCCGGAAATCGGGATAGAGCCGATCAGCTGTGGGTCTTCAGAAATCCCGAATTCAAATATTTGAATTTTATCGAAGGTGGAGGCAAACAAGGTGAAAGGAGATTGAGAATTCAATCTGCCTCCGCCAAGGACAACTTGCCGGTTCAGTTTTGGGCCGATGACCGGCGCTTTGAATCCTTCAGTTCCGCCATAAAGAATCTCGAGATGGTAGCCGATCTCAGTCTGATCCTCTCCCAACTTGGCAACGTCATCGAATCCATCACCATTCATATCCGCTGTAAAGATGCTGGTAGTCATTAGAAAATCGCTGACTCGCTTTGCCCCTTGCAATTTTCCGCGACCGTTCACCGGCAGATACGCTGGGCCAAAGAAGACCTCCTGGAAGCCATCGCCATCGAAATCTTTGAGATCCGTGATCCGCCAGGCCGAAAGCGATCCCATGGCATCGGGCCTGGCGGTGAAGACCGGAGCCCTGTCAAACCGCAGCTTGCCAGTGGCACGGCTGCCGAAGCGGACCTCCAGCAACCGCTCATCGCTGTCTGAAAAAACCAGATCCTCTGCCCCGTCTTTGTCCAAATCTCCAAGCACATGACCGAAACTGGAAATCGATGAGCCGGCGAGAACTGTGCCGGTCGCCAACCACCGATTGCGGTCATTTTCAAGAAGGTAAGCCATCACGAGCTTATTTCTCAACGACACCACCTCCGGTGAACCATCACCCTCGACATCGACAAGGTAAATCGGCCCCGAGCCGCTGTTTATGCAGCCGATTCTTGTTTATGGGCTTACACGCCCTTAAAGAAAAGGAATTTCTTGATGATTTCAGTTTAGCTGGGATAAACGGAAAATCCCAGAAGTTTTACACTTACAAGACGGAGCTTACGTTATTCACCTATTCAGCTCCTGGGCGATTTGCCGTCGGCCGATGCTGTTCCTCGGCGCCTCCAGCTTCTTGCGCAGCTTCGCAACTCGGCCGTTTGCGGTGAAACTGGGTTAGCCCGATGAGAGTTTGAAGCAAAGAGGCCCAAGTGTCCGGATCCGGACAGGTGTCCGCATCCGGGCGGACACCTGTCCGGTTGGCTGGCGTTTTTCTCCCCCATCCACCCAGGAAAACCTGGCCTGCGCTGGGCCGGCGCCGGCCCGGTGGCGACTATTCTCCATTGGCAAGGTGTTTGCTACTAGCTTCGGATAGCTTCGGATAGCTTCGGATCCCGTGGGCGGATCGCTCCACCTGTCAGCGGGACGGTGAGGTTCCATCTCGAATGGGGCAAGGACTTTCATTTTTTTCAGAGGAGGTTCGCATGGCCGTAGACGCATTGCTTGCCGGCCCGCGGCCGCCGTGGCGGCTGCTGCCGGCCTGGCGGTTGGGGGTATGGCTTTCCATATATTTCTGCATCTCTAGTAGTCACCATCCGACTTTTGGCGCGCCCTGGCCGCGCGGCCGGGCGCTTCTGGTCGCCGACTCGTCCCTCGACCGCGTGGTCCGCCTGGAGGACCGCGATGGCTCGGGGACGATCGACCCAGTGGTAGCGGGGGACGCGCTGGTTTTTTACGATGACGCCTCTCCGGGGCCGGACCTGTCGACCCCCTCCGGCGTGGCGAGCGCGCCGGATGGAACCGTTTTCCTTCTCGACGGCGGCACCCTGGACGCCGTCTTGAGGCTCTCCGACCGGAACGGCGACGGCGATGCCAACGATGACGGCGAGGTTTTGATTTTTTACAACGCCAGCTCGCCCGGCCCCAACCTCTCCACGCCCAACTCGCTGGTCTATGCCGCTGATGGAACGCTTTACCTGGCGGACGATGGCAAGCTGAAAGGCCTCATCCTCGGCCTCAAGGACAAAAACGGCGATGGCGACGCTCTCGACGACGGAGAGTGGTGGATCGTCTACGATTCGCAAGCGGTGGAAGGCTCCGGCGCGCCCCTTCCGGTCCTCGGCGATATCGAAGCCCTCGCCGTGACCGCCGCCGGCGCCCTGTTCGTCACCGACGCCACGCAGCAAGCGGTCGCGCGCCTGCAGGATCTCAACGGCGATGGCGATGCCATGGACGCGGGCGAGGCGGCGCTCTTTTACCAGCCGCAGGGAGCCCATCCCTTCGCCGATCCCGAGGGCATCGCCGTCAACGCCGATGGCGAGGTTTTCGCCACCGACGAGGATACCGGCCTGGTGGTGCGGCTCTTCGATTCCAATGGCGATGGCCGGGCGGAGGGGGCCGGGGAAGTGAGGATCTTCGTCGATGCCACGGCGCCGGCCTTCCCGCGCGACACCAACGACCTCATGGCCCGGGACGATGGGGTGCTCCTCGTCCTCGATGGCTCCCGCGATCAGGTTTTCTGGATCGCCGATGGCGATGGCGATGGCATCGCCTTTTCACCCGGCGAGGTGGAGCCGCTCCTGATCACATCCGGAGAAGATCTCCTCGGGACGCCGTCCGCCATCGCCGAGATCCCCAGCGACCTGCCGGAAGCGGTCGTCATCGCCTCGATCGAGCCGAACGAGGGGAAAATGGAAGGGGGGAATCAAGCCACCGTGCGCGGGCACTTCCCGGGCCATGAGAGACGGCTCGAGGTGCGCTTCGGCGTTAACCTCGCCGCCGTCACCGCGGCGGCCCTGGACCAGATCCAGGTGGTGGCGCCCCCCGCCGCCGCTCCCGGCCCCGTCGACGTCGCGGTGGCGACGGCGCAGGGCCAGGCGGTCCTCCTCAGCGGCTACCGCTACGTTACCGCTGTGCCGCCGGCGCCCGGGCCTTACCTGCTCGTCGCCGACTCCTCCCTGGACCGCATCGTCCGCCTGCAGGACCGGGACAACTCCGGCCTGGTGGACCCCAACACCCCCGGCGAAGTGTTCATCTTTTATGACGATGCCTCGCCGGGGCCGGACCTCTCGACGCCCAGCGGCATGGCGCTTGGCGATGGCAGCGCGGTGTTCCTTCTCGATGGCGGCACCCTCGATGCGGTCTTGGCCTTGAAAGATAATAACGGCGATGGGGACGCCAACGACGATGGCGAGTTCGCGATCTTTTACGATGACACCTCGTCCGGCCCCGATCTCTCCACCCCCAATTCCCTGGCGCGCGCCGATAATGGAACCCTATACCTCGCCGATGACGGCCAGGCCAAGGGCCTGGTCCTGGGGCTCAAGGACCGGAACGGCAATGGGGATGCGCTCGATGAGGACGAGTGGTGGATGGTGTACGACTCCGAGCAAGCCGCCGCCGCCAGCCCGCTGCTTCCGGTCCTCGGCGACATCGAAGGCCTGGCGGTGGGTCCCGGCGGAACGATCTATGTCACCGACGCGACGCTGCAGGTGGTGGCAAGATTGGAGGACCTGAACGGAGATGGAGACGCCCTGGATGGAGAAGAAGTGAAGATCGTCTACGATCCGCGCGGCGCCCATGCCTTTGCGGACCCGGAGGGGATCGCGGTGGGCGCAAGCGGGGAAGTGTACGTGACCGATGAGGACATCGGCTTGATCGTGCGCCTCGAGGACTTGAACCGAGACGGCCGTTTCGAAGGATCTCAGGAGGCGATGATCTGGGTCGATGCCAGCGCGCCGCTCCCCCCCAGGGACACCAACGATTTGCTGGCGGTGGATGGAGCGCTGCTCGCACTCGACGGCACCCATGACCAGGTCTACCGCTTGAGCGACCTCGACGGCGACGGGGCGGCGCTCTCGAGCGGCGAGGTGGAGCCGGTCATCGATCCCGCGGCCCAGGGTGTCCTGGGGACCCCTTCGGCCCTGGTGGAGGTTGCGCCGGCCGAGAAAAAGGTCCTCATCGCGAGCGTCGAGCCGAGCGAGGGAAAGCTCGCGGGGGGCAATCCGGCGGCGATCCGCGGCCAGTTCCCCGGCCACGAGCAGGGCGTCGAGGTGCGCTTCGGCGCTAATCGGGCGAGCGTGGTCGAGGCGAAGGAGGACCGCCTCCAGGTGGTCGTTCCCGCCGCCCTCCAGGCCGGCCCGGTCGCTGTCCAGGTAACGATCGGCCAGGGCCAGGCGGTTCTCGCGAACGGCTACCGCTACCTGAGCGAGTCGAAAGGCTTCGTCCGCGGCAACATTAACGGTGATGACCGCGCCGACCTCTCCGATGCCGTGGGCATCCTGAGTTACTTGTTCCTGGGGAGCGCGCCGCCGGGATGCCTCGATGCGGCCGATGTCGATGACGACGGCGACATCGCCATCACCGACGCTATTTATCTGCTGACGCATCTCTTCCTGGGAAGCGCGCCGCCGCCGCCGCCCTACCCCGATCCCGGGGACGACCCGACCGCCGACAGCTTGCCGTGCGGTCCTTGAAAGTGACTTTCCATCGACGTCCTTCTTTGAGCCGGGGCTCCCCCTGAAGCCTGGAAAGCCCCGGCTTTTCCTCCTAAAGCAGCCAAGGCCGCAACCAACGGTCGAGGCCGAATAAGAAAGAAAATGAAGAGGATTGAACCGCCAAGACGCAAAGGTGAGCTCCGAGCAGTGGCGCAGGAGCGAATGGCCGGAGGAGCCGGGTACCCGCTTGCGGGTGCACGAAGTGGTCGCTCCGAGGCCCGCCTGGAGGCCGAGCGCGGAAGCGCGAGGACCGCAAGGGCC
>JACQVS010000167.1 GCA_016209605.1 Planctomycetota bacterium
CCGTAAACGCCCATAATTCAGGCGCTTACAGTTGTTGGTGAGGTAGCGTATTCGGTCTTCTGTCAACCCCTGGACGTCGAGCGTCTTTTCCATTGGTGCCCCCTGTCGTAGTTTGGTGAAGACGGTCATAGTATTTGTGTTAATCGTTGGTTAGAAAATATAGCACAAGTACCAATAATAAATAAAACAATGCTGAATGGAAACTATAAGGCAAATATAGAAAGAAGTCAAGATGAATCGCTGTTTGATATTTTGAAGAGATGTGGTTTTGAGTTAAAATCAGAAAAATGTTTACAACATGTACTGGTTATTAAAGCAATAAATTAGAATGAAGGTATTACTTATTCGCCACACGATAGCGCTCAGATAAACTGACCCACCCATTCAAAGCAAGGAGAGCAGGTTCTTCTTTCCAATGGGAGGTAGTGTTGGTGGGAGGGGGATCGCGTGCTACGACTTCGACCTCCTCGAAACTCTTTCCCGATTCCGGGGGCCACGGAGGGGAGGAGACGACGATGGTGCCTTCTAATTCCGTCGGGGGCTCGAAGCGTCGGATCGCTTTCACGGCGTCAGTCGCTGGGTCGTATTCGCCCGTGTGCCTGAACCCCTCCTGGTCCTTGGCGACGACCAGAATAGTGCTTTCTTGTCGCTTCACTTTTTCAACGATGAACATGATGAGGATTTTAACTTCATCGCCAGTCTGGACAAGAAAAAACACCTGGCTTCATCTCCCCCAGCCCACGCGCCCGCCGAGGCGATGGACCGTACCCTCCCACATGCGGCGGACCTCTCTATAGATTGAATCTTTGGCGTCTGTGATGGACAGGTCCGGCCCGAGGATTTCGACGTGGGCAGCCACCATGGCGTCGACCATTTTATTGGCATATTCGCGATCAATCCTCGCGAATTCTGCTATTAGCCCACCTGACCTTGCCATCCCCCTGCGGGCGAAGTCGGCTAAGGTCGCGTCCTTCTGCCGGTTGGCGCTTTCGACGTGCTCATTCGCCAACCGCTTGATCTTTGCCCGGAGGACTGCTTTGATATCTTCCATGGTCACCTGTTTTTATCATCGCTTTGAAATCGAGACCTGGATTGCCGAGGGCTGTCCTCGGGTAAATAGCTCCAGCAGTTTTATTCCTTCAAAAAAAGGTTGACAAGCAGGATGATTGATGGTAATAAGTATTCCCATCACTATGCCCGAGAGAAAAAATGCTCTTTCAATAACTGAAGCCCTGAGAGCAGCTATTGTAACAGGCCCCTCCTTGCGGGAGATTGAGCGTAGGACAGGAGTGAAACGCCAGGCCCTTGCAAAATTTGTGAGAAGAGAGCAATCGTTGCGCTTGGACCTTGCGGATAAGGTTGCTGCTTTTTTTGGTATCGAGGTAATCCGAAAGGGAAAATAACTATGGGAACGGTCTTCAAGAAGATTTACACCTTGCAATTGCCCGAGGGGGCTGAGCTTTTTTCGAAGGATGGTATGCGATTCGCGAGATGGAAGCCGGAAGGGAAAAGGATACGGAGTGCTCGGGTCATAGTCGGGAAGGACGGCTTGCTGAGGATTCGAGTTCGGGCCACCACGTATACTGCCAAATATCATGATGGTTCCGGCCAAGTGATTGAAAAGCCTACGGGTTGCCGTGATGAGGACGCTGCCCGTGCTGTCTTGGCTGAGCTTGAAAGGCGAGCCCAACTTGTCAAAGCCGGTGTCTTGACTCCGAAGGAAGATGCCATCGCCGATAAGAGCGCCATTTCCCTTGCCGACCATATCGAAGATTATTTGAATAGTCTAAAAGCCAAGGGAGCTTCAAAGTCCCATCAGGAAGATCGATCTCGCTACCTGCGGAAGATACGAGTGGAATGCGGATTCAACCGCCTTTGCGACCTTGACCGAAATTCTTTTGAGCGGTGGCTTTTCAAGCAAGTCGAAGGAGGTATGTCAGCTCGTACCTTGAATGCATACCGAGCTGCTGCCGTCGCCTTCGCCAATTGGTGCGTAAAAGCAAACCTCTTGGTTTCAAATCCCTTCGAGGGGCTACTCAAAGCCAATGAAAAGGCCGACCGCCGAAGGATCCGAAGGGCTCTCACCGAAGAGGAACTGGCCAAGCTGATCGAAGCGGCTAGGAAGCGCCCCCTCCTCGAAGCCTTCAAGATCAATCGTGGTGATCGGAAAGGCCAGGTGGGGGTGAAGGTGAGGCCGGAAACTGAGAGAAAGCTTAAGCTTTTGGGGTGGGAGCGAGCCTTGATTTATAAAACCTTGTTTCTCACGGGGCTTCGCCGTAGCGAGTTGGCGTCCATCACCGTTGGCAACCTGGAGCTTGATGAGCCTCATCCTCATGCAGTTCTCGAGGCGGCTTTTGAAAAGAACAGGGAGGGCTCAACGATCCCCTTGCGCCATGACCTGGTGGAGGACTTGCGGCAATGGTTGGGCAATAAATTGCTTTTAAGGCGAGAGAAAGCTCAAAAGCACGGAGAACCCATCCCAGCTCGCTTGCCCGCCAATACACCGGTTTTTGATGTCCCAGAGGGCTTGGTAAAAATCTTTGACCGGGATTTGGGAGCTGCTGGAATCCCGAAGCGCGATGAACGCGGCCGCACCGTCGACGTCCATAGCCTCCGCCACAGCTTCGGGACTCATCTCTCAAAAGGCGGCGTTCCCCTAAGGACCGCTCAAGCCGCCATGCGCCACAGCGACCCCAAGCTTTCAGCGAATGTCTACACAGACCCCCAGCTTCTCGACATTGCCGGCGCTCTGAACGTCCTGCCCAAGCTGCCGATTGGCGCCCAGGAAGGGCGAGCCCTTGAGGCGACAAGAACCACGGGCGCGCCAGAAATCCTCGATTCATTTCTTGCACCAAATCTTGCACCTACTCCCGGCATTTCAGGGCAAAACCTGTCCATTCCTGACAATCTGGCAGTGTCCCAACAGCCCCTCTCCGCTGATGAACCGAACACCTCTAAGTTCCATTCCTGTCAAGAGGAAGACACTGCTGGCAAGTCCTGTCAACAAAATGAAAAGAGTGGGCGATCCCAGTCTCGATCTGGGGACCTCCTGCTTGTAAGGCAGGCGCTCTAGCCAGCTGAGCTAATCGCCCGTCATTCGCGGCGCCATCGAGAGGGGTACTCGCGAACCGCGGTCTCCCGTGAGTTTATCATCGTTTGAAATCGGGGAAAAGTGGATTATAAATGGCCTTGGAAAGACCACTTTCTCAGAGAGGAAGGAAGCTTGGCCGGACTGCCGATTTTGCAAGAAGATCCGAAGCTGCTCGTCGAGACGATCCTCTCGGCCGCCTTGGACTACGAGTTCGACACCTTCGTTCTCGGCATGGAGCGGCCGGAGGACTACCGGCGCGAGCTCCACGAGGCGGCTTACCGCGGGCTCAAGATCCATCTCGGCAATGAGCTTTGCCGGCTGTGGCCGGGACGCGAGGTCGATTTCGTGCGTGCCGAGGCGCGGATCGACCTGCGTTTCGGGAAGGGCGGGGTCAAGGTGCGGATCCGCGCCCAGCCGCTCTTCATCGGCGGCCGTTACCGCAAACTGTCCCGCCAGATTCCCGCTTGCCGCTGGACCCACTTGCGCTGCCGGGGGAAGGGCTGTCCGAGCTGCAACTACACCGGCAACCTCGCCGGCCCCAGCATCCAGGAGCTGATGGAGCCGGCCGTTCTCGCTCACACCGGCGGGGAGGCGACCTTTTTCCACGGCGCCGGACGCGAAGATATCGATGTGCGCATGCTGGGGCGCGGCCGGCCCTTCGTCCTCGAGGTCCGCGAGCCCCGCAAGCGCAAGCTCGACTTCGAGCGGCTGGTCCGCGAGGTCAACGGGGCGGCGGGGGAACTGGCGGAGGTCTTCAACCTGGCCCCCACCGACCGAGCCGGGTTGATAGCCGCCAAGGAGGCCGGCGGAGACAAGACTTACCGCGCCCGCCTCCGCTTTGAGGGAGAGGTTTCAGAGGCGCTGGCCGCCTCTCGCCTGGCCGGCTTGACCGGCGCCGGCATCGACCAGTTTTCGCCGACGCGGGTGATGGGCCGCCGGGGGCGCGATACCCTGCGGAAAAAGCGCGTGGTGGAGTCGGCGCTGCTCGGGAGGGAGGGTAAGGAACTCATCTGGGAGGTGCGCGCCACCTCGGGAACCTACATCAAAGAGCTGATCAGCGGCGACGGCGGCCGCACCCGGCCATCGGTGGCGGAGTTGGTGGGGCTGCCGTGCCAGTGCGCGGCCCTGGACGTGCTGGAGGTCCACTGGGAGCCGCCGTGGGAAAATTAGAAGGGAATGTCGAATCCCAGCATCACCGACACGCCCACCCGGTCGGGGAGGTTCTCGAGGTTCTGGAGGTCATCGGCGAGGTTGGCGACCTTGTCCAGACGGCTGAAGGAAGCCGGCAGCATCACTGCGGCATCCAGGCCGAAGTACCAGACTCGCATTCCCAGCCCGGCGTGCAGGATGACGTCCTCATCCGGATCGCGCAGGTTCTGCGAGGCCCCCGCGCGGATGAAGAGGGCGTCCAGGAGGTTCAACTCGGCTCCGCCTCCCAGGACCTGCGACTTGAAGCCCGGCAGCGCCTCCGAGTGGTTGGTGAAGAGGTCGAGGTCGGCCGCCAGCGTCAACCAGTCGAAGGGCAGCATGGCCAGCCCCGCCCGCGCCTGCGGTTCGATGACGTAGTCGGGGCCGACATTGACATCGAAGCGCGGCCGGTTAAGGTTCTTGCCCGCCACCCCGGCGACCAGCCAGTCAGCGGGCCGAAGCAGGACGCCGGCATCGATGCCGATGTCCATGGAGTCCTGGCGCGTCTCCTTGCCGATCAGCTCTTCCAGGAGGCTTTGGCCGCTCCCGCTTCTCAAGTCCTCCAGCACCAGCGGGTTGAAGTAAGTGGTGGCGTGAATGGCTTTCAGCGACACGCCCAGGGCCAGCCAGTCGAAGACCGGCTGGCCGTAACCAATGGCCAGCTCCTTCATCAAGATGCCCCGCAGCCGCGCCCCCGACTGGTTGTTGATGAAGGACTGCGAAACATCACTGGAGGTGGTGGTGGCGCTGAGGACGTCGGTCAAGGTGGATTGGAACGTCGAGCTCGAGGTGTCGATCCCCGTCTGCTCCGCCTGGAAGAGAATGCGTTGCGCTTGGTCGAGGGTGATGTTGAGGCTGGGATCATTGGCCAGGGTCTGGGCGAAGGCCTGCGAGGCGCTTGAGAGCTGCCCGGCTGGGGGCAGGTTGTTGGTAATGGTGCCGATCCCCTGGTTGCCGACGGCGAGGTTGGCCTCGAGGTCGACCACCGGAACCGCGCCGGCGTAGGCCAGGCCCAGGGCCGAGAAGCCGAGGCGCCACACCCGCGCTCCCATGCCGGCGCCGGCATTCGCGATCACCCCTTCACCGCGCTCTTCCAGGCCGGGAACGGCCTCGGTCAGAAGCTTGAGGACGTCCTGGGCCTCCTGCTCCGTCAGGGACTGCCCGTTCCTCAGCTTCTGCTCCAGGTTGTTGAAGTCGATGCGCTCCACCAGGTCGCCGATGAGGGCGATCCGGGGGAGCACGCCGCCGACGGCCGCGAGGTTGGCGGAGGCATGCATCTCTGCATCGAAGAACGGGGTGTCGGAGACTTTCTGCGGCTCCTTGTTCGGCTCCTTCTTCGGATCGACGGGCTCCAGGTGGAAGGTCGGCTTTCGCAAGTAGGGCTGCGCCAGCGTGGCGGGGTTCCAGTACATGCCGTAGCCGCCGCGCACCGAGGCCACGCCAGCGCCGCCCATGCCCATGGCCTTGGGGCCGAGGATGATCCAGTCCTCGCCGGCCAAACCGGGGGTGAGAGCAAGGATCAGAACGAGGGTCAAAGGATTTTGAAAACGCGATCTCTGGTTCATCCGGGATGATATCGGACCATTGGTGGAAAACCTTAAGCCCCTGGAAATAGCGCGGCCCTCTGAATATCTTGTCCTACGCCAAGATCCGCGCCGCGGAGCTGCCAGCGCGTTGAGCCGTGGAGATCGATGGGGACCGAAGTCCCACCTGCCGCGTCTTGGAGATGCCGCATCTTGAAGCAGCCGCGCTGCGAGCGGAGTTCAAGAAGGAGGCGTTCTTTGGGAAGTGTTCGGGATAAAATTTTCCTAACCAAGGTAGTTGTTAGGTGGATTTTGAAAATTCTTGGAAAAATCTTTGAGGAGGCGATTGACGAGCGCGCTTCCATTGGCTATATTCTCGTCCCACTTGGAGGACTTGCGGGTCCCAGCAATCTCAAAGTCATTGAAATTTCATTGGTTCGTTTGGTGGTTCTATTTTTCCGAGGGGGGGAAGAAATGATGGGGATGATTTCCTACCCTTAGAAAAGAAGTGAAGAGAACGGATGTGGAGCGATGGAGTCGCTCCGTCGGGCTGGCGAGCCGGTGAAGGCGCTATTGCAGGACAAACATGCGGTGACTTAGGTCACGCGTCGCGGGGTAAACTTCGCGGTAAATTTTGAACCGCTGGCGGTAGGGCTCGGCTTGCTTCGACTCCGGCGTGAAAACCTTGCCTTCCTTTATTGATTGTCGGACCATGGCTTCGACCTCGCCGGCCGATTGGAAAATCCCCGCGCCCCGCGCTCCCAGCAGCGCGGCGCCCCAGGCAGCCCCTTCCGTGACCTCGAGCTGCACCACCGGCCGGTTCAGGATGTTGGCGTAAATTTGCATCCACACCGGCGATTTGGCCGCGCCGCCGATGGCCTTGTACCGCTGGATGGGCGCGCCCGCCTCCGCCAGGAGTTCGGCGTTGAGGAGGATCTCGTAAGCCACTCCCTCCAGGATGGCCTTGGCGATCTCCTGCCGGGTGGTGGTGAGGCGCAAGCCGAGAATGGCGCCGAGGGCCTGGGGGTCCAGATAGGGCGTGCCGGTGGTGGTGAAGTGGGGGAGGACCAGGAGCCGGGTCGGCTGCGGCGGCAGCTGCCCGCAGATGACCTCGTAGGGGTCGACGCCGCGACGTTCCGCCTCGGCCCGCTCGGCGACGGCGAACTGATCCCGGAACCACTTGAGCAGGCTGCCGCCGGTGAAGTTCCAGGCGATGGAGATCCATGGATCCTTCCCAGGACTGCCTGAACTCGGGCCGGCGTCCCTGTAATCTCCAACAGTAGGGTGATCTCCAACAGTGGGGTAATCTCCAAAAGTGGGGTAGTAGCAAAGGTTGTTCGCGACCATGGAACCGCTTCTGGCCGGCTCCTCCGCCAGCCGCACCCCCAGGCAGACGACGGTTCCGGTCGCCAGCATCGACTCCCCCGGCTGGATGCCGGCCCCCAGAATGCCGGCGGGCTGGTCGTGCAAGCCGCCCGCGACCACGCAGCCGGCGGGGAGGCCGAAGTCGTTGGATCCCACCTTCCCCACCGCTTCCCCCGGCGCGATGGGCGGGGCGAAGACCTCTTCCAGGCCGGCGGCGTCGAGGATTTTCCGGGACCAGCGCTTCTGGTGGATGTCGAAGGCCAGGGTGCGGGCGGCCATCGAGTAGTCGATGCGGGGCGGCAGGCCCAAGGAGGCGATGACGAAATCGCCGAAGCAAAGGAAGCGCTTCGCGGCCCGGAAGACCTCCGGCTGCCGGCGCCGCCGCCACATCACCTTGAACAAGGTGTGGTACGAGTTGATGCCGTGGCCGGTGATGGCGAACACCTCCTCGTTGCCGATCTTCTCCTTGAAAAGGGCCATTTCCTCCTGGCCGCGGGCGTCGAAGCCGACGATGGCGTTGGCGACGGGGCGGTTGCGCTCGTCGACGGGCACGGCCGCCTCGCCGAGGGTGCTGGTGGCCGCGCAGCGGATGGGATCCTGGCGGGTGCTTTGAGACACGCTGCCAACCACCTGGCGCACCGCCTCCAGGACCTCGCGCGGGTCGAGCTCCAGGTGGCCTTCCAGGGGGCTTTTCAAGTGGTATTCGCGGTACGCGGAGGCGAGGAGCCGGCCATCCTCCTGAAATGCCACCGCCTTGACGCCGGTGGTGCCGATATCGAGGCCTAAGATGGACATGAGATTCCTTTTCTGACAAATTCTTACTTGCGCGGCCAGGGGATTGCAATCACTATTTAAGCTGGACGCTGTTTCATTCTTGGACCCGTTTGCAAATAGGAGGAAAATCATGATCTCTCGCACCCTGGCGCCGCTGCCTTCTCTCGTTTTGGCATTCACCGGCTTGCTCGCTGGTCTCGCTTCGCTTTCCCGCGCCGCCGATATCAAGGAAACGCTGGGCGCGGCGATCCCCGCCGATGTGCAGGTCTACTCGCGCTCGAAGGTCAGCCCGGCGCAGGCTTCGATCAATGAGCAGGTGGCCGCCGCCTTCTCTAAGTTCGCCAGGTCCGGCGTGCTCTGGGACCTGGTGGACCTTGCGACCACGAAGATGCCCCCCGAGGGCCGCGACCACGTCCGCCAGACGGTTGAAAAAGTCCTGGGAGCCTTGAAAAAGGTGAGCTGGGGGGAACTGGTCCAGAAGGAAGTGGCCTTCGGGGTGCGGCTCAAGCTCCCCATCCCCGAGTACCTCATCCTCTTCCGCATTGCCGAAGCGGATGGCGAGCGCCATCGCGAGGGCTTCCGCGGCTTGTTCAAGGAGATCGCCGAGCTCGTCGGCCAGCCCCTCGTCGCCTCCGAGTCATCGGAAGGCGATGCGAAGGTGGCCAGCCTGGGCCTGCAAAACGCTCCCTTCGCCATCGACGCCTCGGTGCGCGGCGACGTCCTGGCGCTGAGCTTGTCGCGCGAGCTGCTCTTCACCTCCTTCAATTTGATGGGGGGCAAGCAGGCGGTGGGCGCCGCCGGGCCGATCATCGACTCGCCGAAGTACCAGGAGGGCTTCGGGGGCCTGGGCAAAGGCGCGGACAACGAGGTATACGTCGACATCACGGGCTACATCGGCTTTTACAAGGGGTTGCTGGGCCTCGCCGGCATGCAGGCGGGCAGCGATCCCAAGGCCCAGGCGATCATCGGGCTCCTCAACTTGTTGCTGGACGAGCTGGGGCGCTTTGGCAGCTTCACTCAAGTGGGCTGGATCGAGGGGAACCGCCTGATCGGCGAAGGCCGGGTGACGCTCCAGAAAGGCTTCGAGACCAGCCTCTTTTATCCGGTCTTCGGCCAGCAGAGCCCCCTCAAGGAGCCGGAGCGCCTGGTCCCCGCCGAGGCGACGGCGTTTTACTTCTCGAACGGCCTAAACTGGACCGCCTTTTACGATCTGGCGGTGTCGATCGTCCGCGACCGCGTTCCTCAAGGGGCCGACTTGCTGATGCGGTGGGACCGCCTGCAGGAGAGGATCCGGTTCCATCCGCGCGAGGACCTGCTGTCGTGGCTGGAGGGGAGCTGGGGTTGGGTGGCTTTCCCGGGCGGCAAGGGCCAGGTGGAGCGGGTGTTCTTCTGCAAGCTGCGCGATCCGGAGGCGGCGCGGAAAAACCTGCGGGTGGGATTCGAGCGGGTGAAGGAGTTCCTCGAGCAGCGCGGCCAGTCCATCGAGCTGGAAGCCCTGGAGGATCAGCAGCCGCCGGGGCTGAGGGTGTTGCGCGTCGATGCCTTCCCCGGCTGCCGGCCGGTGGCGGGGATCTTCCACGACCTGCTGGTGGTCGGCTCGAGCGCGGAAGCGGTGGGCAAGATCGGAGCCACCTTGCGGGGCGAATCGCCCAGCATCGCCGGCAACTCCACCTATCAAGCGGTCGTCGCCAGGCCGGAGCAGGCCGGCGTTTCGGAGATCCACTACGCCGACATCCAGAATCAGCTGGAGGGTCTGGCGCAGCTCTTGACGGGGGCCGGATTTTTCCTGTCGATCCTCCCCAAGGACCAGCAAACCCGCCCGCTCCTCAAGCTCGGCGCCATTCTCACCAAGGTGGGGGTCCTGGTCCGCGAGCTGGACCTGGGGCTCAAGGCCGGCGGTTGGTCCCAGTTTGACCGGGAGAAGGGGCAGATCCGCGTGCGCTCGGCCACCTCGTACCGCCAGGCGACGGCGCGGCTTTGATTTGAGCGGCCGGAGGGTCGAAAACCGGCTACGGGATCGCCATGAGCGCCTTCTTCAAGGCTTCTTCCCAGCCCGGATCCGCCCGGAGGGGGATCTGCGCCGCCCCGCCGGCGTTTTCAGGCGGCGGGGTTTTTTCATTGAAGAGGATGAGGACCTTGGCGGGGCTGAAGATACCGATGGCCAGGCCCAGCTCCAGGGCGGCTTCGACTGGAGTCGCGCCGCTCCGCGATGGGGAGGACGGCTCTTGATCCCAGACCACCACGACGGCATTGGGCCGCGAGGCCACCAGGGCGGCGCGAAGCGCGTCGGATGACCTCCTTTTCTCGTCAGGCAAGATTTCGGTGGCAAAGCCCGCCTCGCCGGCGGCCTGGGATCCTGGCCCGATCAGCTCGGAGCCCTTTCCCGCCAGGATGAGCACTTTCCTGGCGGCGGAAGGTGCTCCGGCGGCCGCTCGGGGAGCCTGCGGGGTCGGTCCTCGAGCCGTGGGCGCCGTGGCGGCTGCCGGGGACTCTCCTTGCTCCCGGGAGATTTTTTCGAGGACCTTGAGCTCGCGCCGGAGGTTGGCGCCGATCTGGGTCAAGTAATACGATGGGTCCAGCTCGAAGGAGGTGCTGATCTCGCGGCGCGAGGTGAAGAACTCCCGCACTTTCGGGTCGGTGGGCCCGTAGCTCTCGGCCAGCTGCTTGCGGGCGCTGTCGCTCCACTGCCGGTAGTGCTCCCGGTCCATGGGCTGCGCTTGCAGCAGCTTCCTGCCGGTATTGATCAGGTCATCCAAAATTTGCTGGACGTTGCTGTTCCCTTCAAAACTCGCGGAAACGGACATATACCTCTACTTAAACTATTTAAAGACCGATCGATTTACTGTTCCATTTACTGGCACCGCCCCGCTCACTTGACTGGCATTGATATGAATAGATCTTAAATCACTTGAGGGGCAGTTGCAAAGGGTAGATTGAAATTTTTACGGAGGCTCTTAACCTTCCCGCGCCATCAAGTTGCCGTCATCATAGAGGGGGTTGCCCAGGATCTCCTCTGGCTCCGGCTCCAGATCCGCCTGGAGGGGATCATCTTCGGGATTCTGGAGGGTGAAGGTTTTGGCGATGGCGGCGGGAGCCTTGCGGGCTTTTTGCTGATTCGGATCGGCCAGATCGAAATTCACCGGCGCCGGCAGGGGATGGCGCTCGCAGTCCGTCAAGATGACGACTTTGGGATGGAACGGGGTCGAGGGGTTCTGCTCGACCACGACGGCGCGCTCTCCCGAGGTCAGCTCCACGATGGTGCCGATGGGATAGGGGCCCATGCGGTCGAAGAGCATTTTGACGATAGGCAAGCGCTCCTTGAGGCCGGGCATCTTGAGCATCACTTCAAAAGCGGTCTTGTAGGACAGCCCTTTCTTGTAGGGGCGGCAGGCGGTGAGGGCTTCGTAGATGTCGACGACGGAAAGCAGCTCGGTGATCCAGTCGCACTGGTAGGGCCAGCGGGTCTTGGGGTAGGAGTTCGCATCCCTGGTGATATGGTGGCCAAAGGCGACCGCCACGCAGAGGGGCTCGATGTCCTCGACGCCCATGAGGATCTCCGCCCCGGCGACGGGGTGGATCTGGATGTACTGAAACTCGCTGGGAGTCAGCTTGGCCGGCTTCTGAATGATTTCCGCCGGCACCCGGCTCTTGCCGACGTCATGGAGCAAGGCGGCAATGGAGATCTGGTTCAGCTTGTCGCGGTCCTTGACGATGCCGCTGGCGATGAAGGTGGCGATGAAGGAAACGTTGACGGAGTGATGGAAGGTGAAGTCATCGAAGTAGTACCGCGACTGGTATGGCAGGATCGAGTGTTGGTTCGATGAAAAGAGGGTGATGACTTGATCGCTCGTCTGCTTGAGGGATCGGTAGTCGAAGGTCCGGCCTTCCCCGAGATTGGCCAGAACGGTGCGGTAAGTGGCCAGAATGCTGCGGTAGGTGCTTTCCGTCACCCAGAGCTCCGGAACCAGGATGGCTTTTTCATTGAGATTGGAAGGGGGCGCGGGCGCCGCGGCGCCGAACAGGGACAGGTCGCGGGAGGTGGATTTCGAGTGAAGCTGGATCCTGCCGGCGCCGGCATCCCCGGCAGGAGGTTTTTCCGGGGCGGCAGGATCGGGCGCCGCTGCCGCCGAGGCGGAGGTTTGGGCGACCAGGTTTTGAACCAGGCTGACGATTTCCCCGGCGGTGACGCCCGGCTGGAACTCCAGCCCCTCGCAGCCTTCCTCTTTCAACCGTTTGATCAGCCGCTCGCCCTGGGGGCCGAGGTTCATCAGGGGGATGCGCTGGAACTCGATCTGGTCTTCATTGACGGTGAAGAGGATTCGGGTTGATTGGGGATTTTTCTGGAAATATGCCCAGACCGTTTCCACCACTTTGTTGACCGTTTCCTGGAAACGGGGGTGATTGGCCGTGTAAATTTGCAGGTCGCCGGCGGCGCTCCCCATGCTTTTGAAGATTTCCGTGGCGCAGTTGAAGTTGAAGCGGTCGATGATGACGGACATTCAAGCGCTCCTTCCCCGGTTGAGCTTCAAAAGGGCGTTGCGAATTTCCTTGTTGTAGGCGTAGCGCAGCTTGCGCCGCTCGATGATCTCGTTCAAGAAGGCTTTGACCTTGGGGTCCTTGAACCTCAGCAGGGCTCCGAGAGCCGCTTCGACCTCCGGCAGGTTGAAATTGCCCGAGGTGTTATTGTGGTTGATGATGCCGGTCAGCATGGAATGGACCATGGCGGTCGGATATTTGTGCAGATGGGAAATGGCCAGCTTCCGGATCGCCGGCGGGCCGTAGTCCATGGCGGCAAACAGGATGCGCTCGGCGCCGGGAACTTTGGCGGGCAATTCCATGATGAAGCGGGTCGCCTCCTGGTGGCCGCATTGGGAGAAGAAGTCCCTGAAGGCTTGAAAAAGTTCCTCGGGGGTGATTTTTTCCATCACCCTTTTCAAGGTTTTCGGCTGCAGGATCCCCCCCGGATCTTCCTGGACCCAGCGGGTCACCACCGAGGAGTTGCCGGAGAGGGAAATGAGCAGCGTTTCGGCGGTTTTCCGCAAGGTTTCATTTTCCCGCTGGCGCAGGGCGCACAGGAGCGGGATGGTTCTGGCCCGGTCACGATCGGAGATGCGGAGCAGGAGGGATTCCAGCAAACCGGGATTGTTCAGCATCATCGGGCAGCGCTCGAAGGCGGGGATGATCTCGTTCGGATCATCGATCTTGCTGAGGATGGCAACCAGCAATTCCTCCCCCTCGGGGACTCTGGTGTCCAGAATGAACCGGGTGATGGATTGCACGGAGCCTTCCAGGGAGCTCTGGCTTGAGGCATGGGCCAGCAAGGTCTTGAGAATGATAGGAAATTTATTGCGGACCCTCTCCCGGTATTCCTCATCCGCCAGCAGCTCCAGCACGATCTGAAGGTAATGACTGCCGATGTCCGTCTCCTGGATTTGATTTCCGGCGCTCACCAGGTCGTAATTGATCCCCTTGAACCGCTCGGCCAGCGGATTGTCCTGATTGGGGGAGCTTTCCGGACGGGACGGCCCTGGGTGTGGAGCGGCGGAAGGCCTGGAAGCTGCGGCTTCCCCTGGAGCCGCGGCGGCGCCGGCGGGATCGCGGCTGAGGCTGGAGGCGGTCTTGAAGAGGAAGGAGAGGCGCGCTTTCTGCTCCTGAAAGCTGTTCACCTCCTTGGAGATCCACAGCCCCGTTTGCAGGATTTCCCGGAACTGCCGCCGCAGCGACTCCAGGTCCTCTCCGGAGGAATAGGAGCGGACCGTTCCGGACAACACCTCCAGGTGATTTTCCAGGAACTCCAGGAGGTGATGCAGCGCGGAAACCACTTCATCGGCGGCGGGCGGCAGGCTGTTTCCTTGCTCCTGCCTGGCCATGACGGAATGGATGACCTCGCGAACCAGGTCCACTTTTTTCAGGGGGCTTTTCTCCTCCCCGGGCAGATCCTTGTTCAGAGCCAGGCGAAGCTCCGAGATGCGGCGGAGGAAGTCCGGCTCCATGAGGGCCTTCTGGATTTTTTCTCGGGTTTCAGGCGGAACATCCTGGAAAAGCGCTTCCAGGTTCTGCAGCTGGCCGAGGCCAGCGGCCCTTTCGAGGAAGTTGTTGCACATCGAGGAAGCCGAGCAGTCCTGGGGGACAAAAAAGGAGACCTGCAGATGCTCCCAGTTCAATGGATCGATGACGATCTGCTCCTGTTCTTCGAATTTTTTCAGCAGATCTTCCTGGATGAGATAGCAGAGCTGGATCAGTTCCTCGGCCATGACCTCCGGCAGGATCGTCAGCTTTTCAATGAACTGCTGCTTGAGGGCAGTGCGGAGGTTTTGATAATGCTTGCAGGTGGAGGGATCCTTGATCCCCATGACCTCCTCCAGTTGGAAGGAAGTTTCAATGATCAGGGGACGGCCGGTGTCCTTGTGGCAGGCCTCCAGGGCCTCCTTGATGGAGTTCGCCGAAGCCAGGACGCGGGGATGGTTTTTCGGATAGAGGCGGATGTTCCGGCTGCAGACCAGAACGTGGCTGCAAACTTTATCCATCAGCTGGAAAAGTCTTTCGCCTGAAGTGGTTGTCGATTTTTCCGTCGAACTCACCTGAGCTGCCCTTAAAATAGTTCCCTCAAGATACGGTTTTATAATTAAATCGGTGCCTTCTCTTTAATTCGGCTCATTCCTCTTCAGGGCTTTTGAAAAAAACAGGCTGGGTTATCGGAGATTTTCGAGAATGCGGATTCGCAAGGCCATGAAAGACGACCAGGCCCGGGCCGAGCTTTGCCGGCTGCTGGGGCTCCTACCGGGGCCAAGGCGGCCGATAACCGCGCGGAAGCTGCGGGAAGAGGAGAGCGATGCTCACGTTGTCGAGACCCTGCTCCTCGACCTCCTGAGCACACTCTTCTTGCTTTTATCTATCGGCTCCGCTCTGGGTCAGGAGGCGGCGAGCCCCCTTTCTCCGGCGGCGGAGCTGGCCACCTTCCGGCTCGACTCCCGCTTCCGCATCGAGCTCGTGGCCTGCGAGCCGGAGGTCGAGGATCCGGTGGCGGTCGAGTGGGATGCCCGCGGCCGCTTGTGGGTGGTGGAGATGGGGGATTATCCCGCGCGGCCGGGGGGAGGCCGGGTGCGCTGGCTGGAAGACCGCGATGGCGACGGCCGCTATGAGCACAGCGTGGTCTTTGGCGTTGGACTGCCGTTCCCCACGAGCATCCTGCCCCACGGCAAAGGCTTCCTGGTTTCGGCGGCTCCGGACATCCTCTACCTCGAGGACGCCGATGGCGATGGCTGGGCGGAGGCGGCGCGGCCGGTGATCACCGGCTTCGGCGAGGGGAACACGCAGCTCCGGGTGAACGGCCTCCTGCGCGGCTGGGATGGGAGAATCTACGCCGCCAACGGCCGCTCCGGAGGGCGCGTGCGCCGCGCCGGCGATCCGGAAGGCCAGGCCATCGACATCGCCCGTCATGACGTGCGCTTCGATCCCGACACCTATCAGGTGGAGGCGGTCTCGGGGGTTTCCCAGTTCGGGCACGCTTTCGATGACTGGGGCCACCGCTTCCTCTCCTGGAACACCATTCACATCCGGGAAGAGGTTCTGTTGCCGCGGGACCTCGAGCGCCATCCTCGCCTGCTGCGAACCGCCACCGCCGCCGCCATCAGCGACCACGGCGACAGCGCTCGGGTCTATCCCATCGCGCCGCCGCCCCGCACCTTCAACCAGGAGCCGGTGGACCATTTCAACGCCGGCTGCGGGCTGGCCATCGAGCGCGGCGGGCTCTTTCCGGAGGATTGCCGCGGCAACGCCTTCGTCTGCGAGCCGCTCCTGGGACTGGTGCACCGCGACCGGCTCCAGCTTGCCGGAACGGCCTGGACGGCGCGGCGCGGCGAGGAGGGGAAGGAGTTCCTGGCCTCCACCGACCCCTGGTTCCATCCGGTCAACTTGCGCAGCGGGCCCGACGGGGCGCTCTATCTGGTCGATTTCTACCGCGAGCTGGTGGAGCATCCCGATTTTGTCCGGCCCGAGCTGCGGGGCCAGATCGATTTCACCCGCGGCCGCGGGCACGGCCGGATCTACAAACTCTATCCGGCGGGGGCGCGGCTCTTCCCCATCGCCGACCTGACCGGAAAAAGCAGCGCCGAGCTGGTTTCCCTGCTGGAGCATCCGAATGGATTTCACCGCGACACGGCGCAGCGGCTGCTCCTGGAGCGGCGCGATCCTCAGGGCCTCGAACCCTTGCGTGAGCTGGCGCGGCGCGGCCCTGCGCTGGGCCGGGGGCACGCCTTGTGGGCGCTGGCGCGCCTCGGCAAGCTCGATGAAAAAGATCTGCAAGCCTCCCTCCAGTCTCCGGAGCCCCGGCTGCGGGAGGCGGCCGTGCGAGTGGCCCGGGAGGAGCCCCGCCTCCTCCCTCGGCTGCGCCAGGCGTTCCTCTTCCTGATGGAGGACGCCGACCCGAAGGTCCGGCTGGCGGCGGCCCTGGCCCTCGGGGATCTTCCGGTCGAGCCGGAGTCCGCGGGCGCGGCCAAAGCTCTGGCCGTGGCGGCCAGGCGGCAGGCCGGCGATCCGTGGCTGGAGACGGCGCTCCTGTCTTCTTTGAAGGACCGGGAGGTGGAGTTTCTCGAGGCGCTCTTTGAAGCCGGCTGGGATGCAGGGCAGGCGTGGCCAGAGGAGCATCGGGAGAAGATCCACCGGCTGGGGGGCGAGGCGGCCGAGCTGGTCGGGGCGGCTCGAAGGCTGGAAGCGGTTCAAAGAGCCCTGCAGCTCGTCGAGCAAGCTTACTCCCGCGGCGAAAAGGTCTTGAGCTTCGCCCTGGCGGCTTCCCTGGCGCAGGGGCTCGCCCGCGACGGCGAGGCTTTCGAGAAAATCCTCGCCGGCGAAGGGGATCTGGCCGTCCTGGCGCCGGCATGGCGCCAGGTTTTCCTCATGGCGGCGCAGCTCGCCGGAGGTGGGGAAGAGGAGGGCCGGCTCCGCCGGCTCGCCGTGCGGACCCTCGCCCACGCCCCCATGGAAATGGGGCGCGCGGTCTTCGCCGCCCTGCTGCAGCCCCAGGCCGCCCTGGAGCTCGAGCTCGAGGCCGCTCAGGCATTGATCACGCCAGGCTCTGATGAGGCCGCGGCCATGCTTCTCGCCGCCTGGCCGGCGGCCACGCACCAGCTGCGCCAGGCGATCATCGACGGGCTCCTCACCCGGCAGGCCGGAACTCGCCGGCTGCTGGCGGCCCTGGGGGACGGCAGCCTGCCGCCCGCCGCCCTGGGAGCGAGCCAGCGGGAGCGGCTGCTCAAGGCGCTGGACGCCTCGGGCCAGGAGCGGCTGCAAAAGCTCCTCCGCCGCGACAACCCGTCGCGGCAGGCGGTGGTCGACCGGTATCAAAGAGGGATCGAGGAGCTGCCAAGGAAAAGAGCGGCGTCCAGCCATGCCGGCGCCGTGGAGCGCGGGCGCGCCATCTTCAAGGAGCAGTGCGCCAAGTGCCACGCCTTGAACGGCGAAGGGCGCGCCGTCGGCCCCGACCTCTCCTCCACCGCCAAGAAGCCGGCGGCAGAGCTTCTGGTGGCGCTTTTCGACCCCAACCGCGTGGTGGAGCCGGGCTACGCCGTCTATATCGTGAGGGACCGGAAGGGGAACGTGCTGAGCGGCATCCTGGCTTCGGAAACCGCCTACGCCATCACCTTGCGCCAGGCGGAGGGGGCGGAGCAGACCCTCGACCGGCGGAGCATCCGCGAGATCCAGGCGACGGAGGTTTCCCTGATGCCGGAGAACCTGGAGGATATCCTCGAGGTTCAGGCGGCGGCGGATCTTTTAGAGTTCTTGAAGAATCAAGATTAAAATTACCACGAAGGGACGAAGGGCACGAAAAATAGAGACCGCGAGAGTGAAATTTTTCACCTCATGGGGAATATTTCGGTGCGCTGGGGCCGATTATGGCTCGCTTACGGGGAAGCTGGTGGGTAAAACTGGTATGGAGAGCGATTTGCAGTAATTTGAAAAACAGAAAAAATAGAAAAAACAGAAAAAACCGACGGCAACGGCTCAAGGAGTCGCTTGAGACCCCAACGGGACTGTCCGGTAAAACTTGCAAAGCCGGCAAGTGACGCTTTATAATGTGTCACAAGTTCCTTTGATTCATTTAGTTAGTAAAATTTAGACGAAGGAGTCGGAACCTTTTTTCATATCATTTTACGGTGACGGATCCCCGTCGCTGACGCATTTAAGGAGCGCAAGGATGAATGAAGAAAGCATTGGCAAGGCCGCAGGCACGGTCTGGAAGTTTTTACGAGAAAATGGCGCTCAAGGAGTTTCCTTATCGGCCCTCAAAAAGGTCCAAGGCTTGAAGGCTGACGATGTCATGACGGCCATCGGGTGGCTGGCCCGGGAAGGCAAGCTGCGGTTTAACAATTCGCCAAACAAGGTTACCGTTGCCCTGGTTGAATCGGAGCGCGAAGCGGTGGGTCAGTCTTGATCCCGACTCCGCGCACGGCATTTATGAGGTGAAAATCCTCTCTCGGATCGGCTCCTGCTCGCTGGTTGAAGCGGAGATGATATGTCCACTGTAATCGCTGGCAATATCCTGGTGGTTGACGATGAAAAGTTGATTCGCTGGTCCCTCAAAGAGTGCCTCCGCAAGGAGGGGTATCACGTCAACGCGGTGGAAAGCGGCAACGAGGCGCTCCAGGCGCTGGAGGAAGAGCCTTACGATCTGGTGCTGCTCGACTACAAGCTCCCGGACACCAATGGCCTGGAGCTGCTCGAGAAAATCAAGCCGCGCTACACCAGTTTGCCGGTGGTGATGATCACATCCCACTCGAGCGTCGAGAACGCCGTGGCGGCCATGCGGGCGGGAGCGAGCGACTACATCACCAAGCCCTTCCAGAATGAGGACATTGTCATCCGCGTCGCCAAGGTCCTCGAAAACTACCGTCTCAGGACCGTCGTTGCCAAGCACCAGGAGGAGAATTTCCAGCGTTACAGCTTCGAACGCATCATTGGACAGTCCAAGGAGATGTCGCAGGTGATACAGCTGGTGAAAAGGATCGTCAACACCGGCGACACCACCATCCTGATCACCGGTGAAAGCGGCACGGGAAAAGATATCCTCGCCAAGGCCATTCACTACAACAGCCCGCGCGCCAACGGCCCTTATATCAACATCACCTGCACCGCCATTCCCGAGAGCCTGCTCGAGTCCATCCTCTTCGGCCATGAGAAGGGGTCCTTCACCGATGCCAAGGCGCAAAAGAAGGGACTGCTCGAGGAGGCCAACGGCGGGACCGTTTTTCTCGATGAGATCGGCGACATGACCCTGTACCTCCAGGCCAAGCTCCTCCGGTTCCTGGAGGAGAAGACCTTCCAGCGCGTCGGGGGCAACCGGGACATTCTGGTGGATGTGCGCGTCATCGCGGCCACCAACAAGGATCTGAAGAAAATGGTGAACGAGGGGCATTTCCGCGAGGACCTGTATTTTCGCCTGAAGGTCATCCCCATCCATATGCCGCCCCTGCGCGAGCGCACCGGTGACATCCCCCTGCTGGTGGATTGCTTCATCAAAGATTACAACCGCGAGTTCAAGAAAAACGTCAAGGGTGTGGCTCCCGATGTGCTCAAGCAGCTCGAAGAGTACCACTGGCCGGGCAATATCCGCGAGCTGAAAAACACCATCGAGCGCGCCATGATCCTGGGGTCGGGGGAGTGGATCGAGGCCAATGGCATGCCCTTGGATCTCATTGACGAGCGGGTGGAATCAAAGGACAAGACCGATTCGATCCTCAAGCTGACCAAGAAGGGCATCGATATCGAGAAGCTCGAGGAAGACCTGGTCCGCCAGGCCTTGCAGATGACCGGCAACAACCAGACCAAAGCCGGCCGCCTCCTGGGCTTGAACCGGGATCAAATCCGCTATCGCATCGAGAAGTTCCATATCGAGCTGGACAGGTCCTCCGAGGATTGACCGGGGCGGCCAACAAAATACAAAAAAAACCCCCTCAGCATCACCTAGATCCTGGGGGGTTCAGCCACACGACAGATCTCCCCACCTGTCGTTGACCAACTAACCAGATCCACTCACCTCAAGTACCTTGACCGGACTTCGAGTCGGTTTTCCAGAGATCGGAAGGACAGCAGGGCTGGCGAATCCTGATCTGGAAAGTCCTTTATGTAATGGTTCTGCGGATCTGGCAGCGAATCGATCCACGAGATCGAATTGCAAAGTAGATTGAATTATTTTAAATGGGGCCGTTGTTCTCGGTATTGAAGGGGGAAAAGCTGCCGAGAAAACACCCGGCCCTTGATATCACTCCTTTCAGATCTCGATCCCCTGTCTGGAGGCCGAGCCTTCGTTCCACGGAGAGCTAAGGTGCAAAGACAGTGCCATTGTTTTCGGAAAGGGGCGGTTGGATTTTCTTAAAATATTAAAATTCAAGAGGTTAAACGGCTTTTCAGCGCTGAGATCGGTTCCTTTTTCCCGGCCTTGTGGTTCTGGCTGGATCACCGCGCGACAAGAAATTTTTTGAGAGGCCGGGGGAAATTTCCGTGCTGGAAAAGTCCTGTAAGGGATAATCAAGCTCAGCAGAAATTTAAGAGTTCGGAAGAAAGGATTCCTCTCACCATGATTCATCGGATACTCTTCATTCTCATGATGGCAACCATCGCGACTCATGGAAACCTCGCCAGCGCTCAAAACGGCCCTCCGCCCGCCAAGCGCCTGCGCGCCGGCATGATCGGGCTCGACACCTCCCACGTCATCGCGTTCACGCAGATCTTCAATGACCCCAAGGCTTCCGGCGACATCGCCGGCGTCCAGGTGGTCGCCGGCTTCCCCGGCGGCTCCGACATTCCGGACAGCAAGAACCGCGTCCGCGGCTACACCGAGGAGCTTCAGAAGATGGGCATCGAGATCGTCGAGTCGATTCCCAAGCTCCTTGAAAAGGTCGACGTGGTGCTTCTCGAGAGCGTCGACGGGCACCCGCACCTCGAGCAGGCGGCTCCGGTCTTCAGATCGGGGAAGCCGGTGTTCATTGACAAGCCCCTCGCCGGGTCGCTCGCCGACGCGCTGGCGATTTACGAGCTGGGGAAGAAGCACCGGGCGAAGTGGTTCTCCAGCTCGTCGCTGCGATTCAGCCCCGGCATCCTCGGCATGCGCCTGGACAGCCCCAAGACCGGCCCGGTGACCGGCTGCGAGGCCTGGGGGCCGTGCCCCCTCGAGCCGAGCCACCCCGATCTCTTCTGGTACGGCATCCACGGCGTCGAGATCCTCTACACCATCATGGGGCCGGGCTGCGAGCGGGTGGTGCGGGTGAACACGGCCGGGACCGACCTGGTGGCGGGGACGTGGAAGGACGGCCGCGTCGGCACGTTCCGCGGCATCCGCCGGGGGAAAAGCGACTTCGGCGCCATGGTGTTCGGCGAGAAGGGGATCGCCCTCTCGGGCGAGTACGCCGGCTATCAACCCCTGGCCGCGGAGGTCGCCCGATTCTTCAAGACCGGCGAGCCGCCGGTGAGCGCCGAGGAGACCATCGAGCTCATGGCCTTCATGGAGGCGGCCGACGAGAGCAAGCGGCGCGGCGGTGCGCCCGTGCCGCTGGCCGAGGTGCTCGAGAAGGCGCGCGGCGAGGCGCTCCGGAAGATCGAGGGCCTTCGCTAGCTCCGGAAGAGTTGCTCAAACCACCGGCTCCCAGCCCGGCCGGTACTCGCGTCCCCACAGCCCTTCCGCCTCCTTGTCGCCGCTGATTTTCTTCGACGCCGGATCGAAGCGCACGGCGCGGCCCAGCCGGTAGGCGATGTTTCCCAGGTGGCAGAGGAGCGCGCTTTTCTGGCACTCTTCGATCTCGGAGTTGGCCCTCTTGCCGTCGCGGATGGCTTCGAGGAAGTTGACGAAATGGCTGCGGTCGCCGGCCGGGCCCGTGGCTCGCGCCACCTCCTTCCCGGCGAGGTCGCGAATGACGTAGGCCGGGTCTTCGATGGCGAGCGAGCCGCCGTCGCCGTAGAAGGCGGCGATGGGCAGGTTTTCAGAGCGGCGCGGATGGCAGCTCGAGCCTTCCCAGCTCGCGCCGACGCCGCCGAAGTCGTAGACCGCCGTCCCGGTGTCCGGCGTCTCCTGATCGTCATCGTAGTGGTAGCGCCCTCCGGTGAAGGAGACCAGCCGGGGGTAGTCGACCCCGAGGCCCCAGCGCGCCAGGTCGAGGGCGTGGACGCCGTTATTCCCCAGCTCGCCGTTCCCCCAGTGCCAGTGCCAGTGCCAGTTGTAGTGGATGAGGTTGTCCTTGTAGGGCCGCTCCGGCGCCGGGCCCTGCCAGAGGTTGTAGTCGAGGTGCGGCGGCACCGGAGCCGGCTTGCCCTTGCCGATGGAAGGGCGGCTGTTGGCATACCAGCAGCGGGCGTAGCGCAGCGTGCCGATGGCGCCGGCGCGCACCTTCTCGATGGCCTCCTGAATGGGGGGCCAGCTGCGGCGCTGGTTGCCCATCTGCACGACGCGCCGGTGCTTCCTCGCGGCCGCGACCAGGAGCTCCCCCTCGCGGGGATTGTGGCTGCCGGGCTTTTCGACGTAGACGTGCTTGCCGGCGGAGCAGGCGAGAATGGCCGCGGGGGCGTGCCAGTGGTTCGGGGCGGCGATGGTGAGGGCATCCACGGTCTTGTCGTCGAGGATCTTGCGGAAGTCGCGGACCGCCGCCGGCTTCCTGCCGGACTTGTTGGCGACCGCCTTGACGGCCTGGTCGAGGCGGTCGGCATCGACGTCGCAGACGTAGGCGATGCGGAAGCCGGGGATGTCGAGACAGGCTTTGACGTGGTCCATGCCGCGCTCCAGGCCCATGACGCCGATGATCAGCTGGTCATTGACGCCATAAGCGCTCAGGAGAGGCGACAGCGCCAGGCCGGCGCCCAGGCCGGCCCCGCGCTGGAGAAACGCGCGGCGGGGAAAGGTTGACGGGTTTTGATGTCGCATGTTGAGTTTCCTAAAGCAGCCAAAGCCGCAACCAAATGTCGAGGCCGAGTAAGAAAGAAGATGAAGAGGATTGAACCACAAAGGCGCGAAGGTGAGCTCCGAGCAGAGGCGCAGGAGCGAATGGCCGGAGGAGCGGGCACCACGAAGTGGTCGCTTCGAGGCCCGCCTGGAGGCCGAGCGCGGAAGCGCGAGGACCGAAAGGGCAAAGGTAAGACGCAAAGCGAATTAGAGAGCGGTGGATGATCACAAAAACTCTCCGCATTCTGCGAAGATGTTTCGGATATAGGGTCTACGCCTAAAGCCTCATGGTAGGGATTCGCCCGAGGGGTGTCAAGGTCGGAAACTGCCTTGGCGGCTCAGCCGGCGGAGGGCTCTTGGCGGATGACCCGCCGGCGCTTGCCGGTGCGGCCGCGTTCCTCATCGATTCTCTCCACGATCTCGACGCGCAGCGCTTCCGGGAGCGCGGCGTGCTTTTCCAGGATGGGCCGGAGCGCCTCGCGGAGCTTCTCCGCCGGCTCCTCCACCTTGTCCTTCACCTCGGCGAGGAGGCGCAGGCCGCCGTCCTCCGCGCGGATCTGGAAGCGGCGAACCCAGGGCAGCGCCTCGATGGGCGCCTCGAGAGCGGTGGGATGGATTGAGGCCGTCTCCCCGGAGCGGCCTCGGAGGCGCAACTCCTCCTCCCGGCGCCCCTCGAGGGAAACGAGGCGCGCGAAGGGGACGCCGCAAGGGCAGGGTTCGGTCGCGATCCGCAGCATGTCTCCGACCCGGTAGCGGATGATGGGCAGGGTGAAGTTGAAGAGGTTGGTCACCAGGATGGCGCTCCCTTTCTCGCCGGCGGGCAGGACGCGGCCGCGGTCGTCAACGACCTCGATGATCGCCGCGTCCTCGTCGATGTGCAGCCCGCGGTGCTCGCGGCACTCCCAGGCGATCACCAGGGTCTCGGTCAAGCCGTAGCAGTCGAAGACCTCGGCCCCCCAGGCGGCGCGGACCCTCTCCCGCAGCCCCTCCGCCAGCGTCTCGCCGCCGGTGAGCACGCGCCGCGGCCGGATGGCGAGGCGGCCTTCAAGCTGCGCCCGGGCCAGCGGGTCGATGGCCGAGGGGTAGCCGGCGAGCATCGCCGGCTGGAAGCGCTCGAGCTTCTCGATCTGCTCCTCAATCGGTTCGCCCGCAGAGAGCTGGAGGCGCCGCAGCGGCGGGATGGAGAAGCCCGAGTGGAGGTGCGTGCTCGCGTGGATGGGATTCTGGGTCAGGACCGTCGCCAGGCGGCGCGCGCTCCAGAGGCTCGGCAGGAGTCCCGCCGACCGGCGGCTCTCGCCGCGCAGGGCGTACGCCAGCCCCTCGATCCATTCCCGCCGCGAGTAGGGGATCACCACCGGCTCGCCGGTGGTGCCGGAAGTGGCCAGGACGACGTGAGGGCCGCGGCCGGGCTGGCCGAGCCGGCGCTGCAGTTCCCCTCGGCTGAGCGCGCGGTCGGCCAGCACGTCGTCGTAGCGCTCGACCAGCTCGGCCTTGTCGAGCGGTTCGAGCTTTGGAAAATCCTCGGCGCGCGGCATACGGCCGCCCCAGCTCCGGCGATAATATGGCGAATGACTCCAGGCGTGCTCGATGAGGGCCTCGAGGCGCTGCTCCTGAAGGGCCAGCAGCTCCGCGCGCGAGCCCCGCTCGGCCCGCCGCAAACGCCCCCAGCGGAGTGCGGCGGCCCGCGCCAGGTCGAGGCCGCGGCCGAGCCCGCTTTTGAGAGGGGGCGGAGATGGGACGGCGGCGGTCAAGGGGAGCTCATTTCTTCTCCCCGGGGCCGGGCAAGGCCTCATGTCCCAGCGGTTTTGCGGCTAACTTCCGGAAGGGGCCGGGCGGTGGCGGCGCGGCCTTTTCTCCAGGCCGCTGGACTTCTCGTTCCAGTAGTTTCCTTACCCCCTCCCCGAGGTCCACCGTGACGGTGACCGGCTCGGAGAGGCGGCCGCCGGCGCGGGCCCAGACTTGAAGAGTGGCTTTGCCGGAGCCGGCGGTGATGTCATTGAGTTCCTTCGACGGAATCAAGGCCTCGCAGCCCTCCGATGGCTCGAGGAGAAGCGGCTGCGGAAGGAGTGATGCATCTAGTTCCTTTTGTTTCTCGGCAAAGGCGATTTTCGATTCCGGCTTGAAGATCAGGGTCACCAGTAGCCCGTACCGGGGAAGAAGCCGCTCCAACATTTTTTCCATGTCTTTGCCGCGAAACTCCTTTTCCAGCCGGTTGATGATCTTGAGGGGTCTGGTGCCGGTGTTGGTGATGGCCACCTTCAAGCTGACGAGGCCTCCCCGGCCGCCGGGCGGGCCATCTTCCGCCGGCTCCGTCTCGGCGCTGAGGGCCACCTTGAAGTCCTGCTGGGTGGAAAGCTCCTGGACCTCCTGGATCAGGGAGCCGAGGGATTTCGGGTGGATGGCTTTCTTGCCGTACTCGTTGTTGACGGTGGACCAGGTGCCGTCGATGTCGATGGCGGCGAAGATCAGGCACTCCTCCCCTAGCTGGTAGTGCACGTTCGGGCAGGCGCAGCCGTTGTCAAAACGGAGCTGGATGGATTCCTCCTTCACTTCCCCGTGATAGACCTCGAGGACCTTCGCCGTTGCGATGGAGCGGTAGCGCTGATATTCTGGCCCTTTGAGCTCTCTGGTCTCGAGGATCTTTACCCGGGCGATCAGGGCGCTCAACTGTACCAGCTCCGGGAGCGCCATCGCTTTTTCCTTCGCCTGAGCGCGCGGGCCGGCCAGCAGGGCCGGAAAGACCGCGAGGAGAGGCAAGTAACCGCATGGCTTCACGTTCATGTTAACACCGCCAGTCGGATGCCGAGGCGATCCATCGTAGTGTTTTTATCCATTCTTGTCATCAGCTCTTTTCTCCTCCCCGCGGCCCGCGGCCAGGAGGAGGCCGGCGCTTCTTCCGGCGGGGCTGAGACCCTGGAAGAGCGGCTCCTCCAGGAGGATCCCGAGGCGCTGGCCCGGGCCGCCCGCGCCGAGGGGGATCCGGCCCGCGGCGCTCTGGTCTTCTACCAGCCGAGCCTCGGCTGCGCCAGGTGCCACACCGCTCCGGAGGGGAGCGCGCTCATCGGCCCCGACCTGGCGCGGCCGGTCGAGAAGATGCCGGATGTTCACTACGTCGACTCGGTCCTGCGCCCTTCGCGGGCGATCCGGAAGGGCTACGAGACCATCATCATCGTGACCCGGAAGGGAGCGGTCTTCATCGGACTCCTCGCCGAGGAGCGGCCGGAGGCCTTCGTCCTCCGCGATGCGGCCCAGGAGTTCAAACCCGTCGCCGTCGCCAAAGCGAGCATCAAGGAGCGCCGCCTGGGGGCGGAGTCGGCCATGCCGGCCGGGATCGCCAGCCTGCTGCCGTCGCGCCAGCAGTTCCTGGATCTCGCCCGCTACCTGCTCGAGATCGCCGAGCAAGGCCCCGCCCGCGAGCGCGAGCTGCGCCCGGACCCCGCCCTCTTCGCCCCGCCGCCGCTCCCCGAGTACGAGCGGGAGATCGACCACGCCGGCCTCATCGCCGGCCTCGACGGGCGGAACTTCCAGCGCGGCGAGGCCATTTACAACCGGGTGTGCGCCAACTGCCACGGCACTCGGGACCGCCCCGGCACCTTGCCCACCTCCCTCGCCTTCGCCGCGGGGAAGTTCAAAAACGGCAGCGATCCCTACAGCATGTACCGGACCCTCACCCGCGGCTTCGGCATGATGGTTCCCCAGACCTGGATGTCGCCGCGGCAGAAATACGAGGTGATCCACTACATCCGCGAGGCCTACCTGAAAAACTTCAATCCGACCCAGTACGCCCCGGTTGACGCGGCCTACCTGAGCCGGCTGCCGGAGGGGAAGAGCTTCGGGCCGGAGCCTGCAGCCGCGGAGCCCTGGTCGGCGATGGACTACGGTCCGGCCCTTCTGGCGACTTACGAGATCGGCGAGGGGGGGGACAACTTCGCCTACAAGGGGATCGCCGTCCGCCTCGATGCGGGGCCCGGGGGCGTGTCCCAGGGGCGCTTCTGGATGCTCTATGACCACGACACGCTGCGCGCCGCCGCCGGCTGGAGCGGCCGGGGATTCATCGACTGGAACGGCATCAATTTCAACGGCCGGCACGAGGTCCATCCGCGCCTTGCCGGGCGCATCCACTTCACCAATCCCATGGGGCCCGGCTGGGCCGATCCGGCCACCGGATCGTTCGAGGACGCGCGCCGGCGCGGCCGCGACGGCCAGCCTTACGGCCCGCTGCCGCGCGCCTGGGGGCGCTACCGGGGGATTTACCACTACGGCGACCGGGTCATCGTCTCCTACACGGTGGGGGAGGCGGAGGTGCTCGAGCTGCCGGGCCTCCTGAGCGGCCCGCCCGAGCCGGTCTTCGTGAGGTTCTTCAATATCGGCCCCCGCCGCCGGGAGCTGGTCTTGCAGGCGGCTCAAGGCGCGGGGGAAGGGGAGCCTGCCCTGAAAGTCCGGAGCCTCGAGGGGGAGACGCCGCGGCTGGTGGCGGTCCACGGCCCGGGGAAGGACGGCGGCTTTCTCGTCGCCGGAGCCGCCAAGGCTCCACCGGGAGCCGCCTGGCTCGCGACCCCGGCTGGGCGCTTGCGGCTGCGCCTTCCGGCCGGGAGCGCGCCGGTGAAGTTCGCGCTGTGGATCGCCCGGGCGGAACGGTCGGACCGCGTCGAGCCGTTGATCGCCGCCGCCTCCCTCGAGCGGCCCGGCCTCGACCTCGCGCCGTTCACCCGAGGCGGGCCGCCGAAATGGCCCTCCCTTCTGGCGACCCAGGCCGGGATCGGCGGCGAGACCGGCCCCTTCGCTGTCGATGCGCTCGTGCATCCCGAGAACAATCCCTGGCTCTGCCAGATGCGCTTCACCGGCTTCGACTTTTTGGCTGGCGGCGGCCGGGCGGCGGCCTGCAGCTGGGATGGCGATGTCTGGCTCGTCGAGGGGATCGACCGGCCGGAAAAGGGCCTGGTGTGGCGGCGCCTCGCCTCGGGGCTCTTCCAGCCGCTGGGGCTCAAGGTCGAGAGCGGGCAGATTTACGTCTCCTGCCGGGACCAGATCGCCATCCTTCGCGACCTGAACGGCGATGGGGAGGCCGACTTCTACGAGAACTTCAACAACGACCACCAGGTGACCGAGCACTTCCACGAGTTCGCCATGGACCTGCAGGCCGACGGGGAGGGGAACTTCTATTACGCCAAGGGGGCGCGGCACGCCCGCACGGCGATCGTGCCGCAGCACGGCACGCTGCTCCGCGTCAGCAGGGATGGCGCGCGGACCGACATCCTCGCCACCGGGTTCCGCGCGCCCAACGGCGTCTGCCTCAATTCTGACGGCACTTTCTTCCTCACCGACCAGGAGGGGCACTGGACGCCGAAGAACCGCATCGACTGGGTGGTGCCGGGCCGCTTCTACGGCAACCTGTGGGGATACCACGACGTCACCGACCCTTCCGATGGCGCCATGGAGCCGCCGGTATGCTGGATCACCAACCGCTTCGACCGCTCCCCCTCCGAGCTGGTGTGGGTGGCGAGCCCGGCCTGGGGTCCCTTGAACGGATCGCTGCTCAACTTCTCCTACGGCTACGGCAAGGTCTACACCGTCTTGCGCGAAACGGTGAACGGTCGCATGCAGGGCGGCATGTGCCAGCTTCCCGTGCCGCCCTTCCCCACCGGCGTCATGCGCGGGCGCTTCCACCCCGAGAGCGGTCACCTTTACACCTGTGGCATGTACGCCTGGTCGAGCCACCAGACGCAGCCCGGCGGTTTCTATCGGGTGCGCCGCACGGTGAAGCCGCTCTGGGCTCCGGTGGCTTTGAAGGCCCGGCGGGGCGGCCTGGAGATCGCCTTCAGCGGCCGGCTCGATCCGAAAAGCGCCGGCGAGGCGCGGAACTGGGCCGTCGCCGTCTGGTCGCTCCGGCGGGGCCCCGACTACGGCTCCGAGCATATTGACGAGCACCCCTTGAAGGTCGCCGCGGCGCGCACTTCTCCGGACGGCTCGACCGTCTTCCTGGAGATTCCCGGCCTCGCCCCGACGCCGTGCATGGAGATCCGGTACTTCCTCAAAGGGCCTGCCGGCGAGACGGTCGAAGGGGAGATCCACAACACCATCCACGGCCTCGCCGACTGAGGCCCAAGAAATCAAAGCGGTGATGATTGAGCTGCGCCCGCACTTGAATTGAAACCGGCATGTCGCCTAGCCCAACTTGAAGGGTTTTGAAGGTCCAGATGTTGTCAATTCGCAACTTACAACGACGAAAGCCTTCGAGTTGGCGCTACATTTTAGATTCTTCCTCCGCAATTTCTCCGCATCGTGCGGAGAAGTTGCGGATAGAGCCGCTCGTGCTGATCGGCGATTACACCTGGGGCGCGTTCTCGGATGTGGACTATGACCACAAGGCGCTCTTTGACGCGCTCCAGGTCCGAAAGGCGATGTGGACAGCCGTCCTGAGCGGCGGACACTTCAACTACATGGACGACAGTCTGGATTTTCGCGCCACACCCACACCCGACAAGCGTGCCGCGCTGCATCGCCGGATCGCCATCCGCCGCAACCGTTTCGAGAGCGCCGGCGGCCGGGCGGTGAACATCGGCGGCAGCACGGGGCTCGAGTACTTCCGCCCGCCGCTTCCGGCCGGAGGGGAGCGCTGGGAGGCGAAGGAAATCGAGGTGGCAGGCAACACCTTCATAGGCGGCGGCGCGGCCGTGGCCTTTGTGGGGGTGGACGGCGCCGCGGCGCGGTTCAACACCATTTATCGCCCCAAGCGCTGGGCGCTGCGGATTCTCCAGGAGAACCGCGCGTCCGGATTCGTCCCTTCGCGCCGCGGCGAGTTCACGGACAACCTCATCGCCTTCCATTCCAGCGAGTGGGCCGAAGGCGGCGTGAACATTGGCCCCGATACGGCGCCGGAGACCTTCCAGTTCGCCCGCAACTGGTGGTTTTGCCTCGACCAGCAGGCCCGCAGCCGCCCCAAGCTGCCGGTGGGAGAAACCGATGGTGCTTACGGAAAAGACCCCTTGTTCCAGGACGCCGCGAGCGGCGACTTGCGCTTGCGGCCGGACAGCCCGGCGCGCCAGGTGGGCGCGGCGGCGCTGCCGCGCGCCCACATCGTGCCGGTGCGCGGCATCGGGGAGGAGTGAGGCTTCCTCCGGGGCCAGGCTCCCGTTCTTCCACAAGGCCGCCCGCCTGGGCGGAGATCGCCGAGGCTCTCGTCAAAGCCCACGGCGAGTGGTTCCTCGCATAGCGACATCGAGCCCGGTTAACCGGATCAAAAAGTTCGCGAGGTTTTTCTACACTTCAATGGTTTCCAATTTTCCAATGAGCTACAGAAGGCAACGGGCAACTTAACGGACGGGTATAGCCACAAAGCCACGGCGGCCGGATCTGGATATATCCCAAGCGGTTCCCACGCAACCGGCAACATAGCCTTTATCATTCAGGGAGGTGTAGACAACCGGACGCCCATCGGGGGCCGCTGGAAGCTGCCGAAGTCCGCTCTTCGTGACCAGGTAATAATCCCAGCTCCTGTTGTTCCCATTTCCCCGCGGTGACGACAGCAGGATCTCGCCGCGATTGTTGATCGTGCCGGCCAAAATAAAATTGTAACCATCGGGATAGGGAAGCGGGATGTACCCAGCTTTCTCGGTCCAAAGGAAGGGATGATCCTCGGTGCTATTGGCGCGGGATCTGGAAAAGATCGCCACTGCCTCACCGTTATCGTTTAGATCGGCGGCATACCCCTTTCTGAAACCTGCAGGTAGTCCCAGGTCCAAAGGATCCTCCGTCGATTTCCAGAGAACCGGCCGTATGGGGTCTCCCGAGTTCCCAAGGATCCAGCCTTGCTTGTTGATGGCCACCGCGAAACCTTCTCCGCTACCCAGGCTTTTAATGGCCCTAAGGGAACCACCTTTTCGGTAATAAAAGGGCTGGGTTCCACCAGCTGTCCCGACCACAGTATCGGCATTGTCGATGTCATTTGGAACCACTGAGTAAGGAGTTTGTTTCGGAATCTTTATGAATCCCTCCCTCGGTATCCATAAGAAAGCCTCGGTATTGAGGAGAACTGTTCCATCATTCCATTCGCACGGCACGTCCCCGACGATGCTGCCCAATTCATTGATTGCTTTGGCGACTGTCCAGGGACCCGAGCCTGGGACTTCACCGAGTGGCCGGAAGGTCCGGTCAGCAAGCGACCAGAGGCCAGCATGACAAAGATCCACCTTTTCTGTAATAGCCTCGAGGTTCGCTGCTACCTGGCCAGCGTTATTGAGGGACTTTTTATTCCAAGGGGTTACCCGCGGCGGCATCCAGACAAAGCGCCAGCCGGTGCGGTAGGCGTAAACCTCAAGGTAGACATCCTCCCATCGCCAGGCGAGGATAGCCAACAATGCCAAGACCATAGCACCTGAAATCAGCATCACGAGTTTGCCACGCCGTTTCATGGAATCCTATTTTGGGTTTTTTAGTGATGATAGTAAAGTAGAACCATTTCGAATTTTCGAATCAGCATTGCGAGTCATTGGATTTTTTCATGGAATTTTTTTCGGAGCCACCGGATCACAATCGAGACCATCGGTCGGATGGGCCGATCGCTTAGGTAGTGCCTCGGCAGATAGCCATGGTTGAGCATCCGGATCAAATCGAAGTCCTTTTCCAGCTCCACCGAAACCAGACCGAAAATTTCATATCGGATAGCACGTCCCCCAAGCAGGTTGGCTTGGCCTCTCTTCACCTTTCTGGCGCTGGATCCGCAAAGCGCGAACTGGACGCCCCGGTTCTCCATGAGCCAATGAACCTCATCGAGGAGTTGTGGCACTTTTTGAATTTTATCGATGACCACCTAAGAAGGTAGTCTATTCCCACAGTTTCCGCTGAAGATCCGGAATTTCCGCAGAATTGAGAGCAGATCTCAGAATAGTCCTCGCCCCGGTACGCCTCGGGCTCTCAGGGGCACCCTGGGGCGCGCTCGCACGTCAAGTTGTCGAGCGTCATATCGAGGCCGCAGGAGGCATATGGCGCCGCGGGAGGCGGCCCGCCGATGAACTTGTAGATCAGGTGCCAGACCGCATCCGTGATGTCAACCTCCCCGTCATCGTTGTTGTCGGCCGCCTTCTCGCACAGGAGCCGCGCGGGGTTCCCCAGGAACTTGTACCCGAGGATGGTGATGTCGTCCGAGATGTCGTCCTGGGAGTCGTCGTTCACGAAGCCCCTGCGAAAGGGCGTGCCCGGGGGCAGAAGCCGACAAGCCGTCTTCGTGGACTTCGACGCCCCCATACGGCCGCGCACGCAATAGGTGACTTCGCTTTCCGGGGCGTAAAGGTCCACGAACATGGCGCAGGCTCCCGGGAGCGACGCGAACATCGAGCCATTCCGGTAGAGGCAGATCTCATCGTACAGGCCCGCGTTCTTCCAGGTCAGCTTCGCCGCCGGCCGCGGCGGCTCGCCGTCGACCGTGATCCGCTGGCAGAGGAGGTCGCGCGGCGCTGGGGCCCCGAAAAGGCACTCCCGGGAGTTGTTCTCCGGGCCGCTATCGATGGGGTTGGGATTCAGCCGCACGCGCACGCGCACGGGCTCATGCGGCATCTCGAGGGCGAGCTTGAGCTGCGTCGCTTCCCCGGGTCTCAGTACCGGCACGGGAGCCGCCGCCGCCACGCGCTCGCGCCCGTCGGCGCTCACGAAGAGGGCCTCGAGGCCCACGGCGCTCCGGCCCTGGTCGTCGTAAGGCGTGCCCGCGAGGCCCAGGTTCTCGAGGTCCACGCTGGCGGTCACTTTGGAGCCGGGAGCGGAAAAGGGGTCCGAGAGCCGGCAGCCGGTGATGGCGAGGTCGGGCTCGAGCCGCGTGATCGTCGACTCGAACTGCCGCGTGCGGGGGAGCCCCCCGCCGGCGGCGCCGCCGAATCCGAGCTGCGCCTTGCCGCTGTTGAGGCTCAGCGTGCAGAGCATGCCGCCCGCGAGGGCCGCGGACACGTTCGAGTGGATGTTGCCGTCGTTCTTGAGGCCCTTGGCGGGCGCCGCAAGGTCCAGCCCCTTCATGATGGGTGCGACCATCTCGTTGCCGGACCCCGCGAGGAGCCCCACCTGATCCGTCTGCTGGAAGACGATGATCTCCTCGGGGATCGGGAGCTTGAGCTTGCTCAGGGGGTCGATGATCTCCGGGATGTCAATGACCACCTGCGGCTTCCAGCCGTACACGCGGCGCAGGCACTTCCCGTGGATGAGGAAGGGGGTCCCGAAGACGCCGTTCACGAGCCGGCAGCCGTAAACGAAGCGGCTCCCGGCAAGGCCCGAGTCGTTCTCCGGGGCGTTGGACTTCACCGCCGTGAAGGCCAGGAGGCCGTTCTGGTTGTCCTTGAGGGCCATGTGCGGCTCGAGGACGCCGGGGTACTTGGCGTCGTAGTCGCCGAGGTTCGGGAGGACGGACGCCGGGGCGCTCCAGGTGTTGGTCGCCTTCGAGTAGACCGAGAAGAGGAGCTGCCGGCCCTTGTTGGACTCGGTGAGATCCACGTGGCCGGTCATGGGCGTGGGGTCGTATACCCACACGCAGTAGCCGACCTGCCCCGTGGGCGAGAGGGCCACGGCGGGCTCGACGTTGATCCCCGGAGGCGAGAGCTTCACCTTGTTCTCCCCCTGGATGACGCCCGAGAGCGATACCCGGCGCGCGTAGATGGCCGTGAGCTCCATCTGGGGGCGGAAGTTGTCCACGGTCTGCGTCTGGAAGCGGCAGGTCTTCGGAGGCTGGTTGGGGTCCTTGCTCGGACAGCTTTGCGTCTGGCCGTTCGGGAGGCGCTTGTAGATCGTCTTCGTCCCGTCGAGCTTGAGGAAGTCGCCGTCGTACCGCACCCAGGCCACGATGGCCTCGCCCCCGGGCGGGTTGTCGCTCAGCTCCGAGGGGTCGGCGGCGATGGCCGCCATGCCGTCCGTGCGGCGGTTCGCCGGGTCGGGCACCTCGGCGATCGGGTCCGCGATGCGGAACTTCTCCTCGAGGATCCAGCGGGGATCCACCCACGGCGGCTCGACTTTGAAGACGAGGGTTGAGACCACGATCTCCTGCTGGGCTTGCATGAGGTTCATCTGGGCCAGGGTCGGCGGCGGCGGCGGATTCATCGGATCGGGGAAGCAGTGCTGCGTGAGGCCGCTCTCCGAGCAGTAGCCGTCGGTCCAGGCGATCACGACCGCCGTGTTGGAGACGAAGGCCGCCGCCGGGTTCAGGAGGTCCGCCACCGTGACGCCGAACAGGGAGGTCTCCGCCGGCGCCCCGTTGACCTGGATCGTGCTCAGGCCCTGCTCGTCGAAGTAGATTTCCATGAGGGTCTTCTTGTCGGGTGAGAAGACCGTCACCGGGGCGCTGATGGACTGGTAGGGCAGCTCGAACTGGATCGCGCCGGCGCCGCCGCCGACCTTCTCCTCCTTCACCACGACGCCGCCCCCGCCATCGCACGGGGTGATGGGGACATCGTCGTCGTCGCACGTGGGGATGGGGAAGCACTGCCCCGAGCTGATGAGGGTCTCGTGCTCGAGGATGGGGACGTCAAAGGTGAGGCAGGCCTCCGTGATGAGGAGGTTCAAGCACCCCTCGATCTGCATCAAGAGGTCGAGGAAGGCCTCGGCGAACCACTGGACGTGGGGCTCCGCGTCTAGGGCCCCGACGTTCGCCTTGAGGATGAACGTGGCCGAGGGGATGAGCCGGAAGGCGATCGACAGCACCCCCCCCAGAATGTCGGCGCTGATCTCGCAGGGGATCGAGAGCTTCACCGACGAGTCGAGGGAGAACTCCGCCTGGACAGTGGGGTCGCCCTCGAGGGCGGCGAAGGGGGCGAGCCGGATGAGGGCGTGACTGGCGATGAAGATGTCGAGCCCGAGGCCGACCCTCCCCCAGATCGTCACCGGGATTACCCAGATGGTGCCCGTGTAAAGGATCGACTCGAAGAGGGTCTGGGAGATCGATTCGTTGACGATCTCGTCGCCCCGGCACCACTCGTAGACCGGGAGGCTGGCCCCGCCGCCGCCTTCGGGGGAGAGGTTAGCCTGGGTGGACTCCGTCCCCACGACCTCCACGGGCGCCCCGTCCATCTTGTTCGAGACCACTTCGCCCGACGTCGTCCCCGCCCCCACCTCGGGGCCCCAGACGCCGTTCAGCATCATGAAGCGGGAGGTGAACCCCGAGCTGACGTTGTTCTGGTAGCTCGGGACCGACACGTCGACGGCCGGGAGGCCCAGGTCGATCTCGTTCGACGGCCCGAGGGGGGCGTTCTCCTCGGTGTCGTTCGCCGTCTTGGCGACGAAGTGATAGGACTGGTCCCCCTCGATGAAGTGGCCGTTCCAGAAGCCCTCGTCGAAGACCGAGGGGCGGGTGAAGAGTTTGAGCGCCTTCAAGGGATCGGCGGTCTCCCCAACGTTGCGCCAGCCGGAGTCGGGGTCGGCCTGCTTCCGCCGGCCCTGGAAGAACACGTCGTACGGCTTCTTCTGCAGCCAGCCCTGCTGGGGCGCGATGGCCCCGAGATCCTTGATGTCGACGGCGAAGTACTTGGCGCCAGTCGGCACATTGGGGCAGAGGTCCTTGACCTCGATCTGCACACCTTCCACCTTCTGGTACGTGTTCCCGTTCTTCCAGGCCAGGCGGAACTCGATCTTGTTCGCCGCCTGGCAGCTCGGATCGGTGTCGAGGCAGGCGGCCGGGCAGTCGCTGTCGTCGGCATCGTCGCAGTAGCACTCGGGCACCACGAGGACGCGGAAGGAGACCGGGCGCGTCCCGTCGAAGAAGCCCGGGCCCAGGGGCGCGTTGGGGGTCTTGAGGCCCACAACGCCGTACATGCCGCCCGGGTCGGGCGTCGGGTAAAGAAACGTGAAGGGCACGTTGTTGGGGCACGGGGGGACCACATCGTCCCAGTTGGGCCGGATCGGCACCTCGTACGTGCGGGTCTTCACGAAGCCGCACTGGAGGTCGCGGACCTCGATGTCGACCTTGTAGCAGCCCCAGTCGGTGACGCAGTAGTTGAGGATGGGGCTCTTCCCCGTGATCTTCGCCGTGGGGTTCGGTCGGTCGTGGACGGTCCATTTGTACTCGAAGTGGGGGTTGTCGTCGGAGGGCGTCACGGGGGGCACGGCATGCTCCATGTTGTTCTCGTCGAGCCAGAGCCCGTGGGCCGTGAACCTCACCCGGATGCCGCTGCAGGGAAACGCGAACTTCTGGATCAGGCTGTAGTCCGGCAGTTTGGCCTCGACGTTCGTGATGTCGGGCAAGGTGCGGAGCCCCGTCAGGTCCGTGATCTTCACCAGGGGATAGGGCGGGCACGGGACGCCCTGGATCAGGATCTCGTTGTCGTGCTGGTCGGTGGCGAAGGTGTAGTACTGGATTTTGGCGTTGCCGCCGACGGCGTAAAAGGAGAGGCGGTACTCCCCCGGCGGCAGCGGCACCTGGCAGGACCTGGGCGGCTGCTTGGCGGGATCGGGGTCATTGGGGTTCCCCGGGTGGCCGATGTCCTTGTCGGCCCGGAAGTAAGTTATGCAGTTGAGATTCCTCCCGGCGTGGATGGGCACGTCGGGCATGGTGAACTCGTCCTTGTAGGCGTTCTCGGGAGGAAAGATGCACTCGATGAGGACATGCAGCTCGAGGCCAAAGGCGGTGGCGAGCTTCTCGTAGTAGCCCGCGATCTCAAGCTTGTCGGCGGGCTCCTCAAGGATGAAGCCCGTGATGAGAGCGTTCCCCCCGAGCTGGATCAAGGGATTGAGCAAGAACTCGTTCTGGACCATGTAGCCCTTCGAGCTGAAGCCCGGTGCGGCGCCGCCGTGGCCTCCGTGGCCGGGGCGGATTGCCGGCACCGCGCCGCCGCCGGCGCCCGCGCCACGCGGGAAGTACGGGACGAATGGCTGAGCTTGCTGAGTGGGCTCGCCCCCGCCGCCCCCGCCCTCGGACGGCGCTGTGCAGCGCGTCAGGGTGGCCGCCGCGTGGTTGCCGTCGAGGGAGAGGACCCGCGCGCAGATGGGGATGGGATCGTCCGGTTTCTCGGGGGTGTAATTGCACGGCTCTCCGCCCCACATGAGGGGCGGCGGCCGCTCGCACTGGTGGATCGCCGCCAGGGCCAAAGCCGCGTCGGACAATAGCTCGCTGACCTTGCCCTTGAGCTTGACCCCCATCTTGGTCACGCCGGGGGCCGGCAGCTCGAGGGAGGTCGCGTCGCCCGAGAGCACCTGCATCACCTGATCGTTCGCGTCCAGGACCATGATCTCGTCGTAGGCGACGGGGTTGAACCAGGAGAAGCGGGCCGTCCCCTCAGCGAGGCTGGCCTCGATCTCGTCGGGCCCCGGAAGCAGGACCGGGGGGACGATGTAAGTGACGGCTCCCCGGAGCCCGGAAACTCCCCGCGAGTCCTCCGCGGTCACATCGACCGTCACCGGGCCGGCGCCAGCGCCGCCGCCTGCCGCCAGGGGTGGCGCGTAGCCGGTGATGGAGGTTCCATCCGCAGTCACCTGCGGCTCGAGGAGCGGGCTCGGCCCAAAGCGGACCACGGTGACGGACCGGAAGTTGGCCCCCCGGACGGTGACGGGCGTCCCGCCCTTAGTTGAAACCTCGGCGGGCGCCACGCGCCGCAGGACGGGCGGCGGCGCCGCCTCGACGGCTCGCGGGAGGGACGCCACGACCCGACCCGTCACGCAGACGACCTCCGCGGTATGGAAACCCTCCGCGAGGGCCGGGACCGCCCCGCGGATGAACGGCGCGCCCCCCCCGCCGGGGTCGATGAGGCTTTGCCCCTCGAGGGGCTTGCCCCCGACTCTGGCCGTATCGCCATTCAGGAAGCCGGCGCCGTGTACGTCGACCCCGGTGCCTCCCTGGGATGAGACCAGAGACGGCATCACGGAGTCGATCCGCCTCGCCGGGGCGCAGGGATCCGGGGGGGCGACGTAGGTGACGGCTCCCCGGAGAACCGCCATGCCCCTGGAATCCTCCGCGCTGACGTCCCGCGGGCCGAGCCGCTCGCCCGCGTCAAGGTCGGGGGCGAAGCCGGTGGCGGTACTGGGATCTACGGCTGGATTTATCATCTCGTGGGCGCCGACCATAAACTTCGTCTCCGCCCGGAAGTTGGCGCCGCGGATGACAAGGCGCGTGGTGCCGTCCGAGAAGACCTCCGAGGGGGCCACCGCTGAGAGCTGCGGCGGCGGCGCCGCCTCAACGGCTCGGGCCAGCGTGCCGGCGACCTCCCCGGAGGCGCAGAGGACCTGCACGTCGTGGAATCCCGCGGGGAGCGCCGGCACATTGCCGCGGATTCCCGTGATGCCACCCGCGGCGCCCGTGACGAACTCCGGATTTTCGAGGGCTGCGCCGCCCACCTTCGCCGTGTGGCCCGACTGGAGCCCGCTCGCCGAGATCGTCACCGTCGTGCCCCCCAGAGAGGACACCAGCGGCGGATTGACGGACGCGAGCGTCACGCTCGGGCAGGGAGGCGGCGGGGGAGGACAAAGCCTGTCGATCTCCGTCTGGGAGAGGACGTGGTCGTAGACCTGGACGTCGCCCACCGCGCCCTCGAAGAAGCAGCAGTCGGTCGGCGGCGTGAAGATGCCGCTCACGACCGTGTAGTCGAGGGTCAGCGCGCCGGCGTCGACGAGCGAGTAGTTGAAGTCTGCTCGATCGCGGATGCCGTCGATGTAGAGAGCCCCGCGGCGGAAGTCATCGGTCCAGACGATGCAGTGCCACTTGCCGTCGAAGGCGACCCCCTCGCTGAGCGCGTGGTTGAGCATCGGGACCCCTCGGTCGTCTCGAAGCCAGATGTCGACCTTCCCCGTCGCGCCCGAGGAGTCGGGGCCGATGCTGAAGATTTGGGGAGCTAAGCGGGTGGCCGTCGATCCTTCTGCGAAGACGCTCCGGGACCGTTGGGGACTTCCCTTGATCCACAAGACGACGCTGTACTGCCCCTGGCTGTAGATGGGGAGCCCGCGGGTGTACGCCATGCGCACGTATTCGTCGATCCCGTCGAGCTGGATGGCTCCAGGCGCCGCTCCCTCGTGGTCCGCGACGTAGGTCGGGGCCCCGCCCCCGGTGAACGCGCCATCGTTGCCGGACCCGCCGGTGTCCCGCAGGTGGCCGTCGAAGGTCCACCGGGAGACCAGCCCAGCCGGAAGAGCAGCCGTGAAAACAAGGTGGATAAAAACAGCACTGAGGGTGGAACCCATGTACTTCATAACCTTCTCCTAACCCGATGGAAGAGAGGTGCTTGCTAACTGTCTATTTCCCGGGATTTTATTTTCAACCGCGAGCTCGACATTGTCAATGATGATTGCCAGGAGAGAGGGCGCGTAGATTTTGAAGCCGGGAACGGGTATATTGTGGTTGTTCTAAAAACTGTATTTTTGCAAATTTTTGACACCACACGATTACCAGCTATAAGGCTAAAGGCTTTCTCATCTTCGGAACCGCGAAGACGCCGCGCCGAAGATGAGAAAGCCAAAGAAGAAATGAATCCTGACATCCACATCGCCGTCATTCCCGTCGCCGGCTTGGGAACTCGGCTTCTTCCCGCCACCAAGTCTCAGCCGAAGGAGATGCTTCCCGTGGCCCGGAAACCTGTCGTGCAGTATGTCGTCGAGGAGCTGGAGGCCAACGGCATCAAGCAGATCCTCTTCGTGACGGGGAGAGGCAAGACTTCCATCGAAAATCATTTCGATTTCGATCACGAGCTCATGCGCCACCTCCGGGAAACCGGCAAGGAAGAGCTGATCCAGGAGTTGGAGTACGAGCGCCTGCGCCTCCAGTTCTTCTTCACGCGCCAGCGGAAGCAAAAGGGGCTTGGAGATGCCATTGCTTACGCGCGGCACTTCACCGGCGCCCGGCCTTTTGTGGTGGCCCTTGGAGACAGCATCGTCGGGCTCCATGCCTCTTCCCGGGTGGTCCAGCGGATGGTGCGAGCTTTCCGGGAAAACAATCCGGCCTGCGTGATCGCCCTGGAAGAGGTTCCCCCCGAAAGCGTCTCCCAGTACGGCATCGTCAAGCCCGGCGGGGAGGGGGAGGTCTTTCCGATCCTCGACTTGGTGGAGAAACCTTCCCCGCAGGAAGCTCCGAGCGCGCTGGCGATCGCGGCCCGGTATGTCCTCTCCCCGTCCATTTACGAGGCCCTGGAGGAGACCCCGACTGACCGGCGCGGGGAGATCCAGTTGACCGATGCCATCCGCATTCTTCTCAGGCAGGGGGAGAAGGTTCTGGGGGTGCGACTGTCTTCTCAGGAGCGCCGCTATGACATCGGCAACTTCCAGAGCTACTTCGATGCTTTCGTGGACTTCGCCCTGAGCGATCCCCAGCTGGGTTCCCAGCTCAGGGAGCGGCTCGAGGAGCGCTTTCGTGAAGATCGTTAAAAGCTCCGCCTATGCCAGGGCTGGTCTCGTGGGCAATCCCTCGGATGGATATTTCGGAAAGACCATCTCCGTGATTTTGAAGAACTTCTCCGCCCGCGCCGTGATCTACGAATGGCCGGAGCTGGAGATCATCCTGAGCAAGCAGGACCGCTGCCTATTCGACCGTCTGGATGACCTGGTGGAGGATGTGAAGCTCAACGGCCTCTATGGAGGGCTCCGGCTCATCAAGGCGGCCATCAAGAAGTTCGCCGAATACTGCCGGGATCAGCGGATCGGCCTGGCCGCTCAAAACTTCTCACTCCGCTACGAGACCGACATCCCCAGGCAGGTGGGTCTGGCGGGCTCCAGCGCCATCATCACGGCGGTCTTCAAGGGATTGATGGAGTTTTACGGGGTGGAAATTCCCAAGGAAGTCCTGCCCACTCTGATCCTGAGCGTCGAGACCGAGGAGATCGGCATTAGCGCCGGCCTCCAGGACCGGGTCTGCCAGGTCTATGAGGGGCTCGTGTACATGGACTTCGAACGCCGCCTCATGGAGGCCAGCGGCCGTGGGCGGTACGAGGTCCTGCCTCCGGATCTTCTCCCGCCCCTCTACGTCGCCTACCGGACGGATCTCAGCAAGATCTCCGGCACTTACCACTCGAACCTCCGCGCCCGCTGGGAAGCGGGGGATCCCGAAATCCTCAAGGTCATGGAGACGTTTGCCGGTCTGGCGGAGAGGGGAAGGGAGTGTTTCTTGAAAAAGGACTACCGCGCTCTGGCAGAGCTCATGGACCTGAATTTCGACACCCGGGCGCGGATCGGCAAGCTGGATCCCCGGAATGTTGAAATGGTCCGCCTGGCGCGCCGCCTGGGCGTCTGCGCCAACTACGCCGGGTCCGGCGGGGCCGTCGTGGGGATCTGCGAGGATGACGCCCTCTTCCGGAAGCTCCAGGAGGAGTTCGCCAGGATCAGCTGCATCGTCATCCGCCCCCTTCCGCTGGTTGAGTCCGGGCCACCGCCGCGGGTGGAAGCCAGCCTCCGCCCCGAATCCGGAAAAGCCTGACAGCGGACATGCAATTTCCAATCTCATCTGTACCGCTCGTCGAGGCTGCGCTGAATCTCTCGGATCCACATCAAATGGGTCTGGCGAACGCGCAAACCCACGATCGCGGCCAGGTTCCTCATGATCCGAAATCCAAAATCGGGATTGTTTTCAAAAAGTTTTTCCAGCTCGGCCTTCGGGAAAGCCGCGATTTTCACTCCGCCGCTGACGCAGCCGCTCAGGGTGAATTGAAACGGCGGCACCAGTGAAGACCAGCCCAGGACGTCTCCACGGCCCTTGGTCTCAAAAGATATATTTTTTACCTCGCCGAAAATCTTCACCGGCAGCACGAGTAGAACCCGGCCCGAGGCCACCACCAGAAGCTCTTTGGCCTCCTGGCCCAGGGAGAAGAGGACTTCCCCATCCTTGTATTCCCGGTTCACTGCGATCGCGTTCAGGCGATCCAGCTCCGTCGCAGAGCAGTTGGCAAAGAGAGGGGTCTCGCGCAGCAAAACAAGGTCAACTCCCATGATATCACCATTCCGGGATTTGAAATTGCCTACCGGTGACAGGCTACACAATCGACACTGGCCTTGGCCTCTTCATGGCATTTGATGCAAGTGTTCATGCCCATCATGATCGGTCCGCGATCGAGAGGGCTGGTACGATCAGGAATCTCGGGGTGGCATTTCCGGCAGTCGATCTTGGCTACGGCCACGTGCCGGCGATGCGAGAAGAACACGTCCTCGGGCGTGAAGGTCACCCGGTGCCAGGGGATGTCTTCGCCGGTTTTGGCAAAGGCCATGAGGGTGCCGAACTCCGGCTTGAAGGCATCCGCATTGGCGTCGCTCTCATTGGCGTCGGGATTGTGGCAATCGAAGCAGACAAATTTGCTGGGAATTCCCGCGTAGGTCTGCAAGTGGGCAAGCTGATGACAATCCCGGCAGCCGATGCCTTGGACTCTTTCCATGTGGAGCCGATGGTTGAAGGCGATGGGCTGCGGCGGCAACGATCCAAGATTCGGTATCATGGCCGGAAGGAGTAATACAGCAGTCACGATGATCAAACCGCTCAAGAGGGCATACTTTTTTTTCAGCGCCATGGCAGATGAACCTTTAACCTCGAGCCGTTCACTTGGCCTGGAACTGGAGCGTGAAGTGTCCATGCGTTCCTTCCGCCTTTCGTTTCTCGAAATCGAATAGATATCCTTTCTCGATGCACGGGGCCTTGTCATTGTGACAGGCCGCGCAAACTTGTCCATCGACCTTGAACTGACCGGCGTCAAGAAGCTCTTGCTGTTTGTATGGACGTTTCTTGTCCAGGATTTCCTTGTGGATCGGCATGTACCCGGCTCCAGGACCGTGGCAAGACTCGCACCCGATCCCGGCATTCTCCTTCGCCAGGGCCGCGGCCGAGGCGTCGCCGGCGGAAGGACTGGGGTATCCACCGGGGAAGCCGAAGCCGGTGGTGTGGCAACCAAGGCATTCGGCGGCAGTGCTGTAGTCCTTGTTTGGATCCAGCTTCCGCTTCGACTTCAACTCGGATCCAGCTCCGGGCATGAGCATTTTGAAGGCATTGGCCATTTTGGTTTCTTGCCATGTTTTCCATTGCTGAAAGTGACACTTTTTACAACCGCTGACGCCAAGGTATCGAGCATCGCTTCGAGGCTTGACCGGGGCAATGCCGAACAGATCGCTCTTTTCCTGGGCGGTAGGCCCTGCGTCCTTGCCCCCCTCGCTGGCTAGGGCTGTTGGTTTCGAAGGTCCTCGACTCGCCTGTGCCGGCGGAGAGGACGTCTTCGAGGCCTCTTCCCTGCCTGCCGCGGGCGCCGCCGGCCTGGCGGCAGGAGGAACGGGCTCAGGAAATACGGCGGCCAGCGCGTCCTGGAAAAAGGTGAGGGCCTTGTCAGTCTCGCCGCGGGCCTTGTAAATCCGGCCGAGCTCGTAGCGGACGCGGGAGGCGATCGACTGCTGTCCGATCAGGGAAAGCAGAATCTGCTCCGCCTTGCGGTCCTCTCCGGTTCGTGCAAGGACCGCGCTCCAGCCGAGCTGGGCAAGCGGCAAAGTGGGATTGTTCGCCAGCGCGGTTCGGAAATGCTGCGCTGCGGCATCGAGGTCGCCCGCCGCAAGCTTCAGGAAGCCCAGGGCGCAACGCGCCTCCGAAAACGATGGGGCCTGAGATATGGCCTTTTCATAGATCGCCACCGCCTGGTCCGGCTTCCCCTCGGCCTGGAGCTTTGAGCCCAGGTTGAACATCCGCCATGCCGCGGCAAGATTTTGATCGATCTTGAAAACGGTTGGTTCAATCTCCTGGCTCATTTGTTGCTCATTGATTTCACCCAGGAGAAATCTCAGCCTGGCCCGGATCACCTGGCGATATTGTATGGGGTGGCTGGCGAGAATGAACTTGAGAACGCCCTGGGCATCGAGCAAGAGGGTGGTGGGAGCGACAATCACGCCGACTTTTCCGTACAAGGTCCGTTGTGGATCGAGCAAAATGGGAAACGTCAAGTTTTCGCTCGCCAGAGCGGCTTGAACCTTTTCTGCCGGCGAGTTTGAGGCATCCACCGCCACGACCTGCAGCTTGCCCGCGCTGATTTCCTGAGCCACGGCTTTAAGATCGCGCAGCGCGTCCAGCGACATGCTCTGATGGGGCCGCCAAAAAACAATGGCGGCGGGTCGTCCCTTCAACTGGTCAGACTTGTACTCGCCCTCTTTGTCGGCGCGAGGCAGAGAAAAGGCGGGAAGGGGGTCTCCAGCCTTGAGATTCTCGACAGCGAACGCTTCACGCTCCAGGATGCTCAATGAGGCAAGCCAGCCAATGGAGAAAAAAACGCCAATCGGTATCAGGAAATTTCGGTTCATGCTATTTTTCCCTGGCATTGGAGATTTGATCTCCTTTGTTGACAATTTCATTTTTTCGATCATAAGCCATTGGACGGTGGCACCCCGGCGCGCAGCGTCCGCCGTTTTCAGTCAGCTCGAAGTTCACCGGGTACTTCCAAGCGCCGAACGGCACGAAATCCTTGATCCGCTTGGGTTTCGTTCCGGCATGAACTTCATGGCAGGCCCGGCAGGTCCGGCCTTTTTGCTGGTTAACGTGAAGGTAATGAAGGTTCTTGTCGCCATTGCGGAAGCTCGTCAGGCTCGTCGTGCGGGCATCGAACACGATCGTCTGTTCGTGACATTCAAAGCACAACTTGTAACTATCAATTGAGAAGGGCTGATAGAAATTGCTCGGGAATGGATCTCGCAGAATCCGAAAATTTTTTGAGCCATGAGGCAGGTGGCAGCCCGTGCAATTGCTTTGGCGGACCGGCCCATGGTGCTCGGGATTGTTGTCAATCCACGATTTCATATCGATGATCGGTCCGTTTGGAGTGTTCAACTGTTTATTGTGACATCCGAGACAAAGATTGATTTCCGTGTCCAAAAGAATCTTTGGGATGTCGCTGCCATGGGGGTCATGGCAATTGGCGCATTTCTTTTCCGAGGTGACGGGCTGGTGCGAAACGACCGCCGCATTGATGGAATCGTGAGTCTCCTTGTGGCACTCGGAACACAAGTCTAACTGGTCTTTCTTGAGCTGGAACTTGAAATTGCTGCGGTGCGGATCGTGGCAAGCGATGCAGCCCTTGTCGGTGATGACCTGGTGCTGCACCTTCGATTTCTTGACGTGGGTGCGCATCTCCGCATGACAGGTGAAGCATAGCTCATCCCCAGCCGCCGGAAGCATAAATTTGTTCGGCGCGCTGTGGGGATTGTGGCAAGGAGTGCACATTCCCAATCCCACGGGGCCATGAAGAAACTTGGCCTCTTCTTTGGATTGGTCATGACACTGGTAACACAGCGCTGGTTCCTTTACCGACAACTCGAACCGGTGATCCTTCTCATTGACCAGCTTGTGGCAAGCGCCGCACTGCTCCTGTTGAGCCGCTGCGTGGACCACGGCGCCGGATATGAGGGTGACGTGGCAGTTGCCGGCAATGCAGCTGCCCGGGACCGAGGCCGGGGGTTTCTCCGTTGAACGGATGGTTGCGGAGCCAGTTTGTGGAACCGAGGGAACAAATCTTTGAAGGTTCGCGGGGATCGAGATCTCTTCCTCTCCCGGAGGCTGGATGACAACCGGCTCTTTGCCGTGGTTCCGTTTGCCTCCCACCAGCGTCTCCAGCGCGTAAGTCATGCCGATGATATCGGCAAAGCACATTTCGCTGCCGGTGAAGTTCGGGCCGTAGGCGTTTTCAGCGCTGTGAGGATTGTGGCAAGCGGTGCATACGCCGACCGCCACGGGCCCATGGGCGGCCATGGTCTCGACCGGCTCATCGTGACACTTGTAGCACAGGTCGGATTTGTTGCTCTGAAGCGTGAACTGGTGGGTCTTCGGATTGAGGAGAAGGTGGCAATGATTGCATTCCCCTTGCGCTACCGGCTCATGAACAAAACGGCCGGTGACCAGGCCGGAATGGCATGCGTTGCTGATGCAGGCGTTTCCAGGCTCGATCGGCGGGAGAAAAGCTTGAGCCGGGGCTTCTTCCCGAGAATCAAGTTGCTTTGAAGCAGGGAGGACCTTAGCGGCTTCCCTGGAGTTCGATTTGAGGTAAGCGATCAAATCGAACAGCTCGCCGGGCTGAAAAACCGGCCAGGCGATGCCAGCTTCCGACATCCGGTCCATCATGGTCACGCCATGGTTCCACATCGCATGAGTAAAACGCCCTGGAGTGATGGCGCTGGCGAGCACCTCCAGGGTCGGCGCTTTCGTGCCTGCCGTTGGCTGCTCCCGATGACATTCGACGCAGTATTTGCTCTGAAAGATGAGACGGCCTCTTTGGGGATCCCCATCGTGCTCAGTCTGGCCGAGGGAGGTGATGTATGCAAGGATATCCGCCATCTCCTGGGGATCCAGGGACCTGCGCTCAACCCCTTGCGCCTCCATCATCCGGGTCATTTCGGGGGAATGGTTCCACATGCGGGAAGCGAGGGCGGTCAGGGTCACCGGCAAAGTGGCGCTGGCGAAATCCTTGGCGCTGCCACCTGGATGGTGACAGGTCTGGCACTTACGTTCGATGAAAAGCCGCTTGCCGGCCAGCGCTGAGCCGGGCCGGAGAAAAACCTTCTTTTCGTGCCCCCCAAAACTGCGCACGTAAGCGATGATATTCAACAGGTCCGATTCGGCAAGCATTTGCCAGGTCATGCCGGACTTCTTCATTTCCCGCTCCATCTTGGGAGCATGTTCCCACATCTTCTGAGCCCATAGTATGGGATTGGCGTAATTCGACCAAAGCTTGAGATCGGGGCCGACCTGCTGGGCTCGTTCTTCGGTTGAGTGGCAGCTGGAACAACCCTTCTCGCGCAAGATGCGCCGGCCGGCGGCGGGATCGCCGGGTTCCTCGAGATAGCCAATGAAATTCAGGAAACCGAATAGATCGTCCACCTCCTCCAGGCTCAACACCGGGTAGTTGATATGATGGCGGAGCATGTAGGAGTGCATCTTGGGGATGTGGTTCCACATGATGCCGGCAAGCTGGCCCGGCTTGAGATATTCTCTTCCAATGCGGCCCAGGTCCGGTCCAATTTGACCTCCCACGTTCCAGATGGCGTGACACTGGATGCACTGTTTCTCGCTGAACACTTTCCAGCCGCTCAAGACATTATTGGGGAGGAGGTCCCGATCGTCGGCCTTGCCGTCCTTCGCAATGACGACCCCAACCATGCAGGCGAATACGGCCGCCGCCTTTGTCCACATGGTTCTTTTAAATAAACAAGGTGTGATCTTTTTAAGTTGGCAAAGCATCTTTCAATTTCGGTTCGCTCAGGTTTGCCGAGGGAAGGTATTGTCGGATCCTTTCGGAGACTTCGGCAACGGCCTTTTCACGGCCTTCCTTCACTTCCCAGATGGAGACGATGGGAAAGAACTTCGTGAACAAGACATAAAGCAGCATGAAAGTAGAGAAGCAGCCCGCCAGAATGCACCATTCAACCCAGGTCGGGGTATAGGAAACAGACTCGCGGGGGAGTCGAGGATTCGAAAGGCTGGGAACGACGATGATATAGCGCTCGAGATACATGCCGATATTGACGCTGATGGAGGCGATGACCGTTCCCGCAACGGTGCGGGTTTTACGATTGCTGAGGATGATGAACGGAAGGACGAAGCACGTCAGGACCATAGTCCAGAAATAAGGGGCGTAAGGCCCAAAGAGCTTGGCATTGAAAACCTTCATATGAATGGGCTCGTGCCCGTAGAAAGTGGTCAAGAACTCGGACAGGGTGAAATAGAGCCACAACAGGCTCATCACCAGCAGGAGGATGCCCAGGTAATTGAAGTGGATCGGCTTGAAGTAGCCCTCCAGGTGATAGGCCCATCGAATGATCGCCATGGCCACGATCAATGCGGCCACACCGGAGAAGATGGCGCCGGCGACGAAATAGGGGCCAAAGATGGCGCTGTGCCACATGGGTTGGATGGTCATCGCAAAAACGAACGAGACGACCGTGTGAACGCTGACCGCCACGGGAATGACCACGATGGCCATCACCGACATGAGAATATGGAGAATGCGCCACTGCCTGGGCGTGCCTTTCCAGCCCAGGGCGAGCATTCGGTAGAGCCAGTGTTTGTTAGCGATGTTATCGCGAAGAATGGCGATATCGGGGATGAGAGGAAGATAAAGGTAAACGGTGCTGCAGATCAAGTAGGTTGTTATGCTGCATACATCCCACAACAGCGGCGATTGCAAATGCCCGTGCTTGACGACATTGAGCATCCGGTCCGGCCGTCCCAGATCGATGAGGATGTTGCCGACTCCGAATAGCAGCACCATGACGGTGATGACCTCGGCTGACCGGGTGATGGTACGCCGCCACTCGGCGGAGACGATTCGAAGAATGGCGGAAATGAGCGTCCCCGCATGGCTGATGCCAATGAAGAAAACGAAGTTGGTGATGTAAACGCCCCAATACACGGGCCGGTTCAACCCGGTGACTCCGAGCCCATTTCGGTACTGGAGGCAGTATGCGAAGATACCCAGGCCGGTGACGCCCAGGAGCACGGCCGTCAGGATATAAAAACGGCGCGTGGAATGAACAATCGGCTGAACCAGGATCGCATCTTCCCCCAGGCTTGGGGTATGGGCTGATCCGATGGCATCGTTCATCGTCGAATCACCTCTCTTGCAGATAAATCACCTTGGGTTCCGTTCCCAGGTCCTCCATGAGCCGAAAGGCCCGCCGGCTGCTGGCCAGCTGGCTTACTTCACTGGCGGGATCGTCGAGGTCGCCGAACCACATGGCCTTGGCTGGACAAGCCTCCACACAGGCCGGGACATACTCACCGGGCCGCAGCGAGCGCGCTTCAAACCTGGCCTGATCGCGCGCCTTCATCAACCGGTGGTGACAAAAAGTGCACTTTTCGACGACGCCCTTCGGACGGACCGAAACATCGGGATTCAAACTTTTACTCATCGGCTCCGGCCAAACCGGAGCGTGCCAGTTGAAGTAGCGGACCGTATAGGGGCAGGCCGTCGTGCAGTACCTGCACCCGATGCAACGGTTGTAGATCTGGCCCACGATGCCTTCTTCGCTCAGGTAGGTGGCTCCTACCGGACAGACCTTGACGCAGGGAGGACGGTCGCAGTGCATGCAGGGGAGAGGCAGCATGCGCATCTTGACGCGCGGGTACTCGCCTTCGACGAAAGAGATGACCTCCAGCCAGGAGAAATGGCGTCCGTTATCCGCCACGCCATCCTGCGGAACCGCCAGGTTGTTTTCAGCCTTGCAGGCGACTGAACATGCCTGGCAGCCCGTGCAGAGATCAAGGTCAATCACCATTCCCCATCTTGCCATCGTTCGTTACTCGATAATCATGCTTTCTTCATGGACACGCGGTTGGCGTTCCAGAACTGTTCTGACGTCAACGGATCGGTATAAGCTTCTACAAGTTCCGAGGGATTCTGACCGACTCCCTCGCACCATCGGCCTCCTTTCTGATGCCCGAGACCCCAGGGAAAAGCCACCACGCCGGGCATGACCCCCTGAAATAACTTGACGCGCGTACGAATCCTGCCGCGGCGGGATTCTACAACGACTTCATCGCCGTCTTTGATTCCCAGCTGCTCCCCGGTAACCGGATTGATCTCGACCCAATTCCTCCAGCGCTCCTGCTTGTTCCTACCAAAGGTATCCATCAACCACGGGACGTTCGCGTCTGTCATCCCCGCCAGGCTCGGCAAGGGATACACGTACAAGCTCAAAGGAAAGGTCTCATCGGAAGGCTCGCTGTGAACCGGCTCGTAGTGTGGAAGACACCGGATATCATCCTCAATGGATCCGGGCTTCAAACTCTCGGCGATCACCGTGGAGTGGAATGCGAACCGCCGCGGCGGGGCGCGAAAGACCCTGTCCCATTCGCGGTGGTAGTAGATCGGGTCCGTCCAGCCTCCGCTTTGCAATGCCTGTCTGAAGAAATCCTCTTCCCCGCCCGTCATCTGAAAGCGCCATCCTGCCCCCTCGAGCAAGCGGGTCCAGCCTTCCTCCTCCCTGGAGCTGAAGGGGCCGCCGCGATTGGACGCATGGAGATGTTTGAAAACCGTCCTCACTACTGCTTCGGCATCCTTGAAAGGCAAGGCCGCGGGAAGGGTTCCGCCCAATCGGCGCGCCAGCTCGAGGATCAAATCGGCCGAGGCGAGCCCCTCCTGAGGCCAATCTATCACCGGCTGCCCGATGGTCACCGCCGGTTGTCCGGTCAGAGTGTGGCCAACGTCCACATCCCAGCGAGTCAGAAAGTGCCTCTCCGGAATGATCAGGTCCGCGAAGCTCGCGGTTTCGTTGAGCCACGGAGACAAGCTCACGACAAACGGAATCTTGGCGAGCGCCTGCCTCACGCGCTCCGGGTGCGGGCTAGTGAAAACGATATCGACGTCTCCAAGAACCATGACTTCGTTGGGGTAAGGCAGCTCGGCGAGCACGTGTTCCGCCAGGATGTGAGGAGCGTTCGCGCCGAGAGGATAGGTGGCGCGGTCAGCGTTCTCAAAGCGCGGCCTGGAAAGGCCCCGCTCGGCGGTCTCATCCGGGTCCGGGGCGGGCAAGTTCAAGATCTCGAGATCTTGAAAACAGGTGACTCCTCCCGGCACGTCAATGCTGCCCACCAGCGCATTGAGGGAATGGATCGCCATGCGATCATAACATCGCTGAGTGGCCGCCCCGGAGCCATCGAAGCCGATCGCCAGGGCAGGTGCATTCGAGGCGAACTCCCTGGCCAAGCGAAAGATGGTTGCTTCGTGAACGCCGGTGATATTCGCCACTTTTGATGGGGCGTAGTCGCGGAGGACCAGCCGGCGGTAGCCGATCCGCTCGCCGGTTCCCCCGGCGGGGTCTTCGAAGCCATGGGTAAAGTTTTCGACGAAATCTCGATCGTACAACCCTTCCCGCAAGATCACGTGGGCCAGCCCTAGCGCCAGAGCCCCCTCCGTTCCCGGACGAACGGGGATCCACTCGTCTGCCTTTGCCCCGGTGAGGGAGAGGCGCGGCTCCACGTGAATGAACCTGGCCCGAACCGCCTCTCCCTGGCCGCGGAGAGAGGCAAAGATCTCGCTTGCATGCGCGGGGGACCAATGGGCATCGAGCCACTGGCTGCCGAAGGACAGGACATACTTGGCCCTGGCCAGATCGTAGCCGACTGCCCGCCTCAATCCCTGCGTGGCCCAGACGGCCGGATAGGCCACATGCCCCTCGGGAAAGGACCAGTCGATCAAATTATTGCTGCCATAGGCCTGGAGAAAGCGACTCCACAAGAGACGTGTCAATCCACGGTCACCGTTGATCACCACCACCAGACTTTGTGGGCCCGGATCGCGCCGGATGGTTTTGAGCTTGGTGGCGAGACGCTCGATGGCTTCGTCCCACTCGATCGGGCGGTAGCGTCCGGCCCCCTTCGGCCCAGCCAGCAGCATCGGCTTGGTGAGGCGGTCCGGGTTGTACAACGTCTGGAGGGCGGCTGGCGCCCGGGCGCACACGCCTCCATGATTGATCGGGTGCAAAGGATTCCCGGCGATTCCGACCACACTGTCATTCACCATCCGCACGCGCAGGCCACACCCTCCCGGGCACTGGCGGCAGAGAGTCGTGGCAAAGCGCTCCAGAGGCTTGGACTCTTTCTTGGAGCCCGCGTAGATGATTCGTTGAAAGGGCGCTGGGGTGGCGCATAAATTCGAGGTGCAGGCCGCACTCGCTGCCATGAGGAATTCTCGACGAGTCAAGAACATCGTGAAGTCACCCGAATCTCAATAGCCATAAGAATCCGCGAACTTAAAGTTCAATTTTTGCAGGGCCCTCTCAGGAGGCGCCCGCCGGGCTGGGCGCCGGAGCGGATCCCAGGCCGCTCGCCACCGCGCGCTGCAGCTCCCTCGCCCACAAGGCTTGCAAGTTGAGCAGACGGCGGCCAATGATCTCGGAAAGTTTGTGGCTGAAGAGATACCCGATCCGCGGGAAGGCATCGAAGAGCCGCACCAGCTCGGTTCTTGGGAAACCGATCAACTCGGTGGCCTCCGCGGCCCGCGCTGAAAGGGTGAAGCGGTAGGGTTTCACAAAGCTGGACCACCCCAGCGTGCGGCCAGAGGGCAGCGACTCGAGGGTGATGTCCTTGATCACGCCGCCGAACGACAAAGGGAAGCAGAGGTCCATGCTCCCCTTCAAAACCACGTAAAGTTTGTCCGCGTTGTCGCCCAGCAGGAACAGGTACTCACCCGCGCGCAAGGATCGGGGTCTGGCGATCGCCGCCAGACGCGACACCTCGTCGTCGCACAGGCCATCGAACAACTCGGCCCGCCTCAGAACTTCCTCCATGGGGATCCTTTCAGAGATTTTGTCGCCGTTAGACTTTATCATCAAAACTTCTTCGCAGGCTGCGGAGATGTCTTGGCGTCCCAGGACCGCTCTCCAATTCGCTTTGCGTCTTAACTTTGCGTCCTTTGCGTCTTTGCGGTTATTATTGGGTTGCGGGCGGAGCGCGAAGCGCGCAGC
>JACQVS010000182.1 GCA_016209605.1 Planctomycetota bacterium
CTTGAAAGAGGCCTCCCGCAGCTTGGCCACGTAATGGTCGTAGTCCAGCAGACCCGTACCGGCCGCCTCGTGGCCGGCCTCGCCGTCACGGCTCAGGTCCTTGGCGTGGGCGAGGGCGATGTCCCGGCCGAGGAGGTCGAAGGCTTCATCCAGGACCGCGCGCATGCGGGGCAGCTCGCCGGCGTGAAAGAGGTTGGCGGCATCCATCACCACCTTGAGGCGCTCCGAGCCGATCTGGTCCAGCAGGCGGCGAGCCTTCAGGGCGGAGTCGACGACGTTTGAGACCTCCGGCTCGAAGGCCAGGGTGACCCTGTGCCTCGCGGCGATCTCGACCGCCGAGCGCATCGACCGGAGCAGGTCCTCCCAGGCCTCCGGGGCGTCGTTCTCCGGCTGGCGGCGCCACATGTCCTCCGGGTCGCGCGTTCCGGTGCACAAGGTGATGATGGAGGTGCCGAGGCGCCCGCAGGCGGCGGCGAGCGCCTCCAGCCTCCTCAAGCCCTCGCGGCGTTTGGCCTCGTCCGGATGGATCATATTGAAGGTGCCGGAGACGGCCGCCATGGCGATGCCGCGCCTCTCCAGCTCCCGGCGGATGCGGTCGCTGAGGGAGCCGTCGATCTGGTCGGGTATGGGCGGCAGGCCGGCGCAGGTCATGTTGAACTGCACGGCGTCGAGGCCGCGCGCTTTCACGGCTTCCAGCACCTCTTCGAGGCTCGGCCGCGCGAAGGTCTTGGCCATGATGCCGATGCGCATCAGACGCCTCCCGTGACTTCCGCCAGCTTGACGCTCTCGCCGGTCTGGACGGAGCGCGCGATCGCCGCCATGGCCCGCATGGCCGCCACGCCGTCGTCGATCCCCGCGCCGCGCTGCGGCGTCCCCTTGAGGATAGCGTCGGCGAAGCCTTCGATCTGCAGTTTGTAAGTGTAAGCATCCTCGCCCAGGGGCCGGCGGAACTGGCCGTCCTTGACGGAGAAGCACTCCACCGCGCTCGACTTGTGGAACCAGGGCAGGTAGACGGTGCCCTGGACGCTCCCCTTTTCGCCGTAAACCTGAAAGCCTTCCTGGAAATCGCCGCGAATGGGAATGGTCAGATCCAGGTGGCCGAGGGCGCCGCCGGCGAATTCCACCTCCACAAACCAGCTGTAAGCCCCGAATTTCTCGCACAGCCTCGCCCGCAAGCTGGCCATCTCTCCGCCCAGGAAGCGCGCCATGTCGACGAGGTGGCTGCCGTGGGTGAGGATGAAGTAGCGCCGCTTGTCGGCCTTGGGGTTGCCTTCCGGCCGCCGGGCGTTCTTGCTCTCTCGGACGATGGGCTGGAGGTTGTCGGTCATGGTGTAGCGGTAGGTGGAGTCGCAGTACCAGGCCTTGAGGGCCAGGAGCTCGCCGATCTCCTCCTGGATGAACCGGCGCGCGAAGGCGATGCCGGAGTCGAAGCACCGGTTGTTGCCGATCTGGAAGACGCGGTCGGTCTTACGGACGGCGCGGCGCAGCTCCTCGCACTCCTCGACGTTGACGCCCAGAGGTTTTTCGACGAGGACGTGCTTCCCGGCGGCGATGGCTTTCCTGGCCAGGGGCACGTGGAACGGGTCGGCCACCCCGATGAGGACCGCCTCGACGTTCGGATCGGCGAGCATGTCGTCGTAGCCGCGGTACGACGCCCTGGGCTCGTGGATGGCGGCCATCTTCAGGAGCAGGTCCTCGGCGACGTCGCAGATGGCGTAAAGCTCGGCGTTGCGCGCCTTGCGGCAGGCGTCGAAGTGGGCGATCTGAGCGATGGGGCCGCAGCCCAGGATGCCGATCCTCAGCAGCCGCTCTTCCTTCTTCATCGGGCCTCCTCGGGGTAGCGCTGGCGGAGCGCCTCGCGCAGGGCCTTGAGGTTTTTCCTCTCCGCCAGGGCCGCCAGGGCGGCGAGGTGCTCCTCCGGCGGCGCATGGCGGAGCTCTCCGGAGCGATGCGCCTCGATGGCCTGCAACATCGCCTCCGCGCCGATCCGGGGATCCGGCTTCCCCTCGGCGTTCTTGATCGAGTTGATGGCGGAACCGGCCAGGAAGAGGATGTTCTCGCCGATTCCCCGACGCTCGGCGTCGGCCAGGTTGATGCCGATGTTCCCCTGGTCGAGGGCGCCCGCCCGGGCGATCATGGCCGGCTTGATGCCGGGGAGCGGCCGGATGAGGATTTCCTCGGAAGCGATCCACTCCTTGCCGTAGGGGCGGATGAATGGAGCGGCGCCGGGCCGCACCGGCGCCGTCTGCCGGAAATCGATGCCGTCCAGGCGCGCCAGGAAGTCGATCACCTCGCGCCAGATGCCGCGCGTCTTCACGCCGATGCCGGCGTTGTGGCCGTAAATGGCCGGCGGCTGGGGCAAGTGCCGGGTCGCCTCGCGCACCAGCCGCACCGTGCCGCCGGCGAAGGTCTCGCTGAACATCACGCCCGTGGCGCCTTCTTCGACGACGGCGTGGACGGTTTCGAGGATCTCATGCGGCGCGCCGCTCACGTGCGGCGCGAAGATGATCCCCAGGCCGCCCCGTCTGTCCTGGACGCGCCGGATGGCGGCGGCCGCCTGGCGGGCCCGCTCGCGGGCCGGGGAGTAATCGAGCCTGGGATAGAGGTTTTCATCCTCCTTGACGAACATGAAGAGCTTGGATGAAGCCGCCTTCTCGACCAGCTTGCCGACCTCCTGAGGGGTGATGCCGGCGGTCGGCTTGAGGATGGTCCCGAAGGCGATCTGCCCCCTGTCGAATCCCGTGAGCCGGCGCAGCCCCTTGGGGCCGTGGGCGGGGCCGGGGAAAGTCTTGAGGACGCGCTCGGGGATTTGCACGGCGATCAAGCGCGCGTCCTGATTCTCGTAGACGTCGAAGATGATGGCCCCGGCGAGGGTATGCAGCAGGTCGACGGAGGTCAAGTGCCCGTCCGGCTGGAGCATCATCTTGAGCGGAAAGCCGAGATGGAGGAGCCCCATGCGGCCGCTGGAGTCGAAAGCGTCGATCCCGGCCGCCCTGGCGGAGCACTGCTCGAACAGGGAGCCGGGGGGAGCGTGCTTCGTCCCGTTGGTGGCGTGATAGCTGATCTCGGGGATGGCCTCCTCCAGGGTCA